>NZ_JAYXKP010000021.1:0-403 GCF_036039175.1 Marinilactibacillus sp. XAAS-LB27 | reverse complement strand
CTTGCCTACTTCAAATGATATGCAAAAAGTACTAGATATTCAAGATAAAAACATCATTTTTAACGATAACTGTGTTTCTTATGGCCTACATAAACAAAAGAAATGCAAGTTTATAGACTGTACACTGACTTATATTCCTACGGAATGTAAGAAATGTCAGACGCCAAACAAGAACTTTTCTATTTATAAAAATGGGACTCAGACCTCTAGAATAACGTTTCCGATGTCTGGTATTTATCCGACCTATCTCAGAGTGAAAAAACAGCGGTTCAAGTGTAAGTCTTGTGAATCAACGTTTACTGCAGAAACGCCGATCGTAAAAGAACACTGTTTTATCTCTAACTTTATCAAAGCAGAGATACTGATGAAGTCAGCTGACGCCCGTTCAATCAAGAGCTTGTCT
>NZ_JAYXKP010000020.1:0-447 GCF_036039175.1 Marinilactibacillus sp. XAAS-LB27 | reverse complement strand
TGGGCTATAGCCAAGCGGTAAGGCAGCGGGTTTTGATCCCGTCATCCCCCAGGTTCGAATCCTGGTAGCCCAGTTTCATACCAAATGAATAAATTGTATGGCGGTATAGCCAAGTGGTAAGGCAGAGGTCTGCAAAACCTTCATCACCGGTTCAAATCCGGTTACCGCCTTGTCTAACAGTTAAACAGACTTAACAGGCCGGCGTGGCGGAATTGGTAGACGCGCTGGACTCAAAATCCAGTGCCCGTTAGGGCGTGCCGGTTCGACTCCGGCCGCCGGTATTGAAAAAGCAAAAGCTTTTTCAAAAGAGCTGTTGACACTATGGTAACAGCGTGGTATGATATATAGGTTGCTGATAAAGACGTCGACTTGATCAAACAAATTGATCAAAAACAACTTGTGAAAAAGTTGTTGACATCGAAACAACAACATGGTATGATATATGAG
>NZ_JAYXKP010000002.1:0-283894 GCF_036039175.1 Marinilactibacillus sp. XAAS-LB27 | reverse complement strand
GCGATCATATGGCCTTTCTTTTTACACAATTATATGGACTTTATCAACTACTAGAAATAAATTGAAAAATTCTAATTAAGTTAATTTAGATAGATTATCTATTTTAAACCCGACTTCTAAAGGGTAGTTATATAAATGATTGATAAAAGTATACTAAGGTTTTTTTAAGGAGAGTTTTAATATGCAAGGAAAGTATCATTTAAGTTTCGAAGATATGTATCTATCAGAAAGATTAGCTAGTAAATTTATTAATGAAAAAAAGCGAGTAAAAAAAATCAATAGCTTTGTTATGGCGTCATTTTTAATTGCGGCATGTTATTTGTTTGCTCCAGATTTAAGGCAATCTAAGTATATAATCTCTTTATTATTAATTTGGTTGTTGATGTATTTATATATGTATTTTTTTGGTTATTATTTACAGTTAAAGAATACAATAAAGCTTCACAGGAATAAAAAAGAAATTATTTCAGCAAGTGTAATAGTTCAAAAAGATGTGCTTAAATTGAATTACCCAAAGGTATCATACTCTGTTTACTGGTCATCTATCACTGATATTAAACAAGACAAAAAGAATTTTTATATACTTTTTGGAAACTCCGTAACTTATTTCATTGTCAAAAAGGAATTTTTAAATTTGTCTTCTGAGGAAACAGAGTATATTGTAGATATTTTAGAGGACAGAGGTCAAAAAAGAAATGGGGATACTATATAATGAAATTTTCATTCAGGGTAGATGACACAGACATATTTGTAGCTGAAAGTGTAATTTTAAAGAATAAAATAACTAATAGAGAAATTATATATACTCTATTTATATACGCTATGATATTCTCAAGTGTATCATTTATTATAACGAAAAGTTTTTTATTCACTTTTATATCTTCCTTGGCTTTTATAAGCTTATACATTTTAAACATTAAAAAATCTAAATTTATACCAAGGTTGAAAGCTAAAATTGAATATAATAAAGACTTTTACCATGGTAGTTATACTTGTGAAATTATGGATGACTATATTTACATAGACTTTAAAAACTATATAGTAGAATTGAAAAAGGACGATGTAACTAATTTTTATGAAGACGAAGATAGATTAATAATTTTCAATCCATTGTCTGTATATTTTGTAGTCAACAAGTCAAATGTAAATATGAATATACTAGTAGATTGATGATTGGGTTTTTAATTGTCTATATAAAGAAGAATTTAAAGGCAAAAAGAACTATTTGAAGATAACTTATTAATGCTAGTCTTTTATTTAGAAGCTGATTTTATGTAGGTTTTATTGAATCAATCAATTTTCTTAGTTATTTTAAAGTTTGAAAAAGAGCAATAGTGATTGAGTATAAACTCGTTACTATTGCTCTTTCTTGGTCATTTTAAATTTTAACGATTATCAATCGTTTCTGGATACATATCGTGATTCGCCAAACGGTTCCAAGCTATGTCTTCCCAGCGCGTACCAGGTTTTCCGTAGTTACAGTATGGATCGATTGAAATACCACCGCGAGGAGTGAATTTACCCCAGACTTCGATATACTTTGGATCCATAAGCTTAATCAAATCTTTCATAATGATATTCATACAGTCCTCGTGGAAATCTCCATGATTTCTGAAACTAAATAAATAGAGTTTTAAAGACTTACTTTCAACCATTTTTTCACCGGGTACATAAGAGATATAGATTGTCGCAAAGTCAGGTTGTCCAGTGATGGGACAAAGACTTGTGAACTCCGGGCAGTTAAATTTCACAAAGTAGTCATTGTTAGGATGCTTATTATCAAAGCTTTCTAGTACTTCTGGCGCATAGTCCATACTATATTTAACGTCCTGATTGCCTAAGTGAGAGACACCAGTCAGTTCTGCTGCATTACGTCCCGTCATAGAATCACCTTTCTAGCTTTAAGTGGTTTTTCAAGCGCTTGAACGAGTAACACACCAATGATACCTGGAATGATTTGACCAATCACGAGATTAGTTACGAGTGCCCAGTAAGGGACGCCAAGCAACGCGCTCAAGTAACTAGGAATACCCAAACCAATTAAAAAGATAATCGGAATAGCAATCAACCAACGTGGTAAAGCGAATCGTCTAATGAATACGATTGAACCGGAAACAAGTATTCCAATGACTAATCCTCCAATCACATCGATGGATCCTAATCCGCCAAGGAAGAAGTTTGAAAATGCGTTTGCCAAACCAAGTGGAAGAACAAGAAAAGGGAATAAATAAGAAAGAGCGTAAAGACTGGTTGCGATTCGAATTTGATACGCTCCAAAAGATATCGATGCAGTAGAAGCCATAGCGACGATATAAAGCGCAATAACAAGTGCTGAAATGGTCAGTTTACGGGTATTGAATGACTGTCGAGTAGTCTCTTTCATATTAATCACCTCCAATAAATTTGCGTTGCTAGTATCTTAAATAAGATAGTAGACAACAAAAAACGTCCAATGCATGAGTATGCTAGGACGTTAAAATAGGCAATAGTCTTATGCTATTGCTTCCCTAGTTTTGTTTTCCGACAGGATGGTTACGAACTGTCTATTCTATTGGCTTATAGTAGAATACCATGGAATGAATAGATATGCTAGCAGTACTTTTTATAGAAATAATCGATATGCTTCAGTAGAAGTGCTCGCTAAAGAATGGTCTAAGGCACTTTAAATCAAAAAAAGCAGTAAGTTATCGACCGAAATGGTTTAACTTACTGCTTTTTAACTGGTTTATTTAAAGTGCTGTCCACTTCTTTTGACTCGGTACATTGCATTGTCCGCTCTACTGAGTAGTTCAGTTGCGGTTAACCCATCAACTGGATAATAGGCGAAACCGATACTAGCAGCACAGGTCAGAGAATGTCCATTGATCATATGAGGTTCACTTAATAGTTCTCGCAAGGATTGTATCTTTGCTGTAACAAGGTATGCGGAGATATTTTTTATAAGAACCGTAAATTCATCTCCGCCAAGTCTTGCCGCAATGTCATCTTCTTCTGTGAATTCTTGTATTCTTTTAGCAATAGAAATTAATAACTCATCACCAAACGCATGACCATAATAATCGTTGATTTCTTTGAATTTATCCAAATCGAGAAATAATAGTGCAAACTGTGTTTTATTCGTCTTTGAAAGAACTACGGTTTCTTGCAAGTTACTTTCAAAGGATCTTCGATTAGCCAGGCCAGTTAGATGATCATGATACGCGTAGAAATGAATTTTTTCTTGATCTAGTTTGTGCTCAGTGATATCTCTTCCCACACCAAAACTACCAACAAGCTTACTTTTAACTAAGATAGGGATGTGGGTCATATGAATCCAAAGCTTTTTCCCATGATTATTTTGGAATGGAAATTCATGACTATTAATCCAACCTTCGTTTATTTTCATAATATTTTCTCGAGCCTGTTTTAGTTGTTGGGAATCAATATAATCAGTGATTGGAGTACCAATCAAATTGCTTTGATCTTTACCTAAAAGAGAAGCACCAACAGGATTCGTACTTTCGATTTTTCCTTTCAAGTCGAGTGAAAATACAGAATCTGGATGGTATTCAAATAGCGATCGATAGCGCTCTTCACTGATTTCGAGCTCTTCAGCTTTATCATAATATTGTTTAACTAGATTTCTATTTTCGAAAATTACGACAAATTGCCTAAGGATAACAAGAACAATGGAAATACCTGAACCAATACTAATAACATCTAGTCCGCTAGAGTGATTGATCATAAAAATAAATAAAATCACAACAAATGTATACGGCAAGATCAGTCGAGGGATGGATGTAGCAACACCTTCAGTTTCTGTCAATTCAGGAATTTCTTGCATATCGCACTCTCCCTCAAGTAATGATGTATACCCAATCAGTAAAACAGGTAAAATGAAGAGCGGATCAAACCAGCTTCCAGATAAATAAGCAGCCTGTGCACTGTCAAGAAAGTACATAGCGATTGAAAATACTTGTATACAAATGGCTAATACAATGAAGAAAAGTGCCTTTTTTTGATAAAAATATTCGCCACCAAAATAAAATATTGATACACAAAGAATTAATACGATATCTCCTACAAGATAAAATAAGGCTACTAAGACGGAAGCGAGTATGGAATCAGACGTTTGAGAGACTATCGGTCCAAGGATATAATACCAACTGAATGTCAATGAAACAGATAGGATCACTAAAATATCAAATAGAAATTTTAAGATCAAAGATTTCTTAGCATAAGTTATAATACGCCAAAAAAAAGCAAGAAAATAACAAATACCAGAAATGGTATAGAAAATATCATAAATACCTGGGAAACTTGGTTCTCCTGGTAAAACTGTATCTACCAAAGTCCAACTGAACTCTGCAAGTAAATAACTGATGGAAGCGAGCAATAGCAACTGCCAATACCGTTTATTTTTCTCTAATTGTGTATATTTAAATGAATCGACTATCCAAATAACAGGTATAAAAGTACCAATCAAGGATAGGACATTACTACCAACACCCCGAACAGATGCATCATTTGGCCAAATCATAAGCCAACTATAATAAAATATAATCCAACCAACAATAGCAAATAACCAGATTTTATTTTTTGATTTTACGGTCATAGTTTATCTCCTTTAAATAAAGCAGTCAGAATAAGGGCAAATAATAGGTTAAAAACGATGATCATATTGTTGTTCGCATGAATCTTTATAATATAGTCAATATCGTAATAAATCGCTTTATATTAAGTGTATCACAGCCGAAATTAAATATAACACAGGATCTATAAATAGTTTCTCAAAATGATTTTTACAGAGTAAGTTATACTCTATTTATAAAAGAAAACGATTTAATCTACAAAACATTTTTTTAAAAGAAACTGCAAACGTCAACAACATTGAAGATATAGATTTCAGGCGTTATAATCCTTGATACGAAAAGGATTTCATAGAGCCGAGGGCACAGAATATTCATGAATTTCACATTGACATTTACTAAAAGTAAGGATAATATAGTTAGCACGGTAACTATATTTCGGTAAGCGAAAAAAATAGCCTATATTCATTGAAAGGAAGAGTACGATTTTTAAGACGCTACTTGAGTCTTAGAAGAATGCAAAGACGCTTACTGCTAGACGGAGGACGATATGTTAAAACTATTAAGAAAAGCAAATACAAAAGAAAGAATCGGGATTATTCTCAGTGTTCTTTTCATCATGGTTCAAGTGTGGTTGGAGTTGAAAATTCCTGATTACTTGGCTGATATCACTACAAGACTACAAACACCAGGAACAACGGTTTCTGACATTTTCTCACCAGGATCGATCATGGTCACACTGTCTTTACTAAGTTTAGTGGCCTCTATTATCGTTGGGTACATCGCGTCAAGAGTTGCGGCAGGCGTAACGCAAAGAATTCGTGGACAAGTCTTCAATAGTGTCATGGACTATACACCTGGAGAAATCAAACAGTTTTCCATTCCTAGTTTGATTACACGAACAACAAATGATATCACGCAAATTCAGCTCGTTATTGCAGTTGGACTACAAGTGGTTATCAAAGGACCGATTACAGCTATCTGGGCGATTACGAAGATTGCAGATAAAAACTGGCAATGGACTGCGGCAACTGGTGTAGCGGTATTAGCTTTACTAATCATGCTGAGTACAATTCTAGTATTCGTTCAGCCAAAATTTGGCCGAATCCAATCTTTGACAGATAGATTGAATAGTCTGACTCGTGAGAACTTACAAGGTATTCGTGTAGTTAGAGCCTATAACGCTGAAGGTTACCAAAACGGTAAATCAATGGATGCGAATGAAGAACTAACAAACGTGAACTTGTTTACAAGTAGAATGTTAGCCATCATGAATCCCGGAATGTCTATCATTTCAAGTGGATTAGCTTTATCGGTTTACTGGATTGGTGCACATTTGATTGATGCAGCAGGGCTAGAAGACAGAATCACATTATTTAGTGATATGGTCGTATTTTCTTCTTATGCTTTCCAAGTTGTTTTAGGATTTATGTTAATGACGATTGTCTTCTTGATTCTACCAAGAGCACTTGTTTCAGCAAAACGAATCAATGAAGTGTTGGAACTAGACTCTACAATCAAGTTTGCTAGAGAGAGTGAACAAGCAGCTAACGGAAAAGGAACAGTCTCATTTAAAAACGTGACGTTTGCTTATCCAAATGCTTCCGAACCTGTGATTAAAGACATCAACTTCACAGCTAATGCAGGAGATACTGTTGCTTTTATCGGTTCAACAGGTAGTGGTAAAAGTACCATTATTGGCTTAATCCCAAGATTCTACGATGTAACAGAGGGTCAGATTCTGATTGATGGACAAGACATCAAATCCTATAGCCACCAAGATTTAAATGAAAAAATTGCCTATATTCCTCAGAATCCATTTTTATTCAGTGGAACGATTCGTTCGAACATGAACTTTGGACATAGTTCTAAATTACCTGAAGATGATTCGGAAATTTATAAAGCACTAGAACTCGCAGAAGCAAAAGAGTTTGTCCTTGGAAAAGAAGACCAGTTAGAAAGTCGTGTTGCACAGGCGGGAAGTAACTTCTCTGGTGGACAAAAACAACGTCTATCTATTGCACGTGCGATTGCTAGAAAAGCTGAAATTCTAATCTTTGATGATTCATTTTCTGCTTTAGATTACAAAACAGATAGAAAATTGAGACACAACCTGTCTGAACAAATGGCCGAAACGACTAAACTGATCGTTGCGCAAAGAATCAGTACGATTATGGATGCAGATCAGATCCTTGTTTTAGAGGAAGGAAGAGTCGTTGGTCAAGGAACGCACAAAGAACTGTTGGAAAGTAATAAAGTGTATCAAGAGATTGCCTATTCTCAACTTTCCAAGGAGGAACTGAATAATGGATAATACAAAAAAAGATCAAAACTATAGTTTGAAAGAAATACTAGCGAATGTAAATATCTATGCTGGACAATACAAGATTCCATTCTTGTTATCGATCATCTTTGCAGCATTCGGTAGTGTTACAGTTATTATCGGACCTGACCGCTTAAGTGAAATTACAGATATTGTTGTTCAAGGTATTGGAACACAGATCGATATCGCGCAAATCAACCGTATTGGGATCACTTTGGTGATTTTGTACTTGATCGGTAGTGCCTTAACTTATGGACAAGGCTTCATTGTAGCAACGATCACTCAAAAATTCTCGAAACGCTTGAGAGAAGAAATCTCGATCAAAATCAATAAATTACCGCTTAAATATTTTGACTCTAATAGTCAAGGAGATATTTTAAGTCGTGTAACTAATGACTTGGATACAGTTGGACAATCACTGAATCAAAGTCTTGGAACGCTCGTCAGTTCAGTTGTCTTGTTTATCGGATGTCTGTTTATGATGCTGAAAACAAATCTCATCATGAGTTTTTCAGCCATTGCCTCTGTAATGCTTGGTTTCGTGATTTTGACATTTTTAATCAAGAAATCTCAAATTCACTTTAAAGGTCAGCAAAGCAAATTGGCTAAAGTTAATGGATTTGTCGAAGAAGCTTATACTGGGCACAATACAATTTACTCTTACAATGCAAAAGATCAATCAGTCGAAGATTTTGACGAAATGAATTCAGATCTTTATTCAAGCGTTTGGAAAGCTCAGTTTCTTTCTGGGATGATGCAACCCTTAATGGGATTCATCGGGAACTTTGGATACGTAGTGGTTTGTATCGTCGGTGCGATCCTAGTGATTCAAGGATCAATCACTTTTGGTGTGATTGTAGCTTTCACTGTATATGTTAGATTGTTCTCTCAACCACTTGGTCAAATGGCACAAGCATTCACTGGTCTACAACAAGCGAATGCTGCAATGGGTCGAGTATTTGAATTCTTAAATGAAGATGAAATGCAAAACGAAGCAGGTAAAACTCAAAAAATCACGAGTAAAACAACTGGACACGTTGAGTTCGACCATGTCAGCTTTGGATATGATCCTTCTAAAACGATTATTGATGATTTCTCTACAGAAGCTTTACCTGGTCAAAAAATTGCTATTGTTGGACCAACAGGTGCGGGTAAAACAACCATCGTTAACTTACTGATGAAATTCTATGAAGTAACGGAAGGTAGAATACTCATTGATCATGAAGATATTGCAGAGATGACTCGTGAAGAAATTCATGAGCAGTTCTGTATGGTTTTACAAGATACTTGGTTGTTCGAAGGAACCGTCAAAGAAAACTTGATCTATAACCAGAAAAACATCTCAGATCAACAAGTGATAGATGCTTGTGTGGCTGTCGGTGTAGATCACTTTATCAAAACACTTCCTGAAGGTTACGACACAGTCTTGAACGATACTGTTTCACTTTCAGTTGGTCAAAAACAATTGATGACGATTGCTCGAGCATTACTGAAAGATTCTCCAATGTTAATTTTGGATGAAGCAACCAGTTCAGTAGATACAAGAACAGAAGAACTAATTCAAGCTGCAATGGATAAATTAATGGAAGGCAGAACATCATTTGTTATTGCCCACCGTTTATCTACGATCCAAAATGCAGATACGATTCTTGTTATGAAAGACGGTGCCATCATCGAAAGTGGTAACCACGAAGCGTTGATGCAAGCTCAAGGATTCTACTCTGATCTTTATAACAGTCAATTTGAAAAATGATCTTATAACTTGATTTAACCTACAGCGTTAAGTGGGCATGGTTAAGAGAGGATGAGTCAGCATGGACCCTCATGGTACGATTGGATATGAATTAAGAGAGTTATCGATCTTATTTGTACGCTTTATCGAAAAGGAAAAAGCCGGAAAAGATTTCGAAGAGATGCACCGAATGCAAGCATGGACGTTGAGTTTCTTGTATGAAAATCAACACAAGCCCATTTTTCAAAAGGATATCGAAAAAGAATTCTCCATTCGTAAATCTACAACAAGTAATTTAGTTAAACGCTTGAAAAATAATGGTTATATAGATGAAAGAAAAGGCACGCAGCCAGATAAGCGTTTAAAGGAAATTGTTTTAACAGAAAAAGCGATTGAACAAATCAATGCATTCAGACCGTATGTCGAAAAACTTGAAGAAACCATTACTCAAGGGATCAGTGAAGCGGAACTTGCACAGTTCAAAGAGACTTTATCCAAGATTAAAGCAAATTTCAAATAATTCTCAAAATCACCAACGACTAAATAGTTGTTGGTGATTTTTTTGTTGCATACAGTTCTTTACAGGTTTGTTTTGAGTTCTCACGAGTAATTGCTTTATTAATCCAACCTGCATACCGTATACTAGGGATAAGAGAAATAAGGTTTAATAGGAGAATAATAGGATGTTTACAGACAGAAGGTTGACAGAAGCTTATCAGAATGCCAAACAAATGTATTTTGACGATCACTCTCGTATCGTTTTTATGAGTGATGCCCATAGAGGCGATGGTAGCGTGTCAGATGAGTTCCTGAGAAGTCAGAACTTGTTTACACATGCATTAAACGAATATTATGAAAGTGAGTATACGTTTGTAGAAGTAGGTGATGGAGAAGAACTTTTAGAGTATTCTAAATTTGAACACATCAAAAATGCTTACGTCGGTGTATATGAAATGATCAAAAAGTTTTATGATGAAGATCGCTATATTCGAATTTATGGTAATCACGACCTCTTTTTGCGAAATGAAAAGTATGTAGAAAAGAACTTCTATGTTAATTATGATGAATATACAGAAGAATATTTTGATTTTATGAAAGGCTTAAAGCCAATAGAGGCGCTCGTTTTGAAGCATCGTCAGACGAGTCAGGAAATATTTGTCTTACATGGTCATCAAGGTGATGCACCAAATGATCAATTTTGGTTTTTTACCATGTTATCATTGAAATTCTTCTGGCGTTTCTTGCACCGTTTCGGAATCAGGAACCCGGCAAGTCCTATCAAAAATGTCAATAAACGACATAAAATTGAACGGAATTATAGTAAATGGATTCAAAAGAATAGAAGAATGCTGATTTGTGGGCATACTCATCGATTCAAGTTTCCTAAAAATAATGACCGTCCCTATTTCAATACGGGGTGCGGCATCTATCCTGCAAGCATTACGGCGTTAGAGCTTTCAGAAGGCATGATCCGCTTAGTAAGATGGAAAGAAAAAGTTAATGAAGAAGGACAATTGTTCATCGAAAGAGAAACGATGAGAGGTCCAGAACCCATTGAGTTGTTCGATATTCGTAAACCGAAAGAAGTAGTAGAGTATCTAGCAAAACTCAAGCTACAACGTACAAAAAAAGAAAGAGAAGATCGCGCAGCATTTAGAGAAAAAAATATGTGAGAACAATCAATCTTTGATGGTTTTAATACAATAATAGAAAGACCTTCGATCCATATTCGAAGGTCTTTCTATCGTCTAAAGTGTATTTAATGATAAAATGTGTCGGAAATTAAACTGACTTTCCTTAATAGTTAAAATTCTTTCTTCATTCTCTTTATCTAGATGACATTATTCCGATAATGATATTTCTGGAGAGAAAAAATAAGGATAAAGTTGAGGGAATGTGTATTGAAAAAGCAAGGGCTTAGATTAACGACTCAAATGAGTATCATTATTGCGGTATTATTTGCAGTAGTATTTATCAGTCTAGGGTTGACCATTTATGTTAAAACGACTGAAACGATTCAGGAAATGACTAGCGAAAAAGCACAGACAGATTTGAAGTTGACGGAAGAGGTACTAGATTACTGGTATCCAGGGGATTGGTCAGTGTATGATGGTGGATTATATAAAGGATCCGAGTTAGTGAACGACGAAATGGTAGATAGAATAACAGAAATCACTAATGGTCCATCCACAATCTTTTTAGGAGACACAAGGGTGGCGACAACGGTTGAAAGAGATGGCCAGCGTGTAGTCGGGACAGTAGCTTCAGAAGAAGTGGTCACAGCTGTTTTAGAAAATGAAGAAATGTATATTGGAACGGCAGAAGTTGCCGGAGAAAAGAACCAGACCGCTTATGAGCCAATCTATGATGCTTCGGGTAGCATAGTAGGTATGTGGTTCGTCGGCGTTTCTCAACAAATGATCAATGATTCAATTTGGTCTATTTTTTCAGTGTTACTTATTGTAATGATTCTTGCAGTTATCGTATTTATTATTATCTTGTCACTATTCAATAAGCGACTAAAAAGACGTTTTGCGGAAGTTTCGAATGTTTTGGAGCAAGGTGGTCAAGGAGACTTTACTAAGGAAGTCAATGTCACCTATTACGATGAAATTGGCCATATTGGAGAAAGCTTCAATATTATGAGAGCGCAGCTCGCTAATTTGTTACGTCATGTTGATGAGCAAGCCAATTCAGTAGCTGCTTCGTCTGAAGAATTGCTTGCGAGTTCTTCTGAATCTTCAAAAGCGACAGAGGTTATTACAGAATCAATGAATTCAATGGCCGATACAACAACGACTCAATCTGAGAAAACGAGTAAAGTGAACCAGACAATTTCTAACATTATACAAAATATCGCGAATATGTCTAAACGGATTAAAGTGATTCATACTTCAGTACAATCTGTTCAGCAGAACGTGACTAGTGGAGAGAGCATCATTCAAGACTCTGTTGCAGATATGCACACCATAAAAGAGAAAACGGATCAAACTTCTTCTTACGTAAAAGTATTGAGCACACAATCAGTAGAAGTTGAGAAAATCGTTTCGTTTATAAATGAAATTTCAGAACAAACGAATTTACTAGCATTAAACGCGGCAATCGAAGCGGCACGTGCAGGTGAACAAGGAAAAGGGTTTGCTGTAGTAGCAGAGGAAATTAGAAACCTTGCGGAGAAATCTGCCAACGCTACAAAACAAATTGAGTCCATTATCAGCGAAATCCAAGGAAATATTTCAAAATCTTCTCTTTCTATGAAAGAAGCCGATGAAGCAGTTATTCACGGGGAAGAAAGTGTTCAACAAGCTGGAAAAGTATTTGAAAAATTGACCAATTATATTAACCGATTAAACCAGGAATCCAGTTCCGCTGAAAAAGAGGGAACCGTTGTTGCGAATCATTCTTCAGAACTAGAATCGATGATCAATGAAGTAACTGGTGCAATCGAAGATATTTCCACTAAAGTAGAAGATGTTGCATCATCTACAGAAGAACAAAACGCTTCAATGGAAGAAATCACAGCCGCTTCTAATGACTTGGCAGAAATGGCACAAGAACTACAAAGCAAAGTGAGTCTATTTAAAGTTTAAAAAAATAGTAGGATCCTCATCAAACAGAAAATTTGATGAGGGTCTTTTCTATTTGGATAATGAATAAAGCGGTAACAATTTATATATCTATTAAATACATAAAGAAGTATAATCTTATTTATAAAAGATGGATGGAGGAGTCTATTTGAAAAAAACAAGGTGGTCAACCTTATTACTATTGTTTTTAATTGCCGGATGTTCAAGTCTTAAAGAAACCGTAGAAGCTGAGCCAGAAACAGAACAGGTGGAAGAAATAGGAGAAGCGAAAGAAGAAGTTGAAGTAAAGGAAGAACTCTATACATATAAGGAATACGAAGAACTTTTTCAATTGTTGAAAGAACAGCTCACAATAGATGATTTGAAAATTATAGCCATAAAAGATGCTCATAACTTCAGAATACTAGACGAAAAACAAAATGATACAGATAATAAATCTATTCCAATTGAGGGAGATGAAGAATTTCTAGAAGACCCAGCTTTAAGAATAGTATATTTAGAAAATAGTGAACGTTCTAATTTTATTTCTATAAATATGATTTACCATGACGAGGTATTTGATATGAGTGACACAACGGAACAACAGGATAATGAATTTTTAATACAGACAGGGAATTTTCAAGCTAGCAGTATTTCATTCAAAGGATACAAAAACTTAGAAATAATCATTTCAGCGGAGACTAACACATCATTAGAAGATGAAGCGTTCATTAAATTTTCAGATAAAGTCTTCGAAACTGCAAATAAAACCATTCTGTCATACTAAGACAGGATGGTTTTATTGCGTCAATTAGAATTTGGGATGACAGGTAGTAATCTTAATCGATAGACTGGAAAAATCAAATAAACAAGTGAAAAAATAACTATCAATACAATTCTGGAGAAAAAGATATACCCAGAAGGGAGAATTTGACTGGAAATACTGAAAGAAATCATAACTAAGATCAAACTAATTAACGTCCAAAAGCGAGTACTGATCTCAACTTTCTGACCATCTTTAACAGGTAGTAAGTTACTTTTAGAGCCAAATAGTTTTGCTTGGATTGTCGCTTGGTCACTATTTAAATTCAATTCAGTTGATGGACCTGCGACTTTTTTGTCTTGTTGTCCTTCAATTTTGAGTGTAATAAATCCTCCAGAACCCAATAGGCCGGTCTTTCTTATGATCGTAACGCTCATGAACTCATCCTTTCTAGACTACTATACAGTCATTAAAACTTAATTGAACGGCAATTGCAAAAGGTAGCTACTTATTATCATTGCTGATTAGCATGAACCACCCGCTTAAAGTCATGATTAGAAGGCAAATGCCATTAAAAGAGCCTCTAGATCGACCTGATTCGTTATAGTAATTTACAATGATAAAAAGAAAAAACACGCAAGCGCAAGATAAAAACGATAGAAAAATTTCATTGGTGGACTCTTTTCTTCGAATAGAGTTTGATACACATTAACTGAATGAAAACCATCATAGTGGTTACGAAAAATAAAAGTCCCATTGCTGAGAAAGGTTTGAAATACCATTGATTTTCAAGCATTCCGCTCGTTAAAATCAATAAAGCGGAAGAACAGTAGCTGACAATATTTCCTTTTACGATAAGTTCTCTCTGATCATTTTTCGTTATGAATAAACTTAGAAAGACGAATGCGATAAGCATGAATAGATACATCATCATACTCCCAAAAGTAAAATCAGCATACATTGATAGAAATATATAGGGAAATAGATAACCTAACAAACTGATTTTTTTAACCATTTTTGAATTCATAAGATTACTCCTCAAATGTCTCATTAATTAATTCGTTGAAAATCTTAGAAAAATGAGTTCTGGTTTATTGTTGACTCTAAAAGGGAACAAGCTATTTCCAAGCCCTCTACTAACAATCATATTCGTATCTTCTTCAGAATAAATACCCTCAGTATATTTTGGGAAAAGCCCTTGGTTTGGAGCGATGAGACCACCGATGAACGGAATTCTAAATTGACCGCCATGAGCATGACCGCTGAAGACTAGGTCGATATCTTGATTAACGTATAAATTAAACAGTTCAGGGCGATGAGATAGAAGAATTTTAAATCCTTCGACATCTTCTGTAAGGTTTTCTAGCTCATTTTCTGGGTCTGCTCCTGGAAAAGAAGGATCTTCTATTCCTAAAAGGGTTAGCTCACTAACTCCGGAAGATAAGGTGAATCTTCGATTATCCATGAGTATGACCGTTTGATTAATAGCCTCAATCAGTTCTTCGTACTGATCACTTCTGGCCTCGTGATTACCCGTAACGAAATAGACAGGTGCAATCTGAGCAGCTCTCTCGATAAATTCAACGGCAACAGGAACATCGGTGTTTCTTGAATCAATCAGGTCTCCAGTGACTACAATGATATCTGGATAGACCGTTTCTAATTCACTGATCAGTTTATTTCCCCAATTTTTATTGTGTAGATCAGATACTTGAGCAATTGTATAGTTATCGAAATCATTTGGTAGTTCATCATCCATTAACTGATACCACTTTGTTTCAATATGTGTGTTACCCCATATGATCCATAATACTAGCAGTGGAATCATGAAAAGAATAAAGCTTAGAATTCTATGTTTTTTGAGACGTTTAATCATTCGTACTCCTCCAATTATAGAACAGATAAAATATTGTATGAGTTACTCCTCAATAATGGATAATTTGTAAGGTGGGAAAAGATAGTTCATAATGAAAAAAGCGGGTATAACAATCAGAAGGAATTTCCAAAAATTGCTTACACCAAATGTAGAATTAAATATGATAATCAATGTAATGATAGAAAAAATCAAAGGTGTGTACCACTTTCTTGTAACAATTTCTAACGTAGCCCCGTCTTTGACATTGACTATCTGTCTTTGAGTACCCAATTCCTTTAATTCAATTGTAGCTGTGTTTTCTTCTATATGGATGATGTTCGGTTTATCCAGTTTGAGTTTTTCTATTTTATCATTGACCTTGATTTTCATTAATCCACCTGAACCCATGAGTCCAGTGTTTCTATGTATCGTAATACTCACTTATACTTCCTCCAAAAATTTAGTATAGAACTTATTCATTTCAAAGCTTTTTTATGATCTTCAACTCGTAAAAATTATAAAAAAATCCTACTATTAAAGATTGAAGTAACAAAAAAAAGATTAAAATCAATCTCCATTTAAGACTAAGAATAAAAAATAAAGTGGTGAAAGATACAATCAATGTCCAATAGTAATAGTTGAAACTGGGTTTCACTGTAATTTCTAAGAAATCATCATTTCCTATAGTGATTGGTTTGTTCCTAACAGCAAATTGCTTGAGTGCAACTGTAGCGGTTTGTCCCGGAATATCAAGCTCAATCATTTGGTTTGGACGTATTTTCTCAATCTGTTGATTATTGATTTCAAGTTTTAATAGGAAAGAAGAACCCGGAGTTTTAGTCTTTCTATGTATTGTAATACTCACTTTTAGCCTCCCAATTTATTTTTATTATAAATCTAAGTTTTACATTCTCCATTTACGGTTAAATTATAAGTCCCATAAAAATAGGGAATGCTAACACCACAAAAGAAAACAAGCAAAAGTATAATCCATCTAACAGGGGCACTAAATAAAATTATAGACAAGAAAGTAAAAATCGTTATGGACCAGGAAAAATAAGTTGTGTACTTTTTCGGAGTGATAACAATCTCATCGCCATTTTTTACTATAATATCTTTTTTCTTTTCAAGAAAGATTTTGAGTCCAAAGGTAACTTGTTCTCTGGGGATTTGGATTGTCAATACTTCTTGGGGTTTGATTTTCTCTATAAAATTCTCGTTTATTTTAAGTTTCAACTTCATGGCAGAACCCATTAAGCCAGTATTTCTATATACTTTGATACTCATTTAATCTACCTCCATCATTATTAATAACTATTCCAGTGTTGCTCTTTTTCAGACATATCTGACGTGCTCCTAATTAAATACTTTGGAACAAACATATCAAAAATAGCCAGTCCTAAGATAAATAAAAGTTGAAAATAAATAGTTGGATGGATGATTGAGAAATCACCAAATAAGGGGATTAAAGCAGTAGCAACTATAGCTATACAGATTAAGAATCTAACTGACCACATCAAATTATTTCTTACTATTTCAAATGTTTCTCCGTCTTCTACACCAAATGTTTTACTCGTAAAAGCAGTGCTGATTTTGATAGATTCTTTTTCTTTCGGGATTTCGAAGGTAACAGATTCTCCTGGCGCAAGCTTTTCCAAAGCAACATCGTTCATCTCAACTGTAATATTACTCATCGCGCTAAATGCTCCAACACTTCTCTTGATAGTGACACTCATAATTAAACAACTCCTTTGAATAAAAGTACCATAACTAAAGCAGAAATGAAATCGTATTTATAAAATCATTTTAAGATTATTTGAACCTTTAATCAGTTGATAAAAATAATGATTCTAATTTGAAAGAATAGGACCCAATCCTGTATATTTTTCTGAACTATTTCAAAGAGATAGGTTATAATAAGACCAAACAAATAAGGAGAGTATATATGCCATTTTTATTAGAAGTTCCAGCAGTAATCATAATCGCCGTATTACATATGATCATTTCTTTTAGCCTCAATGTGCCTACCAAGTACAAAACGATATTTCGTATCTATTCAATCGTGGTTAGTTTCAGTTTCGTTTTATTTTATGTAGGATTTCCGATGTTTTTTTATGACATCATTTCTGAACAGACTGTATCAAGGGGATTTTACTTTGAAGGATTGGCTCTTTCCTATCTATTACTTTCCATTCCACTAATAGGGACAGCCGTGGTATTATTTGGAAAATGGATCATGAAACAATCTCATTTTTCGAAATTAACTAAGTCTATTGCACTAATAGCCCCATCTATCTTACTAATTGCTATAGGTATCATGGGGTACTATCCATTTATGTTATTTTTCTATGGATTTAATTAATACGTTTTTAAAGACAAAGAAACAGCTTCTCCCATGCATACTGGGGGAAGCTGTTTCTGTTTAACTGTAGTCTATTTATGCCATCTAACATCTGATTCTTTTATGGGTCTGATTACTTTGCAAGGATTGCCTGCAGCAAGAACATTTGGCGGAATATCGTTTAACACAACGCTACCCATTCCAATAATGGAATTTTCTCCAATTGTTACATCTTGAGCGATTTTTACATCGCCGCAGAGCCAGACTTTGTCTCCAATAGTAACCGGTTTAGCATAGACTCCACCGTCAGCCCGTTCAATAGGGTCTTCAGCGTGATTTCCCGTGTAAATTCCAACCCTAGGTCCAATATAAACATCGTTACCGATACGGACTTCGTTACAATCTAAAATAATCATATCGTGATTGATATAAACGTTATCGCCTATATAAATATTGAATCCAAATTCACATCTGAAGTTCGATTCGATAAAAGCTTGTTTACCGATATGACCTAAGAGTTGCTCTAGAATAGTTTGATCATAGACACTATCGTCGTTAACTAGTTTATTGTAGCTACGGCATAATTTGATCGCAGATTTTCTAGCTTCTTCAATATTTTTATGGGTATCGTCATACATCTTTTGAGAATTCACAATTCTTTTGATATCTGAAATGGACATAGGTCACCTCTTATTTAAAATAAAGTAAATGTTCACGAGTGAAAGGTGTATAGCCAGACAACTACCTTATTTTTCGATTTTTACGCTGTTTAATAAAATCTTTGATGAACATTATTGACGCAAAAAAGATTAAAAAAATCGAAGTACCAAAAAAATCATCAATTAATCCATTTATAATAATCCAGAAAACTGTAACAAAGCCAATAACAATCGTAGGTATAATAATAAATCGAATATGTCTAATAAAGAAATCAGTGATTGGATTCATGAAAAAACCTCTTTCTTTGGATGATACTTCTTGATGTCAGTATACACAAATAATCCTCATCATATAAGACAAGTTTAAAAGAATAACTGATAAAAATTCACGTTTTTTTCGTATTGTAAATTGTATTATAGTACCGATTTCTTTTGTTTTGTATTTTATTTGCGATACTTTATAGTTTAAAGAAAGAGCAAGCGTAATCATACTATGAACGATTGCTTGATTGGCTTTAAGGCGGTATACTAGTAGGATAGCCCAAAAATCGGATTAGGGAAAAGGAGAAGGTTTATGACACCAAATATGATCGGATTTAGTTTTGTAATGATCGGGATTTTCCTGATATTAGGAAAGTACGTTAGAATCCATGCAAAATGGTTACGCAATTTATTTTTACCGAGTTCAATTATTGCAGGATTTCTAGCACTACTATTAGGACCCGATGCTTTAGGAAGAGTGACTTCCATATTTTTAGATGAAGGGAATTTTTTCTATAATGGATTGGTTCCAGAATTTATTCTTGAAGTATGGAGACCACTCCCGGGTATGTTTATCAATATTGTGTTTGCGGCATTATTCTTAGGAAAAACTGTACCAAGCGTTAAAAAAATCTGGAAGACTGCTGGCCCTCAAATCGTTATGGGACAAGCTGTTTCTTGGGGGCAGTATGTCGTAGGATTACTGCTAACCATATTCGTTTTGACACCGTTTTTTGGAATGAGTCCCTTAGCAGGTGCATTGATTGAAATTAGTTTCGTAGGTGGACACGGTACAGCTGCTGGTTTAGCAGATACCTTTGCTACTCTTGGATTTGCAGAAGGTGCAGACTTAGCACTAGGACTGGCTACGATCGGTATCTTAGTCGGTGTCCTCGTTGGAATTATCTTGATCAATATCGCCTATAGAAGAGGTACAGCGAAATATGTAGGTGGAGATACAGATTTCACAGATGAAGAAAAAGAACAATTGGGTGAGTCTTATGGGTATGATATGGAACCTACGGTTAAAGAAGCGAAAGCCATTGAACCATTAGCTTTCCACTTTTCATTGATAGCCGCTGCGATTGCTTTTGGTTATGTTTTACAACAAGGTTTGATTCTACTAGAAGCCTATACTTGGGGCGCTTGGACAGATGTTTATTTGTTCCCGTACATGCCATTATTCCCACTAGCTATGATTGGTGGTATGCTGATTCAATTATTCTTCGATAAGATGAATATCCATATGTACATCGACCAGAACTTGATCAGTAAAATTTCTGGGTTCGCTTTAGATATTTTACTCGTATCTGCACTAGCAACACTATCATTAGAAGTTATCGGAGACAATTTCATTCCATTCCTACTGATTTCAATTGTAGCGATTGTCTGGAACGTCTTTGCATTCTTGTATCTTGGACCTAAAATGATTCCAGATAACTGGTTTGAAAGAGGGCTTGGAGACTTTGGACAAGCTACAGGTATGACGGCAACAGGATTGCTGTTAATGAAAGTTGCAGATCCTAAACATCAGACACCAGCACTTGAAGGATTTGGATATAAACAGATTCTGTTTGAACCTTTCGTAGGTGGCGGGTTAGTTACCGCAGCATCACTACCATTTATTTATCAATTCGGACCAGTGGTTTTCTTGATTATTTCTATCATTGTCACTTCAGCCTTTTTGATATTCGGTTTGGTATACTTTGGACCGAAAAAGGATCAGGAAAAAAAAGGGTCGAAAAAATCTAAATAAGCACTACAAAAAACACGACAAACTCCTTAACGAGTTTGTCGTGTTTTCATTTAATCCAAATAAACAAGCAAAGCCGTTAAAAAAATATTTATGGCTAGTCCGATAGAGAGAACAATCAGATGATACTTACGGTAAAGATTCATAAAGGCGATGAATTCTCTAATAAATGCATTGGGAATATAATAAAAGGCGGTTCTTGCACCTATTCCGTCAGCATCTATATTGGCTCTTTTAGCATAGATACCGGCTCTCAGTAAGTGATAGTTATTGGTCACGAATACAGCTTTTTTATTAGAAGAAGAGGCCATTTTCTCAGCAGAAAACTTCATATTTTCATAAGTGTTTTTAGACTGATCTTCGACAATGATTTGTTCTTCTTCAAGCCCAAGTGTTTTTGCAAACTCTGCCATCGCTTCGGCTTCAGGTAAGAGCTCATCCTCACCTTGTCCACCTGAGAAAATCACATACGCTTTTTTATTGTTTTTCTCTAATTGCACTTTGTAAAAACTGAGGCCTTTCTTGATCCTGCTTTGTAGTAGAGGAGGTACTTTATGACCATCAATCAAGCCGCTACCTAAGATAATGATATAATCTTTATCGAGTTTAGGGTAGTAAATCTGGTAAAGAAGCGAAGAGACTCCAAACATGACCAAAAAGAAACTTAGATAGGCTACACAGAAACCTGCAAAAGAAAATAAGAAGTCTAGTTGAGTAGGAATATACTGATCTAGTTTTAAAATTCTAGCGATGTTCAAAAAGAGTATGCCGATACCAACGGCAAGTAATAGAGAATTTTTTAAACGAATGCCTTCCTTTTGATAGATTTTTACCGTATTGAAAAAAGAAAAAATAATCAGACCAAATCCTCCGAAGGCTAATAGAATAATTATCAAACCGAATAAAAACACGAAAATATAGGTGATAAACGTTCCAGGATTTTGAACTGTTTCATAAGCGAGTGATCCCATGACACTAATTAAAGCGAGTGTCAGGAAAAATCCATTTAAAACTTTTCGGCGATCTTGTATATATGCTATGATAAAAAGTGCTATAAAAAATACTGTAATTAAATGAACCATAGAACCTCCTTTAAATAGTGTGTAATAAGCGTAACTTTTGGTTTCTCATGAACCATCATATAATATTTAGTTCATTATGCCTACAAAAACAATAAACGAGTTATTAAGTAAAAAAATGGGAGTGAATCAATTGAATTCTAAACGATTAGAAGAAAATGGATTAATTAATAGGATTGCAGGTAGCGACTACAATTTTAGATACCAGAAAGCGGGAAATCGAGTTGTAGAAGATTTAGAAAAGGTTCTTAGAGAATTAGCGATTGAACCTAAAGAAATATACTCCGGTCAACAAACGCATAGTGCGCATATTGAATATGTAGACGGTATGAACGGAGAGGCTTTTGTATTTGGGAAAACCTTTAAAGATACAGATGGATTGATTACAGATCAAACAGACGTGGCCCTACTCATCAAATTTGCTGATTGTACGCCAGTCGTTTTATATGATCCAGTCAAAAAAGTTCAAGCGAGTGTGCATTCAGGATGGAGAGGGACAACAAAACAGATTTCACTGAAGGCAATCGAACGAATGGTGAAACAGTTTGGATGCGATAAAGAAACTATTTTAGCATATGTAGGGCCTTCTATAGATCTTGCGAATTACGAAGTTGGTCCAGAAGTTTACGAAGCATTCAAAGAATTTAAATCGCGAGACGATTTCTTCGAACCTAGAGGAGAAAAATACTTGATGAGCATGCTAGATGCGAATCTATCTATTCTACTCGAAGCGGGTCTCAAAGCAGAGAATATTGAAATAGAGCAAGCTTCGACTTATACAGATAATCGTCTTCATTCAGCCAGAAAAGAAGGAGCAGAATATAAACTTAATGGAATAATCACTATGATGCCATCTTAATAAAGTACAGCAAAAACTCCGAACCTCTTATCGAGGATTAAGGAGTTTTTGCTGTTTCTTCAATGTAATAGGTTGATTACATTGAAAGCAGGAGAAATAATGATTGAAAATTGTATTAAAGTTTTAAGGGCAGAGATGAAGTGGACGCAAGCAGATTTAGCCGAACGAGTTGGCATATCAAGACAAGCTGTTATTTCTATTGAAAAATACAAGTATACACCTTCTCTTGAACTGGATTTTCAAATAGCCGCTGTATTTGATAGAGATATTAATCAAGTCTTTACAATGAAAAAGGAGGAAAAAGAATGATGATATTATTAGAAATTATAGGAGGGTTATGCCTAGCCCTATTTGTACTTGTGGGGCTTTGAAAGAAGTGAAGGATACTGCGGAAAATAATGAAGATGAAAGATGGCGTATGATTATTGGTAAGGCAGATCAAGCGGCTTTGAATACGTTTATTGGAATCAGTTTTTTTTCATTTTTTGTTCCAGCTGTTCTAAGAGGTATTGGACATGTAGCTACTCGATTTTCTTGGGAGACACTATCAAATCTACCTGATGGGTTTTCGATCAGTTTTTATAATAGTTATCCGTTAACTTTAATGCTTATTGTACTCTCTTTCCGATACATAGCAATCTGGCATTATAAAAACAAATATTAAATAACTATCCATTCAGCGTGCTACAAATTGTATCGTTCGATATATCGCGTAAAGCTACGTTTTTAATCTAGAATATCACTCACCCATAAGCCATACTATGAATAAAGAAAAGGAGGAAATAGTAAATGAAAATTGGCGACAAGATAAAAGAAGGTAGACTCAATAAAGGCTATACACAAGAACAAGTGGCGGAAATTTTGCATGTTTCCAGATCTACTATATCAAGTTGGGAAGTGAATCGAACCTACCCTCCTTTAGACATGTTAGTCACACTGGGTGATTTGTATGAGATATCATTGGATGTTATCTTAAGAGAAGATATAAAAGTAGTAGAAAACATAGTGAAAGAAACTAAGCGAAGTAGAAACCGGAAGTACATTAACATTGCTCTACTGATTTTATTTATTCCATTAATCGTCTTCATGGGATATAACTTATGGGCATCAGGCAAAGATGTTAGTTATAAACAAATAAAAGATGTTCAAATTGCCTTAAACGGGGAAGCATTTAATAAGAACAGTGAAATTATCATTACTGCAGATTTCGATGGTCTCCATAATTATGGCGGGTATATGATTGAAGGGGGCAACGGTGAGTTAACACTCTCCTTAGGTCAATATTATGAACTATCCGATCGGTCTTTACAAAAAATTGTCATTCCATTAGAACACGTAATTAGTCCTTCAGAAGAAGTTAAGAAAATCGAATTGATTACTCGAGGTTCTAAGGTTATGATTTACGATATAGATAATCCCGCAACCTGGTAAAAAATATACTGAAAGTGATAGTGGTAAAAATATGAGTATAAAACGGTATATCATTAAGATCAGTCGCGTTACTCTCTACATAAGCATGACTTTTATCATTCTTTTAAGTATCATTATTAATCGAAGGTTTCATACACCTGTAGTAGATATTTTAATAAACTACATGATTCCTACTGTGCTCATCTTTATGAGCGTAGAAATAAAAGATGACCGTAAATATTTGAAAAGTATCTTATTTTTGTTCAGCATGAGTTATTTCATCTACATCGCATTATATTACCTGATTGGATTTCATAATCACTACTGGGGTAATTAAAAACGTATTCGACCTCCGCGGATCATTACCGCTAAAGGTCGAATACGTTTTTTATGTTAGACTCGTTTGGATTCTTTCTTGAATCTTTCGTTGGATTTCAAAAGCTTCTTCACGTTTCAACTCTGGCAAATAATTCGTTTGAGAAGCCGTAGTAACTCGCAATTCTGCGATATCGAAAGCCTTAGCAACGGGCCCAATATCTGATTCAATATTTTGTACGCGCGTTAAAGGAATCGAGATTTGTTGTCTTACCCATAAGCCTTTAAAAATGATGAGTTGGTTTTCGTATAAATCATAACGCCAGTGTTTAGCTTTAAGAGAGGGACGAAAAGCTATATAAAATAGCCATTGCGCTACAAGTATAAGTAGAACGAATAATAGAGTCCATTCTGGAACAGTGATAAAATCAAGAAATTGATTTAGGAAATACAAACTGATGAGAATGACTAAAAAGATTAGACAATGAATAAAAGCTTTTATTCTCCAGTAGCGGACTACATCTACATTCGTTTCGTTAGTATTCATTGCGCTCACTCCCTTCTGGTTTGAACCAGTTAAATAATTCGAAAGCATTTGATTCCTCAATAAACTTTAATTCGGTGTCCTGAGAAAGCTGACCTTGCGCAGAAAAGAAGACAGCCTTAGCTAGTCCAGCTTTTTTCAAAAAAGGATTTTGCTTGATCTGTAAATTCAAAATGCGACCTCTAGGAATATAGATCTTTTTCACGGAAAATCTTTGAGCGACTTGTATAGTGAGTTCATTATCTGAAAGCTTGTATCCGTTTAATCGTTGTGAACGGTAACCAAAGAGTAGGTTCAGTAAAATAAAAATCAAACCGATCATCCATGCGTAAGACCAAAACAGGATAGACATCGTTAATGTAGCAATAACCCAAAACAATAATCTGAATTGTATAAAGCGTCGTATAGAACGCTTTGGTGTAATCAAATCAGCAGGTTCAAAAAGGTAATTTGGGAAACAGGCTGTCATCAAACTAGCTAGCTGATCTGTTTTGACAAGTGGAAATAAAATGACTTTTCCGTTTCCAGATTCTTCATTTTTATCGTCATCCTCATCCTCATTTTCATCAGTAGCAATGGACAGTGATAGAGTAGTATATCCAAACCATTTCATTAACCAGTTTTGTTGTTCTTCAAGACTTTGAATATTTTCGAGAACAATAGTCTGACTGTTCGTCTCCAACAAACCTCGTTTGATTTTTAGTTGTTTATCTGTCAAAAAGACACTGAACTGGTACTGCTTGAAAATCACAAAGATTGCTCCAAGCAAATAAATTGCCGCAAGGGTACTTAAAATAACGAGAATTAAAAGGAGTACAGAGGTATTTAGTAAGTTATTAGTTTGCTCAAATGCAAAATCGATCAAAATATTGGATATAAAACTCCCCGCTAAAAGAAAGGCAATAAAACTACGAATCACTGAAATGTTCAAGACGGTCAACTTGATGATATCGATTAAGGAAAGTTGATAGATCAGGTTTCCTTCGTCTTTTTTTTTTGACAAACGAGCTTGTTCCGCTAACGCATCAGTAGTCAATTCATCTTCATTTTTGACTTCAATGGTAGTATTTAAGAGGTTCAGCTGTTTTGTGATCTCTTCCAGTTGCTCTATTGAGATAGCATCCAGTAGAATATTTTTCCCAGGCGTCTGAATTGTAACTTTGGTAATGTTCAAAAATCGATGTGCCAGAGTCTCAGAAGTATCAATACTTTGAATCCGACTGACTTGAATATCTTTTTCTTTTTTGATAAATAAGCCACTTTTGAGTATAAAACGGTTATTTTCGATGTAGTAAGAAGTTCGTAAGTATTTGATCAAATCAATGAGCGTCCCCAATAGCAAAACAACACAAAAAACAGCAAGCATAATCAAAAACATCTCTAAAAATTCTCCGTCAGTAAGGCCAATAAAAGAATAAATAGATAAAGGAACCACTAAAGTCGTCATTCTTTTAAAACATTTAGTGAATAAGGTTCCTTTGTTTAATCTTTGTTTATTATACATCTGACTGCACCTCTTTGATAAGATCCATAATCTGGGCTTTTAAGGCTTGTGCATCTTCTTCTAGTAAAAGTGGAACTTGATGACCCGTTCCAGCGGTCTGAATCTCAACAATCTGTACATGGTGTCTTCTAGATAATGGGCCATCTTCTATAGAAACTTGCTGCACTCTTTCTATCGGGATAATCTCTCTTTTTCTAAAAAAGACGCCTTTCAATATTTCTAGATATGTAGGATGAACTTCATAGCGAATCGATTTGTATCTTAGGTAAGGTAAGACAAAGTAATCGACACAGAAGACGAGTAACGTAATTAAAACAGATAAAATCGCAAAGATAATAGGCCAATCAAACCAGTAGACAAGAAAGACAAGTCCAGCACAACCAATCATATAGAAGATACCGATAACTAAACTATCTATTTTGTCATATTGGATAACAGCTTCATCCAATTTATTCAAGGGGGGGTGTTCTTCAATCAAGATCGTTCATTCCTCTCCATTCATTTTTCAACTCAATCATTATAACAGTAAGAATAGATAAATTCATAAAAAGTAGAGTCTCAAAAATTAAATTACAATGTAAATATAAGTACTATGCATGAAATAGTACTTATGCTATAATTTTCTTAAGGAGGGGATAGAGTGAGTGAATCCATTAATAAAGATTACATAAGAGGTCATATCGATACCATTATTTTAAGAATTTTGATTGATCAAGATAACTACGGATATGAAGTTATTAAAGCAATCAAAATCTTGAGTAACGGTCAGTACGAACTAAAAGAACCTTCTTTATATACGAGTTTAAAGCGACTAGAAAAGGGTGCCTATATCGAATCTTACTGGGGAGATGAGACGCAAGGTGGTCGTAGGAAGTACTATAAAGTAACAGATAATGGGAAAAAATATTATAAAAAAGCTATAGCAGAATGGAAAATAGCTAGGGAAATAATTGATCAGTTAGTTGAGGGGGAACGATAGACATGGATAAAATTGAAAAACATATTGAATGGCTTTTTAAACCCTATAAGAAAAATAAACAAATTCAAGAATTAAAAGAAGAAGTTTATTCCAATTTGTTGGCCCGAAAAGAAGATCTATTGCTAGAAGGATATAGCGAAGAAGAGGCCGTTAAAAATACGATAGCGCATATAGATTCTGTCGATCACTTGATAGAAGAAAATAAAAAAGTCGACATCAATCGATTCTTAGCCAGTCTTCTACAATCGATGACTTTATACAGTGTGATTATATGGATTTTGACGCTACCATTATCTTTGTTTCCAGAACATTTGTTATTGAGTTACTTTTTTATGATACTTTCGATATTGCTTAGCATCGTCTATATCGTTTATTTAAGAAAAGTGAACAACGGTGATATCAAAATTAAGTATATGAATATTAAAAGAACCAGAGAACTCAAAAATATTGCTTGGAAAATTTGGGTTGTCTTTATAATTATCAGTTTATTGAGTGTTACAGGTATTTATTTTGCGAGTAATCTGTGGTTTTCTAGACCAATTTCGATCAGCGGCCCTTATCAGTTTGCTGAAATCGCACTGAGATATCTGACACCGTTTGTTACAGTAATCATTCCATTGACTGTGAATAAAGCCAGAAATCTAATAGAGGAAAGTGAGGTAGAGGTATATGAATAAAAATAAAAATATGTGGATCATGGTACTGCTCCTGATTGGATTTGTTGGATTTATTTGGATTCAACTAGTCGTTCTTCCAAATAAAAACCAAGCAGAAGAGCGTTATGCAAAAGAGCAACTGAACCCATTGACACAAGACTTTAATTATATAGCTAAATATGAAAGCGACTATCTTGGAGATAATTCGAATACGTTCAATTTATTTAGAAGTTTGCCCATGACTCAAGATGAAATGACTTTTCAGCTCTATCCAGAGGAGTTAGGGGTTGAAGTTCATTATCCTACTACGTTAAGTGAATCTACTCATTCAACCATCACGACTGATAAAGATAATGAATACGGTCAAGATGAAGTGCTTATTGCATATAGAACTCTTTTGTATAATGCCACTGCAGGATTTGCTTTAATCAAGAATATGGATCAGCTGACACTAGAATTTCAGGACAATGTTTTCGAATTTAAAAGAAGTGATTTTAAATCTAAGTACTCAAACCTAGATCAGTTGCTCGACGAAAATATGTGGACTCAAGAAGTTCAACAACCATTGGAAGATGATCAATACGTAGAGGAAACTTTTGAAGAATTAGCTATTATCCATTAATAAAAACAAACAGTACATCAGGATAGCTGACTGTACTGTTTGTTTCACTTAAAAATGATGTTGTTGAATTGTTGCCAAAACAAGCTATAAGAAGATAGTTTGTGAAAAAATATCCTAACGGAAACATTATACGATTATTTTTACTTACTTTTCGTACGTTTAAAGCCCTTAATCCTCTACGAATAAGGCTTTTTATAAAATAGATCTTATTGAATTAATTTGAACAAACCCCTTGAAATTTAAATAATCAGGAGTATAATGAGTATGAAAACAGCAAGAGATCATGTTTTCATTGTAAGTCGAGTGCAGAAGGTCATCAGGTAAGGGATACGAAAGTTTATATTTACAAATAAAACATAGACAGTTTTTCATCGTGCGAAACAAGAGGAATCATTCTGATCGTGCTTGTGAATAGTTGCTCTATTTATTTTTGTGAATTCAATAACTTTTAGCCTGTCAGTCTCGCTGTTTTTCATTGTAAGACAAAATATTATATATTTCCTAGGAGGAAAATAGAGAATGAAAGTAGTAGTTGTAGGTTGTACGCACGCGGGAACATCAGCGGTTAAAACAATTTTAAGTGAAAATCCGGATGCACAAGTAACTGTATATGAAAGAAACGATAACGTATCTTTCCTATCTTGCGGTATTGCATTGTATGTTGGTGGCGTTGTTAAAGATCCAGCAGGACTTTTCTACTCAAACCCTGAAGAATTAGCTGAATTTGGCGCAGACGTTAAAATGGAACACGATGTTCTAAATATCGATTCTGAAGCTAAAACAGTAACCGTTAAAGATCTTAAAACAGGTGAAGAAACTCAAGACACTTATGACAAATTAGTTGTAACAACTGGTTCTTGGCCAATCATTCCTCCAATCCAAGGTATTCAAAGCAAAAACGTTGTACTTTGTAAAAACTACAACCAAGCACAAGAAATCATTGCACGTAAAGAAGGTAAACAAAAAATTACTGTCGTAGGTGGAGGATACATTGGTATCGAGCTTGTTGAAGCGTTCGCTGAAGATGGTAAAGATGTAACATTAGTTGATGGTCTTGACCGTATCTTGAACAAATATCTTGATCCTGAATTCACTTCTGTCTTAGAAAAAGACTTAAGAGAACGTGGAATTAAAGTTCAATTAAACGAAATGGTTCAAGGATTCGAAGATAGTGAAGATGGAACAATGACAACAGTTAAAACTTCTGGTGGAGAATATGAATCAGAAATGGTTATCTTATGTGTTGGTTTCCGTCCAAATACTGATCTTGTTAAAGGTCAAGTTGAAATGCTTGGAAATGGCGCAATTATCGTTGATAACTACATGCGTACAAGCAACCCAGACATTCTTGCAGCTGGAGATAGCTGTGCAGTAAACTACAACCCAACTGGTGGACACGCTTATATTCCATTAGCAACTAACGCTGTTCGTATGGGATTACTTGTAGGTAAAAACATTAAAGAACCAACATTAGAATACAGAGGAACTCAGTCAACTTCTGGTTTACACTTATTCGGATGGAACATCGGTTCAACTGGTGTAAGTGAGTCTAGTGCTCCAGTAATGGGTCTTGAAGCACGTGCGGTTATGTTTGAAGATAACTACCGTCCAGAATTCATGCCAACTAACGAAAAAATCATGATGAAACTTGTTTATGAAGTAGGCACTAAACGTATTGTTGGTGGACAAGTAATGTCTAAATACGACATCACTCAATCAGCAAACACATTGTCACTTGCTATCCAAAACAGAATGACAATTGAAGATTTAGCACTAGTTGACTTCTTCTTCCAACCAGTATTCGATCGTCCTTGGAACTACTTGAACTTACTAGGACAAGCAGCAATGACACACGAAGCTGAACTAGAAAAAGAATCAATGAACGCTGGTTCTAACTAATTTAAAACGAACACTTAAAAGAGGTCTCAGACATATGTCTGAGATCTCTTTTTTTGCGCAAAAAAAAGAAGCTTTACCAAATGGTAGGCTTCTTTAAGAGAGGGATTGAATTATCCTCTTACAGATTTAAGTGCAGTTCCCCAAGCGTTTAATTGATCTAACATCATAGTCATGTTTTCTAAGTGCAATTCACCTGGTTTGAATGTTGAAAAGTTTTCAAAGTCTAAGAATAGTGAGAATGTTGGGTGTACACGAGTGTCGGCAACCATCAATTCTCCTAAAATACCACGTAAGTGTTCAGCAGCACGTGCGCCACCAGTTGAACCGTAACTCATAATACTTGCGGCTTTGTTGTTCCAAGCAGTTGTTGGTGCGCTGTCTAGGGCATTTTTCAAAGCACCTGTGATGCTGTGATTATACTCAGCTACAACGAAGACATAAGCATCTAATTCGTTGATTTTTTCTGCCCATTTAGCTAGACCTGGTTCTGTTCCAGCAGTTGTTCCTAAGAATGGTAAATCGTAATCGGCGATATCAACGATTTCGTAGTGTGCATCGTTTCTTTCGTCAGCAATTTTTTTAGCCCATTCTCCAACTTGTGTACTAACGCGCCCTTGTCGAGTGCTTCCTAAAACGATACCGATTTTTAATTGTTCTGTCATGATAAAATCTCCTATTCTCTTAATTAAATTTGATGCTGTTATTTCTCCAACATCTGTTGTATATATTTATTATAGCTTACAAAATGTAAGTGACAATAGACAATAATCGATAAGTGTTGCTTAAGCAACAAAAATCAATAAATGTCGAAGAACTATTGATGAAGTGATACTCCTATAAATACACTTAGAAAGAAAAAATTTAATACTAAAGGATATTCCATTAATGGCCATGGTTAATACCGAAATTTTATATTATTTTTTAATTTATTATATCGTTCTCAGTTAAAGTTCAAGATTTCTTTTTTTATAAAGCTGCTTACTAATGGATAGACTGCTTTATTAGTAAGGCTTGAATTAGTTTCTTACAGATTTAAGCGCTCTTCCCCAAGTGTTTAATTGTTCAAACATCATAGCCATATTTTCTAAATGCAAATCTCCTGGTTCGAAAGTTGAGAAGTTTTCAAAGTCCATGAATAGTGAGAATGTTGGGTGTACACGTGTATCAGCAACCATTAATTCCCCTAAAATACCACGTAAGTGTTCAGCAGCACGAGCGCCACCAGTTGAACCGTAACTCATAATGCTTGCAGCTTTATTGTTCCAAGCAGTTGTAGGGGCACTGTCAATGGCATTTTTCAAAGCACCAGTGATGCCATGGTTATATTCAGCAACAACAAATACAAAGGCATCTAATTCGTTGATTTTTTCTGCCCATTTAGCTAGACCAGGTTCTGTTCCAGCAGTTGTTCCTAAGAATGGTAAATCGTAGTCGGCGGTATCAACGATTTCGTAGTGTGCATCGCTTCTTTCGTCAGCAATATTTTTAGCCCATTCGCCAACTTGTGTACTAACACGTCCTTGTCTAGTGCTTCCTAAAATAATGCCGATCTTCAATGGTTCTGACATGGTAGTTTCCTCTGTTCTCTTATTCTCTGCTTGTTGTCTTTTACCAAACATTCTTTTAATGATACTATTCATGATAAATTCTCCTGTTCTCTTTTATTAACTGGTATTGATTTTTATCCAACATCTGTTGTATACTTTTATTATAACTTACAAAATGTAAGTCACAATAGACAGTAATTGATAAGTGTTGCTTAAGCAACAAAATTAAATAAATGTTGAGAAAGTATAGGTGAAGAAATGCAAGAAATAGTAGAGAATAAAGATATTCGTAAAATTCGTACGCGCAAGTACATCATTGATGCTTTCTTTGAATTGTTGAAGAAAAAATCGTTTGAAACAATACGAATTAGTGACATTACAACAAAGGCTATGGTTAATAGAGCGACATTTTATAACCACTTTGCAGATAAATACGAATTATTTGAAGTCGTTACAAAAGAAATCATTATGGAAAACGTCCGAAACCAACTTGCGGAAACTACTAATTTTTGCCAAAATACACTGACAAACGTATTTGTAGCATTAACAAACTATCATAATGAGCTGTATGCATTGTGTTCTTATAGTTATGATGAAATGGCTAGTATCAACGAAACGATTTTAAGAAAAGAAGTAGAACAAGTTCTTTTTGAATCGTTAAAGTTAAAATACTCTGAAAAATCAAAACAAGAAATACAAAATATGGCTTCTATATTTAGTTGGATGCTTTATGGTGCAGCCTATGAATGGAAAAATCAGAATGAACTAGATCCAGTGGCTTATTTTGCTCAAACAATGGGCTCTATTGAGTCCATACTAAATGAATAGAATAGATTAAATAGTTTCAAAGACCAGAACAGAGGACCTCAAATTTGTTCTGGTTTTTATTTTGCTTAAAAAAATGCGATAATAGGAAAACAGGCATGATATCATGCCAAAGTCAAAGTATCTGAACGGAGAAAAAGATGATATCCTATTATAATTTTGGAGAAGAAGTTAATAAGAGTTCGAAATCTGCGGCTGAATGGGTTTCTGTAACAAATCCTACTAGTGAGGATATTGAATATCTATCAAATACTTTTGATCTTCCAAGAGATCTGTTTGTGTCAGAATATTTCCCGGAAAATATCACTGAAATTGAACAAGTCTTCTCAAATGTTCTTGGAGAGTGCTTATATGTTGTTTTAATTAACTACAACGAAGTAGAACCCCATTCTGTTGAGAATGGTTTGTATCCAGTTACGTTTATTTTTAATGAAGATATGCTGATTACAATTGCGAATGAAAAGGATCAGTCAATTTTGCCATCTATCCAAAATGAAGTAGATGCTGAAGTGAATTCGGGAGAACTGATCACGAGTTTTATTTTGAATATGTATCAGTTATACATTGCTGAACTGATCGATTTAAAGGTGCGCATCGATGATATCGACCAAAGAGCAAGAAATACAACACAAAGAGAAACGCTGTTAGATCTAACAGATGCAGAGCGGGATATGGTTTTTTTGGAACAAACATTAGATGATCAGAAGCAGACAATACTTAATTTACTAGAGCGAGATCTATTTAAAAAAATGGAAGTAGAAGAGCGGACGATCAAAGAAATCCATAAAAAAATCAGGAAATCTGATCGATTAGTAGAAATCTATAGAGACTTGATTGATACTACAGGTGGGCTGATTTCGGATATGATCGACAGTCGTTTAAATAGGATCATGGAATTTTTGGATTCTGCTCAGTTGGTGATTGCTGTCCCTACGTTAATATTCAGTCTATGGGGTATTAACACAGGTGGACTGTTTGGTACCGATACACCTTTTGGATCGCTGATTGTCGTTATTTTAGCCGCTGTCTTAGGTTTAGGAACATATCTTTATCTAAAGAAAAAAGAATACTAAAAAACAGAGTCTCCTCAATAAGAAGGGGACTCTGTTTTTAATTTTACTTAGCTTAATTTAAAAGACGGTGGAAAGACAGTTGAGATAAACTTGCATTCATCTTCCGTTAATTTGAAGCTAGCTGCTTCAAGGTTTTGTTCCATCTGCTTACGATTTCTAGCACCAGGAATCACGGCATCTACAACATCTTTAGATAGGTAGTAAGCCAATACAATATTTTGGAGTCCTGTATTATATTTTTCAGCTAAAGGTCTGATTTGATCAACTTTTCCAAGAATGTCGCTATACGTTGGTTCTTGGAATTGAGGACGACTTTTCTGACGATCAGTTAATGGAGTGTTTTGATCGTATTTACCCGCTAGTAATCCAGAAGCAAATGGGAAGTAAGGGATAAAGCTAATATTTTGTTCTCTATAGTATTGGAATACTTTGCTTTCTGCTTCTTGATTTAGCAAATTGTATTCATCTTGCACGACATCGATATCCTGATGTACGTTTGCTTCTTTGATTTGGTCAAACGAGAAGTTCGAAACACCAATCGAACGGATTTTACCTTGTTCTTTCAGACGAGATAAAGCACCGATTGCTTCTGCTTTAGGTGTATGTTCATCTGGGAAGTGGATATAATAAAGATCAATATAATCTGTTTGTAAACGGGTAAGGCTATCTTCTACTTGCTTTGTCAGAAATTCAGGGGAGTTATTCAATTTCAATTCACCATTAACGTATTCGTGCGCACCTTTTGTAGCAATCACGATATCTTGGCGTAAGTTATTCTTTTTAAGTGTTTCACCAATGATCGATTCAGATTTACCATCACCATAGATAAATGCCGTATCGATAAAGTTCAATCCTTTATCAATGGCATCTAATAAAATATCGCCACCGTATTCTGTATGTGTTTCTGGATTAGCATCACTAATTTTATTGGCACCTAAACCAATTGGATGTACCTTTAAACCGGATCTACCTAATGTCACAAAGTCACTCATCAAATCTCTCCTTCAAATGATTTTCTACTTCTAATTATATAGTAAAAAAATTCAAAATTCAGAATGATTTGCTTGTGTCGATAAAATAGTTGCAAATTTGGATAAAGAACGTTATTTTAAAGATAAGAAGTTCACTATGTTAGTAGGAGGTTTTTTAATGGATAAAAAATTGAGAAGGTCCAGAACAGATCGATGGGTTTCAGGAGTATGTGGAGGCATTGCAGAGTATTTAGACATTCCATCAATTGCTGTCAGACTAGGTTTCCTTATATTGTCGCCAACATTGTTAATTTACATTATTCTAGCAGTGTTAATTCCTGAAGAAGATTAATGTTTAAAATATAAGAGTCTTTCGCGAGGTATCTAATATCTTGCGAAGGATTTTTTGTCTTTAAAGATATATTTTTGTAAAGCAGACTGCTATACTAATTTTATCCCAACAGGGGAATTATTTAAAGCAGGTGAATATATGGATAACCTTACGATAAAAAAAATCACGACTGAAGATGCTGAGTATCAAGGATCTCTGACATTAAGAGATCAAGTATTAAGAAAGCCTCTAGGGATCAGCTTAGAACAAGAAGCGAAATCATCCGAAGAAGACGCGCACCATTTTGTGGCACTTTTAGAAGGTGAAGTTATCGGGACGCTTTTTCTTATAGAAACGGAAAATCAAATTTATCAGATGAGACAAGTGGCAGTCGATCAAGACTATCAAGGGAAATCGATTGGAAAGCAATTAGTGATTGAAGCTGAAAAGTGGGCAAAAGATTTTGGTGTAAAGAAAATCTGGATGCATGCCAGACAAAACGCTTGGCCATTTTATGAAGCTTTAGGCTATTCTTATACAAGTGATGAGTACATGCAAATAGGAATTGTTCACAAAACAATGGAAAAGGTAGTATAGATAGTAAAAGCAGGTCGTTTCTCAATGTCGAGAAGCAACCTGCTTTTTACATATCTTTTATATTACGTTTTGAATTATGCAAGTAAGGTCAGAGCAATCGTCATGAGTACTAGTGAAACGATCATACTAATGGATGAAAGGAAACTGGAAGTTGAGCGTTCGTTTCCATAAATTATCATGTTAATTGTTGATACCGTTCCTACGGGCGCAAGCAAAACTAATACAAGAGAGAGTCTAACCAGTTCAGGAAGTGGCAATAAATAGTAAAATCCAATAGCGATTGGAATAACGAGTGCGTAACGGATGGAAAGGACATTGGCTATTTTCTTAAGTGAACGCTTGTCGATTTCAATTTCAAGATAAAGCCCAATCATAAACATCGATAAAAAAGCATTCCCACTCGCAAAAAGTTGAACGACAGAAGTTACACTGGTAGGTACAGTGATGCCAATGAGGGCCAATAATAGCATGATAGAATACGTCGTAAAGGCTGGTGAATGAAATAACCGAAGAACTCTTTTCAAGTAGCTCGACTCTTCCCGTTCTTGCCCAAGTACATTATCCACAATCATCGGTGATCCGCCAAACAACATAAGCGCATTTCCCATATCAAAACTACCTATAAAAGGAATTGCAGCGGGGAAGAGACCTTGAACAAAGGGAATGGTGAAGTTGCCGATATTAAATCCCCCCTGAGAAAACATCATCATAGAGCGTTCAGGTAAACTTTTTTGTCTCCAGAATAACCCACCTACAAAAATTAAAACAATGTTGCAGAGTAATCCAAGCCCAATCATGATAAACAATAAGACATCTACTTGTACAGCATTAAAACCCATAATGATCGTAGCAGGAAGTGTAATATTTAATACGATTTTTTGTAAAATTGTACCGTCGGTTGACCTCAATATGCCAGCTTTTTTAAAGAGGTAGGCGATGAGTACAACGAGTAAAAAACTAAAGGATTGCAGGAAAATCGATGCCATATAGATAAACTCCTTCATTTATTTGTGTGAAAGTACGTAGGTTTATCATAAGGGCTTGAGTAAGATTGTTCAAGTTATTCGGTATCAATCTAAAAAAGCATACTCTCCAAAAAAATGGGGGATATGCTTTTTTAAACAACACTATTTGATTAGACGTCGAAGACTTGCATTTGGTTTTCTAAATCTTGTGCAATCTCAACTAATTGAGAAATTTTTCCACCGTCTCCAGCGATTTCTTCCATTGAGCTACTAATTTGTTGCGTAGCCGCAGAAGTTTCTTCTACGCCGGCTGCTGATTCCTCAGAAACAGAAGCGACTTCTTCGATGGATGCATTCATTTCATCTGTATTGGTTTTAATCTCAGATAAGTTTGTGTTGATAATATCTACACTGGCCGCTACATTGTCTAAAGATTTAGAGATTTGTTTGAACGTATCTCCAGTAGCTTTGATTTGTGTAGTTCCACTTTGAACTTCAGTGTAACCTTCTTGAAGTGAGTCACTAACATTTTTAGATTCAATCTGTATAGTTTGAACAAAACCGGTGATTTCAGATACTGAGACATCTACTTGTTCTGCTAGCTTACGAACTTCGTCAGCAACAACCGCGAAGCCTTTTCCGTGTTCACCAGCGCGAGCGGCTTCAATAGCAGCATTTAGTGCTAATAAGTTTGTTTGATCAGCAACGTTTTGAATGATTTCAACTAATTTTGAAATTTCTTGTGTCTGTGTATCGAGTTGATCCACTTTTTCAACAGACTGTTTCACAATTTCATTGATTTTTGCCATTTGACTTTCAGAAGATTCCATCAATGTACGACCATTGTTTGTCTCATCCATGACCTTGTTCGAAAGTATTTTAATGTATTGACCGTTTTCAGTTGTTGTATCTACTTTTTTGGAAAAATCATGCATGATTGTAGATAATTTACTTGCCGTATTCGCTTGGCTCTCAGAACCTTCTGAAAGTTCTTGCATCGTCATAGCGACTTGATCTGTTCCTGAAACGACTTCTGATGAAGTATCGAATAATTCTTTAGTGTTGTACGACAACGTATGAGAAACTTCTGATATGCTGCCAACAAGTGCTTTTAAGCGGTCTTGCATGATATTTGTAGATTCCGATAATTGACCAGTCTCGTCTTGTGAAAGAATCGGAAGGTGAGGGTTGTTTAGTTTTCCTCTACGAACAATATCCATACGATTCATTACAGCTTTAATAGGTGTTGAGATAGCACGAGAGGTAAGTATTGCAACAATAACGCCTAACAAAATAACAACGATTGCGCTCACAATATTAGTTATAAAGGTGGATTTTACAATAGTTAAAACATCTGATCCAGCTTGTTCGATGATTTCTTCTCTAATAATAGAAGCGCTAGATAGTTCTTCGATCATAGCCGTTGTTGTAGGAGATAATGCGTTCATATTCTGAAAAGCTTGTTCTGGGTCTCCGTTATCGTATACAGTAATAACATCGTTGATTAACGCTTCAGACCATTCTTTGTGTGTTTCAACAAGGTCGCCGGCTGTATCCGAACTAGACATGTCTCCAATTCTTTCGAAGTAGGGAATTGCAGCTGCGGTGTCATCGCCAACACTACTCTTAAAAAAAGCATCACCGGTTGCAAGGTAGCTTCTAACGTTATAGGCGCGTCTCGTTACGGAGAATGCAGCCCTTTCATCGGCAATCATTAGAGGAACTTGATATTCAACCATTGCTTCGGTATCTTCTTGAATTTTTTGACTCGAAAAAGAGGTAGCCGTTACTAAAACGATAACTAAAAATAGTACGATACCAAATCCAAATAATATTCTGGATTGTAAACTTTTGAATTTAATCCAGCTTTTCTTTTCTTTGTTCTCTTTATTTCTTTTTTGTTTGACCTTTTTTTCTTCTGCTGCCATTCTTCTATCTCCTTTTTCTTTGCTCCTTACAAACTATTTACCGAACCCGCTCATATGTACGTAGTGGAAAGTTGAGTATCCACAAAAGTTGAGAGCTTTGCCAATAAATGAACTTAGTTTTACAGATGTTGAGCTTAAGTAAGAGAGCAAATGAAAAACGATTAGCTGATCTAGGTGAAATGATAATAAGTATGGGTGAGTACTCAATTAGCATTCACGTAGTACAACGGTTTAGTCAATCATTAACTCCCCGAGAGTCACTATCGGAACAAATCAGATAAAATTAATATTCAAGTCCGCTATAATTTTTATTTTGTGAATGAACTTGTTCCCTTGCATTTAAGTAGAATAATAAAAACTCTGCTCCTCATAGAGAGAAACAGAGTTGAATAGTGTTTAAATTTGAAATTCTTTTAGTAAGTTGTCCATATTCTGTGAAAGCTCAACAAGTTGAGAAACTTTTCCACCGTCACCAGCAATTTCTTCCATTGAACTATTGATTTGCTCTGTAGCAGCAGATGTTTGTTCAACACCAGCAGCAGATTCTTCTGATACAGAAGCAACTTCTTCAATCGAGGCATTCATACTTTCGGTATGTTGACTAACGTCTGTCAGATTATGATTTATCGTATCAACACTTCTAGCAACTTCATTCAGAGAACGGCTGATTTGATCAAATGAATGAGCAGTAGATTTGATTTGCGAAGTGCCACTTTCTACTTCTACATAACCTTGTCTAAGGGATTGACTCATATTTTTCGAGTCTTGTTGTATGGCCTGAACGAACCCAGTGATTTCATTCACAGAAACTTCGACTTGTTCGGCAAGCTTTCTTACTTCGTCGGCTACGACTGCAAAACCTTTACCATGTTCACCCGCTCTAGCAGCTTCAATTGCAGCATTCAAAGCAAGTAAGTTTGTTTGATTTGCAACATTTTGAATGATTTCAACTAGTTTATTGATTTCTTGTGCTTGATGATCTAATTGATCTACTTGATGAACAGATTGTTCTACAATTTCGTGAATTTTTTGCATCTGTTCTTCAGATGAAGCCATCAGTGCTTTACCGTTTGTTGTTTCTTCAATAACTTTTGAAGAAAGCTTGGAAATATGTTTCCCAGATTTACTCGTTGAAGCAACTTTCTCAGAGAATTCATCCATAATACTAGCTAATTTACTAGCTGAATTTGCCTGATTTTCAGAACCTTCAGACAGCTCTTGCATAGTCACTGCAACTTGTTCAGATCCAGACATGACTTCCTTAGCGGCATCGGATAGTTCTTTACTATTGTAATTTAATAGGTAAGAAGCTTCAGAAACGTTTGAAAGAATCTCCTTTAATTTATCTTGCATCGCATTTGTGGCATTGGCTAGCTGACCAGTTTCGTCCTCGCTTGAAGCGATTAGGTATTCGTTTTTTAAATTACCATTCTTAATTTCTTCCATTCGAGCAATAACATTCTTTATAGGGTTAACTAACGAACGGGCTGTAAATAGAGCAACTAATATTGAAACAATGACAATAATAATGCTCAAAGCTAAGTTAGTATAGTAACTAGTCGTACTTGTCCGAGACAGATCTTCTACATGTCCGTTAATCACTAATTTTCTATCTGTAGAGATTTCAGTCAGTTTATTGATGATCAGTGTAGTGGTAGGGGAGAGTTGATTGAAATTTTGGGTTGCTAATTCGGTATTACCCGCTGCGTAGACATCAAATACGTCTGATCTTATATCATTCATCCATACATTCACTAAAGCAGTCATCTCGACCACATCAGAAGAATCAGTCAATTCGCTCAATATGACTATCTCTTCATCAAGCGAATCTGCATGAGTGTTGAATAACGCTCTAAGTTCATTATTACCGCTTGAGGTGTAAGCTCCGGCATCGTTCGAAATAGACGATACTAACAGGTTTGCATCTTGAAGGTTAGTCAACAATGGGACTTCCTGTGAAAGAATGGTATCAACGACATGATTTTTTTCTCGAGTAGCTTCTCCTATGTGCACAACCAAGATAATGGTTAGTAAAATGGTTATACCAAATCCAAACAACAATCTTGATTTAATACTTTTAAATTTTATAGAAGGGAATTTTTTCATACTTTTTTTATTAGTGGTAGTAACTTTATCTTTGCGAATACTATGATCCATTTGATCACTCCTTTGAATATAGTATCGGATAAATTCCTATTTCTTTTAATTAAAAAAATTCCAAGAAAAGAGAATGAGACTAAATAGGCGAAAATCACATGATAATATGATTCGAAACAAAAAAGGAGAGGAATTAAAAATTTAGGACTTTAAATGATTTCATTTATGCAATTGGAAACGTATATATACAATTGATAAGGGAAATGATGATCTAAACCGAATCTTAAAAAACACTTTAGTTATAAACCTGACCATTAGACGACGAGTGTAATAAAATGGATTTATCAATAAACAAAGATTTTGTAATTTGTGAATGAAATGTGGCGAAAAAATCGCAGTATAATTCTTGCACATTGAAACAGATTAGGAAATATAAAAAAACGACTCTCAATAGAGAATCGTTTTTCTTAAGCTCATTAAATTTGAAATCCTTTGATTAAGTTATCCATATTTTGAGCAAGTTCAACTAATTGGGAAACTTTGCCGCCGTCTCCAGCAATTTCTTCCATTGAACTATTGATCTGTTGTGTAGCAGCCGATGTTTCTTCTACACCTGCAGCCGATTCTTCTGATACAGAAGCGACTTCTTCAATAGAAGCATTCATATCATCGCTATGATTTTTAATTTCAGCAAGATTTGAATTGACCATGACTACACTACTCGCTACATCACTCAAGGATTTACTAATTTGGTCGAATGAGTGGGCTGTTGACTTAATTTGAGAGGTTCCACTTTCTACCTCTGCATAACCTTCTTTAAGAGATTCACTAACGTCTTTTGATTCTTTTTGAATAGCTTGAACAAATCCAGTAATTTCATTAACAGACACTTCAACTTGTTCAGCTAGTTTTCTAACTTCATCCGCAACTACTGCGAAGCCTTTACCATGTTCACCGGCTCTAGCCGCTTCAATGGCAGCGTTCAATGCTAATAAGTTTGTTTGGTTCGCGACATTTTGAATAATTTCTACAAGTTTAGATATTTCTTGAGTTTGATGATCAAGCTGATCAACTTTAGATACCGACTGACTGACAATCTCATGAATCTTTTGCATTTGAGCTTCAGAAGAAGCCATCATTGTCGTACCGTTTGCTGTTTCTTCAATAACTTTGGTGGAGAGTCGGCTAATATTTTGACCATTTTCGTTGGTAGAGGCGACTTTCTCAGAGAAAGCTTCCATAATACTCGCTAACTTACTCGCTGTGTTTGCCTGGTTTTCAGATCCTTCTGACAATTCTTGCATGGTCATCGCAACTTGGTCAGTACCAGACATAACTTCAGAAGAGGTTTCAGATAATTCTTTACTATTATAAGTAAGAAGGTAAGAGACTTCAGAAATGCTTGAAAGAATTTCCTTTAATTTATCTTGCATACCGTTCGCGGCTAAAGCAAGTTTACCTGTTTCATCTCGGCTATCAATCGATAATGGTTCTCCTTTCAAGTTTCCAGATGTAATCTCAGAAACCTTTTGCATCACACTCTTGATTGGTATAGAGATAGAACGTGCGGTCAGTATGGCTACAATTATTGCTAAAATAACAACTAAGATGGCAACAACAATATTGACGACGAACGAAAAATCACTAATTTCTTTGATGTTCTCTCCAGCCTCAAAGATTAGTTGCTCTCGCTCTTTTGCCGCAGCAGAAAATCCATCTAACATCTGTGTAGTAGTAGCAGACATATTGTCTAAATTGGCAATGGCTTGTTCTTCATCACCATTCTGGTAAACATAAAGAACGTCATTTAATATATCTTGAGTCCATGCTTCGTGAGTTAAAGATAGATTGTAGATTGTTTCAGAATCTGATAAGGATGTAAGAGTCTCCATATAAGGTTTAACAGCTTCTGAACTTTCCAAGAACATATCAATATAATTTTCTCTTCCAGTCATTAAGTAGGCGCGGACATTTGTAGAACGTCTGGCAATTGAAAAACCTACCCGTTCATCTGCAATCATCAAAGGAACTTCATGTTCGATCAATGCCCTAGTTTCAGCATCAGTCTTTCTATCCATCATACTACTTTCAATAATCAGTCCAATAACTAATAAGACAACTAAACCAAAACCAAATAATATTTTTGCCTGTAAACTTCGAAACTTCATTCTCTTACCAAATTGCTTTTTACTTTTGACCTTTTGACTATGTGTTACATCGTTTGTAGTTGCTTCCATTATATAAATCACTCCTTCCCAGTTATTATCGGTAGGCTAATTAAAGAATTTAATGAACAGATCAAAGTTAGTAAGAGATAGTAAGCGCTAATGGAAAGTAAGTAGTTTATTATGTATTATACATATCAGTATAATCTTTCACATTTTTTTAGCTCAATTAGTATATTTATGTAAGTTCAGTATTCATAAGCGTTAGTTATGTTGCATAGAGATAGTCTTTTTAGATAACGAATGATATATTTATGTAATAAAGTTCGAATGAAAAAATATAACTGAATGTATGAAATCTCTATATTATTAAGTAAATTAGTATGAAAATAACTAGAAGATTGTTGTGAACAAAAAAAGACACTATAGAATTCCGAATGTTATCATTATTTGCAAGCCGTTTATCAAATGAATAAATCCTTTTTTAGGAAAAATTTTAAAAATAGAAAGTTGATACTGAACTTGAACCCATCAAACAGAATAATAAACAAAAAGGAGCGGTCAACTCTTTAGAGGGGGAAGTGATGATTTTTTAATGAATTAAATCGTTGAACACTTTGTGATAACAGGTAATATGTTAATATAAAGTAAAGGTTCCTATCTTGGGAAAACGAAAGACTTCTGGTAGGGAAAAATTCTTGTTTAATATAAAATTAGATACATATTGCCTGAAAGTTATTTTGTGCAGACTATCTAATCCATTTCGAGGAGGAAGTGAAATCGAAAAAGAAAAAAGTAAGCAAAAAGACTTGGATCTGGATTATGCTTATTGCGAAGAAATTATAAAAGAACATTCAAAAAGTTTTTATTTTGCTTTTTCAAGATTACCCGAAGAAAAAGCAAAAGCTGTCTATGCCATTTATGCATTTTGTAGACAAGCAGATGACAGTATCGACGAAGCGGACTCTTCCGTAGAGCAACAGAAAGCATTACAGAGTATCAAAAAATTACTTGAGCAGTTTGAAAAAGGGGATATTCCTGACCTCCCAGTGTGGAGAGCATTAAGAGATGTATTTAATCGTTTTGACATGTCATTAAAGCCATTTTACGATCAGCTAGAAGGTCAGACCATGGACTATAACTTCAAGCAACCGGAAACGCTAGCTGATCTAGAAAAATATAGTTACTTTGTAGCTGGATCGGTTGGGTTGATGCTACTCCCAATACTCGCAACAAAGCATCATCAAGAATTGAAAGACACTGCAATTTCACTTGGAGTAGCTATGCAAATCACGAATATCTTAAGAGATGTCGGTGAAGACCAGAGAGAAATTAATAGAATTTATCTTCCAGTTGATCTTATGAAAGAAGTTGACTATACCTATGATGATTTGAAGAATCAAGTCATCAATCCTTCATTTATTTCTATGTGGGAGACTTTAGCCTCTCGGTCAGAAAAGCTTTATAAAATCGTGAAACAAGATTTAACTAAGTTTGACTCAGATAGCCAATTACCTGTGTTGTTATCAGCAAATGTTTATGCCGAAATACTATCGACTGTTCGCAAGAATGGATACGACTGTTTCAATCAAAGAAACAAAACTTCATTTATTAAAAAGCTGAGCATTTATAGAAATACTAGAAAAACATTGAAATCTTATAAGTAAGGTACTGGATAAAGGAGAACGGATCATGACGATTGAAGTACATGCAAGTAAAGAAAAGTCAGTAACGGTGATCGGTGGCGGTTTAGGAGGTGTTTCTGCAGCTATTGCGCTTGCTCAAAGTGGGTATAAGGTAGCGCTGTACGAAAAAAACCATCATATAGGTGGAAAGCTGAACCGATTAGAAGTAGAAGGATATGGATTTGATTTAGGTCCGTCTATTTTAACGATGCCATTCATCTTTGAACGACTATTTCTTGTTGGTGGTAAAAAAATGGAAGACTATGTAACCATTCAAAAGTTAGAGTTACAATGGCGATCATTTTTTACAGATCATTCGACCATTGATTTGTACGAAGACTTATCAGATATGGAGCAACACAATTCTTCTTTAAGCAAAAAAGATATGGAAGAGTATGAAAGTTTTTTAGAATATTCTAAATCTCTTTATGAAATCACTCAAGAAGGTTATTTTGATAAAGGACTGGATACAACTTTTGATATCATCAAATACCACGGACCGATATCAGCTTTTAAAGGGTTTGATTTACTTTCAACAATGTCTAGCGCGATTGAAAAAAGAATCAGCAACCCTCATTTGAGAGATATGCTGAAATATTACATCAAGTATGTTGGTTCATCTGCAGAAGATGCCCCTGCAATTTTAAATATGCTCGCATACATGCAACATGATTTAGGATTGTGGTATGTTCCCGGTGGTATGCATAAGCTTGGTGAAGCATTACAAAAGTTAGCTTTAGAAGAAGGCGTAGCGATTTATAATGGACAAGAGGTTGTGCGTCTTGAGAAAGATACACACAAAAATATTACAGCAGCTGTCTTAGCAAACGGGAAAATTGTGGAGTCTGACTATTATGTTTCTAATATGGAAGTCATTCCGACTTACCGTTATTTACTAGATGAAGACAAAAAAGAAATGAAAAAACTAGAAGAAAAATTCGAACCAGCAGCTTCCGGGATGGTTCTTCACCTTGGAGTGGATAAGTTATATCCACAGCTAGCACACCATAACTTCTTTTTCTCAAATGATTCTAAAAAGAATTATGAAGCTGTTTTTCATCGTCAGGAACTTCCTGAAGATCCAACGATCTACTTGGTCAATGTCAATAAAACAGACTCAGGTCAAGCTCCAGAGGGACATGAGAACATCAAAATTTTACCGCACATCCCTTATGTACAAGATGAGCCGTTTACAGATCAGCAATATGCCGATTTAAGAGAACGTGTACTGATCAAGCTAGAAAATATGGGACTGACTGATTTAAGAGAGCATATCGTATTTGAAGATATGTGGTTACCAGAAGATATCCAGCAGACATATTACTCAAACCGCGGCGCAATCTATGGCGTATTGGCTGATAAAAAAGCCAATAATGGATTCAAGCATCCTAAACATAGTGACCGTTATGATAACTTGTACTTTGTCGGTGGTTCAGTAAATCCAGGTGGCGGCATGCCTATGGTTACGTTAAGTGGGCAACAAGTTAGAGATATGATCGTAAGAAGAGATGCAAAGTCATGATTATAGAATAAAAGCGAAGGCAATAAGCTTTCGCGCTACATAAGTTTATCGTTTAGAAGGTTTAGTTAGGAGAATTGCATGCACGTATTATTGATTATGAGTATTTTCGTTATTTTAATCGCGATAGGTAGTGGGTTTTTTATGCTCTGGAATCTTCCTTATATCGCAAGATATAAAGGTGAGAAAAGAGGTTATCCAGCAATCTCTATAATTATCCCTGTCAGAAATGAAGAAGATAATATTTCTCATTTATTAGACTCTCTTTTTGCTCAATCCTTAAAACCAAAAGAAATCATCGTTGTGGATGACGACTCGACCGATCGAACAGTCGAAATACTCTCCAGATATGATGTCAAAATCAAACAAAGAGATCAAGCGATTGATGATCCGCAACTTGTTGGTAAAACAGTGGCCTGCTATAGAGGGGCTAGAGATGCGACAGGGGAATGGCTGATGTTTATAGATGCAGACACGACCTTTGATCATGAGAATAGTCTAGAATCAATCTGTCAATCTTTTCAAGAAAAGCATGCATCAGGCTTATTTACCATACAGCCGTATCATCGAACAAAAAGATTGTATGAGCACTTTTCAGCACCACTTAATATGATTGTAGTAGCAGGACTAAATGCCTTTACACCTTTAAAAGAACGGTTTGAAACTGGTGGTGCGTTTGGACCTTTCTTGATGTGTTCATCCAAAGAGTATGAAAAAACAGGTGGTCATGAGAAAACACTAGATTCATACATGGATAATATTGAACTAGCAAAAGTTTTTCAGGCAAACAATCTTCCTATTCATAATTATGGTGGGAGAGGGGTTTTCTCTTACCGAATGTATCCAGAAGGACCTAAGCAGTGGCTGCAAGGATGGTCTAAAAGCGTCGCGAACGGTTCAAGCAACACACATCCATCGGTCATGTCAGCGATCAGCCTGTGGATAACAGGTGGGTATATTGCTGTAATTTTACTTGTGTTATCTTTATGGTTAACGATGCCCATTTGGACAGGCATCAGTGTTTTTTTGTATGCCTGTTATGCTTGCCAGTTTATGTGGCTTGCTGGGAAAGTTGGTAAATTTCCTAACTGGTTGTTTCTGATTTACCCTGTAGTACTGAGCGCTTTTGTGGTGGTATTTACTTGGTCTTATATTCAAGTTAACGTACTGCATTCTGTTTCTTGGAGAGACCGTAAAATCAATGTTTAAGAAAGGATGAAACGATGAGTCAAGTATTGATTCTGATAGCAGTAAACGGTGTAGCCTGGTTTATCATTCATTTTGGTGTCTCGGTCGGATTACTTAAAGTATCAGATTTGACGTTCAGCAAACATCCTTTTTTTAAAAAATTGTTTGTATCGTATGATTGGGAAAATGAGGGTGAATTCTGGGAGCAAAAAACAGGTGTTAAAGAATGGAAAGATCGATTGCCAGACGGAGCTTCTTTATTTGGAATGGGATACAAGAAAAAGCATTTAGCCGCTAAAAGCCAAGCGGACTATCCTAAATTTATTTTAGAGACAAAAAGAGCAGAATTGACGCATTGGATGATTTTATTACCGGTGCCGTTATTTTTCCTATGGAATCCGCTTTGGGCAGCCTGGTTGAATGTTTTGTATGCCTTGGTGATTAACGTACCTTTTATCATTATTCAAAGATATAACAGACCAAGGCTTGCAAGAATACAAAAAATGAAAGAACGTAAGAGAACCTTTAAATAGCAGTGGACACTTTTCCACTTACAGTATATGATATAGGTAGTTAACTTATAAAAAGTAAGTAAGGGGTCTATTCATGAATACATCATACAAAATTGAACAAACAGCTAGTATCGGGTCGGTCACGTTAAAAGTCAAAGATTTAAATCGTCTTTCTGAGTATTATCAGGAATTAGGTTTGACCGTAATAGAAGCGGCAGAAGATAAAGTTTCTCTAGGTGCTAGTGGTTCTGATCAGCCATTGTTAGTTTTAAAAACTATTCAAAACGTAGTAGATAGAAGAGCTGCTGGATTATTTCATACAGCATTTTTATTGCCCAGTCGTAAAGATCTAGGCGACACACTTTACAGACTTCTTGTTAAAAAAGTTCCGATTGGTGGAGCTTCTGATCATGGGTATAGTGAAGCAATCTATTTGCAAGACCCAGAAGGTAACGGGATTGAGATTTACCGTGATAAACCAAAAAGTGATTGGGATATTCGAGAAGACGGAAGAATCGCTGGTATTACGATTGAAATGGATGCAGACGGAGTAATTGAAAGTAGAGACCAGTCTGGTATGGTAGAAAAGTTTCCTGAAAATACTACAATAGGTCATATTCATTTATCAGTAATTGATCTAGATGAAACACAAGAGTTCTATCAACAGTTAGGATTCGATTTAACTGATCAATTTGGAGATCAAGCAAGATTCTTTTCAGCTGGTGGATATCATCATCATATTGGTACAAATATTTGGATGGGTAAACATTTACCTAAATTATCAGAAGAAGATCTAGGGTTAGAATCTTATTCAGTTCTATTGTCGTCTGAAGAATCTCTTGAAAAATTGAAACAAATTATAGAAATCCGTGGTATACTTGTATTAGAAGATGCTCATCAAGTTCTATCTGTATTAGACCCTAATGGCATAGAAGTAAGATTTGAGCTTAGAAGATAAGCGATACTTTTTGCATCTTCTATCAAAATTGATAAAGATGAGAAAGGATTGAAATTGGATGACTGTAACAGATTTTACGGTGAAAGATTTAGATGGAAAAGACGTGGACCTTTCTAGTTACACTGGAAAACCGATGCTGATCGTTAATACAGCAAGCAAGTGTGGACTGGCTTCTCAATTAAAAGACCTTGAAGAATTATATCAATCCTACAAAGACAAAGGATTTGTCGTATTAGGCTTTCCTTGTAATCAATTTATGAACCAAGAACCGCTTGAAGGTGGAGAAATTGCTGAGTTCTGTCAAGTGAATTATGACGTAACTTTTCCAATGTTTGATAAGGTAAACGTTAATGGTGGCGATGCACATCCTTTATTCAAATATTTGAAAGAAAAAACTGGAAACAAAATGATCAAATGGAATTATACAAAATTTTTGATTGATTCTGATGGAGAAGTCATTAACAGATATGCTCCAACAACGAAACCTTTAAAAGTAGTAGAAGATTTAGTATCTATCCTTTAATAAACGATAAATAAACTGCCTTGTACAGTATCGGTTAGACTAAACCGACTTACTGAATAGGGCAGTTTTTTATTTTTAGCCTACTCTCTAATTTAAATAACGAATGAGATCTAATGATTGTATCTGAAAATAGATTGTGTCATACTTTTATACCAAGAGAATTAAGGAGAGTGGAATATGGTATCCGTAATGTGGTTTCGAAGAGATTTAAGGTTAGAAGATAATATTGCTTTATCGCAAGCATTTGAAAAGTCAGAAAAACTCATATTGTTATTTCAAGTGAACCCGGAGCAGTTTTTAGAAGATAGTATGAATCATGCGGCATTCTTTACGAGTGTGCTCCATTTAAAAAAAGAGATTGAAAAACAAGGGATGTACTTACAGATATTACATGGAGATATAGAAGAGAGTTTTCAGAAATTGAAAAAAGATGTACCGAACTGGACAGACGTTTACTTCAATCAAGATGAAAAAGGATACGGAAAACAACGTGATGACTTGATGAGAACCTTTTTCAAGGAGAACGATATCTCTGTTCATTCTTATATGGATCATTACTTGCACGGTGCACATGAAGTTCATAACAATTCAGGTGATTTGTATAAAGTGTTTACCCCTTATTACAATAAATGGATTGAACTGGATAAACCGACTCCAATGAAAGTGGAAATAGATCAGAGTAAGGTTATGAAGAAAGTTTTGTATGCTGATAATGAGGAAAAACTGGAAAAGATGGTTGAAGAGGCAGGACTAGATATCAATTATAAACCAGGGACCCAGGCAGCAAAAGAGCAGTTAAAATTATTTATCGAGGAAAGACTAGATGATTATGAGATTGGAAGAGATTATCCTGATGAGGATAAAACGAGCCGATTATCTCAGCATATGCGATTAGGTGAACTCAGTATTCGAACGCTTTGGGCAGCTGTACAAGCAGAAACGAGTAATGAGAGCCAGCAAACTTTTTTAAAGGAACTATGTTGGCGAGATTTTTATCATATGATCTATGTAGCAAATCCAAACCAAAAAGAACAACCTATCAAAGAACAGTTCTCTCATATTCAGTGGGATAATGATGAAGAACAATTTGAAAAGTGGATTCAAGGAAAAACCGGTTATCCGATAGTGGATGCAGCGATGAGACAACTCAGTACGTTAGGTTGGATGCACAATCGTTTAAGAATGATTACGGCTTCTTTTTTAACAAAAGACTTATTGATCGACTGGCGCCGTGGAGAAAAACATTTCCAGAAGATGTTGACTGATTACGATCCATGCAATAATATCGGTGGATGGCAATGGGCAGCTTCCACTGGAACAGATGCTGTTCCTTATTTTAGAATATTTAACCCAACTACTCAATCTGAAAAATACGATAAGTCTGGAGATTTTATAAGAGAGTTTGTGCCTGAACTCAAATCTGTGAAAAACAAGTACATTCATGCTCCAGAGAAAATGAGTAAAGAAGAACAAGAAGCTTGCGGTGTCATTATCGGAGAAAACTATCCGGCGCCTATCGTAAATCATTCAACTGCGCGTAAACGAGCAATTTCAATTTATGAAGAAAGCAAGGATATCAAACAATAGAGAAAGCCCCTAAATAATCAATTGATAAATGTTTGAACGCTATATATGTGAAATGTATACAGAACAGAAATGACCTACATTCTAAAATAAGCCTTTTGTATAAAGGTTTTATAATTAGGATGTAGGTTTTTTTGAAAATAATAAAATATATTGTTGACTATTTCACATATTTTCTTTATAGTTCTAATTGTAATGGAAAGAGAAGAACTTTCTTATTTGCATTCTCTCCTCTTCTCTTTTCATTCATTGTTTCAAAGCGTTAGGGATTGAGAGTCATTTATTTGATCCAGTCCCATTTTAATGTAAGACTATACTTCTGTCGTCTAATCCTCAGCGACAAGTATATCATTTGCGGGTATCCCTTACCGGGTGATAGAGAGAAAAACGGTGTGGCCCTTTTTTCTCTCTACACTCTTTTTATTGAAATCTTTTTCCAATAGGGGTAAAGTAACCCGTATAAAACGGACACACTATAAAAGAAAGAGCATAAGACTTATGTTTTTTCTCTTATAGTGTGTTTTGTTTGTGTGTTTTCTAGTGTATACTGTCTTTGGAGTTTCAAGTAGAGAAAAAACTTGAAAAGGAGCACATTATGAAAAGAAAAGAACGGATACTCGAATACGTTTTGGAACAGACTAAAGGATACACTAAGAAAGAATTAGAGTTAAAGCAAGGTGTAACCACTCAGCAACTTTCAGAGTCATTGGATATCTTGCGAAGCAATGTCTCAAAAGATTTGAATGCACTAGTTCGAGAAGGTCAATTGTATAAAATTGAAGGTCGTCCTGTAAAATACATTGATATTAAACTTATGAGGCACAAACCACTTACAAAATATGTTTCAAGTTACAAAGAAAACAAACAACCTATAACGGTACCAGAAACCGGCATCCATAATTTTTCATTTTCATCAGAAGAAGATATTTTTGAAACAACGATTGGTGCAAACGGAAGTATGAAAAATGCTGTAGAACAAGCTAAAGCAGCTGTACTCTATCCTCCTAAAGGTTTAAATACATTGATAACAGGGCCTACTGGATCTGGTAAAACATTTTTTGCGCATGCCATGTTCCGTTTTGCTCAATCAAATGGAATGGTTGACTCTTCAAAAGAGTTGATTGTATTTAATTGTGCGGACTATGCACATAATCCAGAATTATTGATGAGTCATTTATTTGGTTATTCCAAAGGGGCCTTTACAGGTGCTGTTACAGATAAGGAAGGTTTGATTCAACAAGCTGATGGAAGTATGCTGTTTCTAGATGAAATCCATAGACTCCCACCTGAAGGTCAAGAAATGATTTTCTATTTCATGGATCATGGTACGTATAGTCGTATGGGTGAAACCGGTAAAGCCAAGGCTGCAGAGGTTAGAATTGTTAGCGCGACAACGGAAGATCCTGGGTCAACTTTACTGGATACTTTCATGAGAAGAATACCCATTAACATTCATCTTCCATCATTCAAGCACAGACCAGCTAATGAACAAATTGACTTAGTAAAACTCATGGCTGGAATCGAAGCAAACCGCATTCAAAGAAGGATTAGTTTAACAGAAGATGTGATAAAAGCGCTGATTGCGAGTGTTGGATACGGGAATGTTGGACAGTTGAAATCTAATATTCAATTAGTGTGTGCTCGAGGGTTCATGCACCAAATGCATAAGGATGAAGTAAACTTAACGGTGATTGACTTGCCTGATGGGATTAAATCTGGTCTAGTGCAATTATCATCAGATCGTAAGGGACAAACGGAATTATCGAAGTTTTTAGAACCAGTGATCACCGTTTCTCCTAATGAATCCTTTGTTAAGATGAAGACGGATGCTTATGAATTACCGTACAATTTATATGACATTATCGGTGACAAAGCGGCGCTTTTGAAAGCTGAGGGATTAGATCAGGAATCCATTAACCATTATATTTCAACAGATATTAATGTTCACTTGAAGTCGTATTATCGAAATCACGGATTTTCATTTAACACGGAATCTAAACTAGCTGAATTCGTAAACGTAGAAGTGATTCAATTGACTCGGACACTTTATGATCTAGTTAAAAAAAGATTGGGACCTGAATTTCAGCAGAATTTTATCTACGCTATGAGCTTGCATATTAGTTCTTTTCTTAAAAAAATCTATTTAGGAGAAGAGCGCAGTATCAATCATAATATTAAAGAGATGGCCATTGATTTTCCAGAAGAATATGAGGTAGCTAAAGAAATCCGAGAAATCATTTCAGAAGAACTTTCAGTTTCAATTCCAGACAATGAAATTTACTATTTAACTGTCTTGCTGGTTTCGTTGAAAGACGAGCAAGCTAAAGGGAAAGTCGGAATTGTTGTAGCAACACACGGTCAGTCTACTGCGAGTAGTATGGCAAGCGTTGTTGAGGAGTTACTGGATATCGAGAAGTTACTTGCGATTGATATGCCTTTGGATATGCCTCCGCAAACAGCATATGAACGAGTAAAGCAGGCTGTAACAGAAGTAGATGAGGGTAATGGTGTATTGTTACTAGTGGATATGGGTTCCTTGTTTACTTTTGGAGATAAATTAACAGAAGAAACAGGTGTCGCCGTCAAAACAATAGACATGGTCTCAACAGCGGTTGTTTTAGAAGCTGTTAGGAAAGCTTCTCTAGTAGACACAGATTTGAATACACTGTATGATTCTCTGAAAATATTTAGAGGATATGTAGACACAGTCAAGGCGAAACCGGTCGAATTTGATTTATCGAAAATGAAACCTCAAGTCATTCTTGCGGTTTGCGCAAGCGGAGAAGGAACAGCTCAGAAAATTAAAGAACTTGTAAAAGGTGCAATTGACCATAACTTTGAAATCGACTTATCTGTCATAGCTTGTTCTGTAGCGGAACTGAAAGAACGAAAAGAAGAACTGAAAAGAAATTACTCTATTATTGCGACAACAGGAATCATGAACCCTAAACTAGATGCACCATTCATTCCGCTAGAACAATTCATTGAACGAGATGTAGCGGTTGTTTTGAATGATCTTGTTTCTAAAAACAATCATGCTTACTTTAAACCAGAACTAGACGAAGACAGTGCCAGAAGATTGTGTCAAAATTTTATTGAAGAAAGTTTCACTTTCATCAATCCATCAAAGGTCATTGCCCCACTTTGGTCATTTGCTCAAGAATTCTACACATTGTCTAATGGAAAAAAAGATCAATATGCTTTCAATATCAACTTGATTATGCACTTAGCGGGTGTCTTGGAACGATCGGTCTTAAATGAAGCACTGACGGTTGACATAGACACAGATGAGATACAACAGAATGCGCTCTATCAGCCTGTAAAAAAAATTGTTGGAAAGCTTGAACAGCAATTGAATATAAACATCAGTTTTAGTGAATACTATTATTTGTATCACTACATTGAGAGTCATTTAAATATTGAAAAAGACAATCAGATTGATGAGATATTTGAAGATTAAATAAAACACTCAAAACACACTGACAAGTTGTATTGTTAGTGTGTTTTTTAGTGTATCGAAATAAAGCCTGTTAAACCGCTGTTTTATGTTTTTAAAAGTTGGCACGCTTCTTGCTTATAGTTAAGTGAGCACAGATAATCAGTCAGTGGATTAATTGAAATGACCGCTCTGATTATAGAGGGGCGTTTGAGAATGTCCATTCACAAGTGACGAACTGAAAGGAGGATGCCATCAGATCAAAAACGGAGGGTGAAATTTAGATGATGGATGTCAGATTAGCCCGAATCGATGATCGGTTGGTTCATGGACAAGTTGTAACTACCTGGACTAGAATAACGGGTATCAGCAGAATTCTTGTCGTCAGCGACGAAGTGGCTAGTAGTGAGTTGAGAAAGTTTCTTCTCAAGCAAGCCGCACCACCTGAAGTGAAAACGAATGTTATGACAGTTGAAAAGCTCATCGAAGTATCGGATCATATTTTATTAGAAAACGTAAAAGTGATGCTCTTATTTACAAATCCGACAGATGTAGCAAAATTAGTTAAGGCTGGCATCAATCTTGACACAGTCAATATTGGTGGAATGAAGTTCTCACAAGGCAAGAAGATGATTACCAACTTTATCTCAGTTGACGATCAGGATATTGAAGCGTTCAAGTTTTTGAATCTTCAAGGTATTGAGCTGGAAATCAGAAAAGTTCCTAGTGATCGTAAACAGAATTTAATTGAAGTTCTGAAGAAAGTAGATTAACTTTGTTTCACAATCCGAATTCTCAAAGCACTTGAGAAGACAGTATTATAGTGTATAAACCGTGTTCAAAATATAAACAGTGGACTTGCATGAATCGATTCAATCGATTGATCAATGAAACTAAAAAATATATAGCGGAAACAAATCGCTATAGGTAGGAGGGAACTCAATGGTAGGAATAATCCTAGCAAGCCATGGAGAGTTTGCAGAAGGAATATTGCAATCTGGATCAATGATCATCGGAGAACAAGAAAACGTAGCAGCTGTTACGCTTATGCCGAGTGAAGGACCAGACGATATTCGCAGAAAAATGGAAAAAGCAATTGCTTCATTTGATACAGACGAAATTTTGTTTATCGTCGATTTATGGGGAGGTACGCCATTCAATCAGGCGAACACTTTATTCGAAGGTAACAAAGAAAAATGGGCAATCGTTGCCGGTATGAATTTACCAATGGTTATCGAAGCGTATACGTCTAGATTCTCAATGGAGTCAGCGCACGAAATTGCTTCAGCAATTATCGGTGTTGCACAAGATAGCGTGAAAGTTAGACCGGAAGAATTGCAACCAGCAACAACAGGTGCAAGTGCAGCTGGAAACAGTGAACCAAATCAGGCACTTCCTGAAGGTACGGTTGTCGGAGACGGTAAAATCAAGATTGGACTTGCACGTATTGACTCACGTCTATTACACGGACAAGTTGCAACAGCTTGGTCAAAAGATGTCAACCCAACTCGTATCATCGTTGTTTCGGATGATGTAGCACAAGACGATTTGAGAAAATCTCTCATCACTCAAGCTGCACCACCAGGAGTAAAAGCAAATGTAGTCCCTGTCGATAAAATGGTTGAAGTGTTCAAAGATCCACGCTTTGGTAAAACAAAAGCACTACTATTGTTTGAAAACCCGACAGATGTTGTAAGAGCTGTTGAAGGTGGCGTAGAACTGGAAGAAGTGAACGTAGGATCTATGGCACATTCTGAAGGTAAAGTCATGATCAACAATGTACTTTCAGTCGATCAAAAAGATGTGGATGCTTTTGAAAAATTAAAAGAGCACGGAATTAAATTTGACGTACGTAAAGTACCTGCTGATCAACGTAAGAACATGTGGGAATTATTAAAAAAATCTAAAATGACTAGAACTGTTTAAAACTAAGGAGGTAAGGAATAATCATGGGTATTATATCTATTGTATTAGTATTATTAGTTGCATTTATTGCTGGTATAGAAGGGATCTTAGATGAATTCCAATTTCACCAACCAATTATTGCTTGTACATTAATCGGATTAGCAACAGGACAACCTGCTGAAGGTCTTTTGTTAGGTGGTTCACTACAATTTATCGCATTAGCATGGATGAATATCGGGGCAGCAGTTGCACCAGATGCTGCACTAGCGTCAATTGCTTCAGCTATTTTAGTAACAATGCGTGGCGCAAGTGTTTCTGAGGGTATTGCATTAGCAATTCCACTTGCAATCGCAGGTCAAGTTTTAACAATCTTTGTTCGTACAGCAACAGTTGCAATTGCACACGCTGCAGACAACAAAGCAAGAGAAGGTTCATTTAGAGGCGTTGAATTATATCACTTGGGCGCTTTAGTTTTACAAGGTTTACGTATCGCAATTCCAGCTGCATTGATCATTGCAGTTCCAGCTGCGCTTGTAACAGGTACACTACAAGCTATTCCAGAGTGGTTAACAGGTGGTATGGCAGTCGGTGGTGGATTTATCGTTGCGGTAGGTTATGCAATGGTTATCAACATGATGGCAACACCTAAAGTTTGGATTTTCTTTGCACTAGGTTTTGCACTTTCTGCAATTTCTGAATTAAACTTAATTGCAATGGGTATTATCGGAACTGTATTAGCTTTACTATATGTCCAATTCGCTCCTGAATTTAATCAAGGTGGCGGTGGCGGAGGAAATTCCGGCGGTGGAGATCCTCTAGACGATATCTTGAACGACTACTAGAAAAGGAGCGTTGAAAAACATGGCAGATAACAATATTGAAAACAGTAAATATAAATTAACGAAAAAAGAACGTATGCACGTAGCCTGGAGAAGTCAATTCCTTCAAGCTTCATGGAACTTTGAACGTATGCAAAACGTTGGTTGGGCATACGCAATGATTCCAGCTTTGAAAAAACTATACACTTCAAAAGAAGATAGAGCACAAGCTTTAAAGCGTCACTTAGAATTCTTCAATACTCACCCGTACTTGGCTTCACCAATTTTAGGTGTAACCTTAACACTTGAAGAAGAAAAAGCTGCAGGTAGAGATATTGATAATGCGGCGATTCAAGGGGTTAAAATTGGTATGATGGGACCTTTGGCTGGAGTTGGAGATCCAATTTTCTGGGCAACGATTCGTCCAGTACTTGGTGCATTTGCAGCTTCACTAGCTCTAGGTGGAAACTGGTTAGGACCAATTATTTTCTTCTTAGTTTGGAACCTACTACGTATGGGATTCATCTGGTATACACAAGAATTAGGTTATATCCAAGGTGGTAACATTACTCAGAACTTAAGCGGTGGCTTGATGCAGAAATTGACTCAAGGTGCTTCGGTTCTCGGTATGTTTATCATGGGGATACTTGTTCCTAGATGGACTACAATGAACTTCCCGTTGGTATTAAGTGAAGTTGAATTAGATCCAGCTAACGTTATTAACTTTGGAGAATTAGCAGATCGCTTCAACAATGGAGAAGTTTCTAGCGATGTATTAAGAGATTTCGCAGAAAATGTTCGTGGAGGTTTAAGTACTTCTCCAGTAGAAGTAACGACTCTTCAAAACACATTAGATCAGTTGTTACCAGGTATCGCACCATTACTATTGACCCTTGGTTGTGTGTGGTTACTTCGTAGAAAAGTTAGTCCAATCACAATTATCTTTGGATTATTTGCAATTGGTATTCTTGGATTTGTTGTCGGTATCTTTGGATAATAATTTATAAATTTAAAAATGCGATCCATTCTCAATTTGAGAGTGGATCGCATTTTTTTATGAATCAAATCGTTTTCGTTTAGAAGAAGCAGGGATATCCAGCTGTTTACGGTATTTTGTAACGGCTCTTCTAGAAATTGTAATGTCTTCTTCAGCAAGCAAATCGACGAGTTTCTGATCAGATAATGGTTTTCCTTTATTTTCGTTTGCGATCAGTTTTTGTAGTTTTTGTTGAACAGAATGCGTCGATAGAGAATCGGCTCCTTCGTTCTGAAGTTTTCTGGATAGAAAGAACTTGAATTCATATGTTCCAAAGTCAGTTTGGATATACTTACCGTTGATTGTTCTGCTGATCGTAGATTCATGTAAATCCAATTCCTCGGCCAATTCACTGAGCTGAAGAGATTGAAGCGGACTCGTTTTATCGAAAAAGAACGCTTTTTGTCTGTTTACGATCGCAGTACCGACACGCAAGATGGTTTCATTTCGCTGTTTCAAACTCTCTTGCAGATTCTGATACTCTTGTTTCTTATCTTTGATATAAGATAAAACTTCTTCGTCGCTATGTGCATTTAGTCCGGATACGTAGTCTTGATCAAAAGATAAGACAGGTGTATTTAGTTTTGCTTCCTTAATGATTAAATTCTGATTTTTAATTTGAACAATCAAGTCCGGCCTGATGGTCGTATCCAGATTACTTTGAAACTGCTCACCGGGAGAAGGATCTAATCGCTTAATATAATCGAAAACAGATTGGACTTCTTGAAGAGAAATTCTATATCTGTCTGCAATCAATTTCCATCTGCGGTCCACTAAATCTTGGAAAGATTCTTCTAGAATGATATACGCTGTTTCTGGAGCAGTATGATCACGTTCGGTTTGTAGCATCAAAGATTCCTGAAGAGAACGAGCAGCTATTCCGGCTGGTTCAAGCTGTTGGAGTAAAACCAATGCATCCAATAATAAAGTTTTATCAGCTTTCGTTTCCTCGACGGCTTCTTCAATCGATTTTGTAGAGTATCCTTTTTGATCTAATTGATTGATCCACCAGAAAATCATTTCTCGAATCAACGTATCTCTATAAGTGAGTAAAACTTGTTCTATTAGATGATCTCTTAAACTTTTGCGGTCATCGGGTATCCAGCCCATATCTTGATCAACCGGAGCTAGTTCAGAGCTAGTTCGAGGGAGCTTAATTTCTATAAATGGATTTTCAAGTGCTTTTGAATTCAAATAAGCGATTAATTCATCTTGGTTAAAGTTCAGTATCTGAATTTTCTGTAGTAGGATCGGACTGAGTTGTTGTCGTTGAGATAAATTGAGATGCTGATTCAAGTCCAATACGTTCACTCCTTTTTTCCTGTGTGAATGCTGATGATTTTGCTCATCGGTTTTTATAGTTTAACACAAATAACGACTTACTTTACAGAAACGATTAGAATTAAGCGCAGAAAAACGGCAGTATTCTCAATTTGAATACTGCCGTTTTGTGAAGTTTTATAAAGAAACGACGGAAGGTTCCATTGCCTCTTTCGGGACCCCAAAGAAATAAGTTGCGACGAATCCTCCGGCATAAGCTGCTAGTAATCCCAACACATAAGCCCACCATAGATTGTTCACAATCAATGGAATGAGTGCTACGCCACTTGGGCCGATAGCACTTGCTCCGACACCACCGAATAGCCCGATAACGGCACCGCCGATACCGCCACCGATACAAGCGGTAATAAATGGTTTACCTAGGGGAAGGGTTACAGCGTAAATCAAGGGCTCGCCAATACCAAGAATACCAACCGGTAACGCACCTTTAATCATCGTAGTCAGTTGTTTGTTTTTACGTGCACGTACAAGTATTGCAAATGCTGCACCTACCTGACCAGCACCAGCCATTGCCAGTATAGGTAAGAGTTGTGTAGAACCGGTCTGTTCAATCATGGTCACATGAATCGGTGTTAATACTTGATGTAATCCGAACATAACCATTGGCAAAAACAAGGAACCTAGTACAAATCCAGCGAAAGCACCACCTACGCCTAAAATCCAAGTAATCATTCCAACCAGATTAATTGATACAAAACCAGCCAAAGGCATGATCAGAAATATTGTAGCTAAACCGACGACGAGTAAAGAAATGGTCGGTGTGACAATGATATCAATTGAATTCGGTACGATTTTACGTAGTTGTTTTTCAAGTAAGGAAAGAATCCAGACTGCCAAGATTACGCCAATGATTCCACCTTGGTTAGGTGTTAGAGGTTCTCCTGTAAAGATATTGGGTAAGGGCATTTCAGGTGTCATACCGGTTAGGTAAACGACCCCACCGATAATCCCACCTAATCCTTCAGTAGCTTTAAACACTTTAGCCGCATTAATTCCTACATATATATTTAAATATCCAAATAAACCTTGCTGAATAATACCTGCAACCAATACAAAATACTGCCAGTTTTCTCCTGATATCACTTCAGCTCTTAGTAAATTAGAAAAGACAGAAGCGATTCCGCCAATAATTCCTGCTCCAACAAACGCTGGAATTAAAGGAATAAATATACTTGCTATGGAACGTAAAACCTTTTTCAAAGGGGTCTGAGGATTATGTTTATTTTTGTGAGCGGCTTTGTTTTCTGCTGCTAATTGGTCAAGATTGTCTGTATCTTTGGAAAACAGCGCCTGGTCCTCAGAAGGGGTATCTTCTTCTCCGACAGTTAAGTTCGCAATGTCACCCATTTCATTGGCTACTTTAGCAGCTAGTCCGGGACCTAAAATGATTTGATACGTATCTTCTTCTACAGTTCCAAGTACTCCATTTATTTGCTTGACTTTATCGTCGTTCACTTTGCTTGGATCTTTTATATCGATCCTTACTCTAGTCATACAGTTGATCAATGAATGGACATTATTTGTTCCGCCAATCTGCTCATAAATTTCTTGAGCAAGTTTTTTCTCATCATGTTTTACCACAATTAACGCCTCCTTGTGTAAATTTTATGTAATGGTTTCTATGACCTTATCGTATCAGATTACTTGAGAAAATCAATAAAAAACCTTTTCACTTTATATAATATTTAAATGAAATTTTATTTCACGATAAATCGACGTTTAATTAAGCTGAAGGTTAAATACAGATAAGAATATTAGGCATCTTTCAAATTGTGACTGTGCTATACTATTTTTGTAATCATATTTTTTATTGGGGGAGAAAAAATTGAAATTCACAGATTATACTTATGAACGACCAGATTTTGAAGACTACAAAGAAAAAGCAAACACAATCATTGATACGATAACACAGGCAAAAGCATTAGAAAGTGTTATAGAATCAATTCAAAAAATGTCTGAACTGATGTCGACGCTCGAAACGATGATGAACATTGCATCCATTCGTTACTCGATTGATACGAAAGATACTTATTATGAAGAAGAAGATCAATTTTGGAATGAACATTTACCATTATTCCAAGAAGTAGATACACGCTTTTACAAAGCTGTGACGGAATCTAGTTTTTACGAGCAGCTAAAAACACACTTTCCGAAGACCTTTATTCAAAACATGCAATACGAATTAGATGCTTTCGATGCATCTGCTATTACATTACTTCAAAAAGAAAATCAGTTAAGTAGTGATTATCAAAAACTTATTGCTTCTGCGAATGTTGAATATGATGGAAAACAATTGAATCTTTCTCAATTTGGACCGTATTTACAGGATACAGATAGAGCCGTTAGAAAGTCTGCAACAGATGCTCAGTGGAGCTTTTTTGAAGAAAATGAAGCTAAACTTGATGAACTTTATGATCAGTTAGTAAAAGTCAGAGACCAAATTGCGAAGACTTTAGGATTTAAAGATTTTGTTGAGTTGGCTTATGTGAGAATGAAAAGATATGACTATAACCGTGATATGGTAGAAGTTTACCGTAAACAAGTGCTTGATTATGTTGTACCGGTTACAACGAAACTGGCTCAGAGACAAGCAGAGCGTATCGGGATTTCAGATATGAAACATTATGATACACCCCTTCAATTCTTGGATGGGAATCCGATTCCTCAAGGAGATCCTGATTATATTATTGAACAAGGGAAAAAGATGTATCATGAGTTATCGGAAGAAACGGGTACATTTATCGACTTTATGTTTGACAAAGAACTCGTTGATTTACTTTCCAAAGAAGGAAAGGCCAGTGGTGGGTATTGTACTTATATACCTGATTACGATTCACCGTTTATCTTTGCGAACTTTAACGGTACCTCTGGAGATATTGATGTTTTGACTCATGAAGCGGGGCATGCATTTCAAGTATTTGAATCTCGTTGGATCAAACAACCGGAAATCGTCTTCCCGACTTATGAAAGTTGTGAGATTCATTCAATGAGTATGGAATTTTTCACTTATCCTTGGATGGAACTCTTCTTCAAGGATCAAACAGAAAAGTATAAGTTTGACCATTTGAGTGGGGCACTGCGCTTTTTACCGTATGGTGTGTTAGTCGATCACTTCCAACACGAAGTTTATGAACACCCTGAAATGAGTATAGAAGAAAGAAAAGCAACTTGGAGAAAGCTAGAAAAAGACTATCTACCTGAAAGAGATTTTTCTGATAGTGCTTTTCTTGATAAAGGGACTTTTTGGTATCGTCAAGGACATATCTTTGAATCACCATTTTATTATATCGATTACACGCTAGCGCAAGTTTGTGCACTCCAATTCTGGAAACGATCGTTGATAGATCAAGATAAAGATGCTTGGAACGATTATATGGAAATCTGTCGAGTTGGTGGGACACAAAGTTTCTTAGAAATTATTGAAACAGCTAAGCTTCGCTCACCGTTTGAAGAAGGGTCATTAAGTGATGTAATCAAAGCGATTGAAGTGGAACTAAATCAAGTAGATGATAAAGCGTTATAAGGAAAGAACGATTCCCTATTCATAAAAGGGAATCGTTCTTTTGTTTTTTAATTGTCGGAATCCATTTCTTTCAAACTATGCTCGAGTTCATTTGCTCTTTCGAGTTTTTCATTTAAATCGTTTTCTAATTCCTTGAGTTCATTTTCCAAGAATTCAATCGATTGATAAGCTTCTGATAAAGAAACGTCAACGGATCTTGGATGCTCAGAGTTTCTATGAGCATCACTACTGACGCCATGAAGCATCCAAGGAGAAGGAAGTTCAAAAGGATGATTATTAGGAAGTAACTCGGCTTCAGTTTCTGTTAAGTCTATCCAAACAGTGGTCTCTGGGTTCTTTAGAAGTGCTTCTGAATAATAGGATTGAACCGTATTCCATAAGGATTTTTGTTGAGTGAAATCATCCCATGGATAGATCACATGTAGATAATGACCGCCTTTATCTTCTTCGCACAAAATAACGTAGCGGGTTTGATCTTCATTTTCATAAAAATCCCACTTCTCTAGTACTGCTTCGCTGAAAAGCTTCTCTGAGGCAGGGAAGGGATAATAAGCTTCAAAAGGAAAGACCTTTTTAGGAAAAGAATCACTTAAATAAGTTTGAGCCAACCAATTTTGTTTACGACCCAGATCTGTCAACTTAGTCCAGACGGTAGCATCTTTTTTAGACATCATAGGAAAGAGATCTTTAGTCTGTGCAGCGTACAATGTAGTAACATGAGGAAGCCCAATTTTACTTAAGACTTTTTGGGCCGGTAGATTATGCTTTTCCGTGTTTGCGCCAACGAATGCTACTTCAGGTAATTGAAGAGCTAATTCCTTAACGTACTGAAGGATTTCAGTAGCATAATTCTTTCCACGGAAACGAATATCGCTTCTCAATCGGCCGAGCATAATGAAATGATTCGCAAAGACTGTATACCCTGCAGTGCTAACTAACTGTTCATCTACAAATAATCCAAAGAGTCTATTATCGCCATCTGTGAGGCTAGGGTATACTGCAAGCATATAATCATCTTCTAATCCAGTTTGCATAGTTTTATATTGGGCATAATCAAATTTGTTTAATTGTCTAATTTCTTTGTTCAACAACTATTCCTCCTGGCCTCCTAAGATTTTTTGGGCAGCTAATTGGTACCCAGTAAACGCATACCCTTGTTTTAGATACATTTCCCGTGGGGTATCATCCGCATCCGCTACGAGTATGACTTGTTTTTTCTTTTCTTTAGCTAGGGTCATAACAGCAGTTTGTAATGCACTTGCAACACCTTTATTTCTGAACTCTTCAGATACATAAAGATCATCTATCTCAATGGTAGTTTGCCCAATAAGCGCAATAAGAGATCCAACGGGAGTACCGTTGATATAAGCAATTAGTGGACAGATAAAATCGGCTTCTATAACGGATGTATAAAGATCTTGCTTCATATCCGCAAATAAAGAACCATAAGTTAAATCTTGAGGATAATTCAATTGCTTGAAATCCGTTAATTCATGTTCAGAAACAGGTGAAACATGGATATTCGAAGGAACTTTAATGGAGAATTCATTAGGATCAATTTGAAACAACTCAAGCATTTCAATCTGATAGCCAGATTCTTCAAAATAAGCAACAATCTCAGGTGTGAATCCTTTATCTTGTGGCCAATAAAATTTAAGATGTTCTAGTTCTTCTTCTTCATGAAAAGCAAGTTGCATATTTTCAATCAGCTCAAATTCAGCAAGCGTCGGTTGATACTTTAGAATGAAAAAGTTTGAATCGTATCTATATGGAAGATACTCGTTAAAGTATTGCTGAAAAAATTCGTTTTCGTCAATCAAATTACTGTAGCGATAAACATGATCAAAAGTAATCAAACCTTGTCACCCTTTCTTATCTTCATAGGAATTTACTTAGTATTGAAAAGTATAATTTCACTTAAAAACTGAAACTGTTACATGTTAGATATGCCTACCCAATTATACTTCAATTTGACTTTATCATAAAGAGAATCGAAGTAGATTGTATATTCATGATTTATTTTGTGTAAATAATCAAAAATATAACATATATAGTATGAGTGTTTTCTAATAAACGAAAATTTATTCTTTATCATAAATATAAAGATGCATAAACCGTAAGAAAAATAGGATTAATCACTTTTATATGGATAGGCTGTGACATACCGAAAATAAATATGCTTTGTTAATCTTCATCGGTAAAGGTTGATTTGATAGTGTTTTGCTAAATATATTCATTTCTCTGAGTCTATCTGCTACTAGTTTTTATAAGTATTATGTTAATATTAAAAAAGAAAAAAAGATTATCAGAATAAATATACACTAATAGACATTCATGATAATATTTTTACAATTCTATAAGGGAGTGAATATCATGGAAATGAAGCTAAACAAATCATTGTTCTCACTACTTTCAGTACCACTATTATTGGCCGGTTGCGGAACTGGTGGAACAGAATCCGGTACAAGTGACGAGGGGGCTGAAAGTAGCGTTGAAGGTGGAGTTGTAAAACTCGATTTCTTTAATCAAAAACCGGAGATTACTGCTCAACTAGAAGAGCTCGCGCAGATGTATGAAGAACAAAGTGATGGTCAAACGCAGATTACGATTACAACAGTAGGAAGTGGAGAAGGGTCTGCAGGACTTCAAGCACGCTTTTCTTCTGGAGATGAGCCAGCAATGATGATGCTAGGTGGATTACCTGAAGTTGAACGGTATAGTGATTCACTACTAGATGTAACGGATCTGGAAGTTTCGGATACGATTATCGATGGAATGCTAGAAGGCGGAACAATTGATGGCGTACCACTTGGTGTTCCTCTCAATATAGAAGGCTTTGGCTGGATGTATAATCGTGAGATTTTTGAAGAAGCAGGCGTAGATCCTGAATCTATTCAAAATTATGATGACTTTGCAGCAGCAGTAGAAACACTTGATAGCCAGAAAGAGGCATTAGGAATTGATGCAGTTTTTGGTTTTAGTGGTGGAGAAAATTATATTGCGAACCAATTTTCTGCAAACTTTACAAGTCCTGAATTTAATGACAGTATCATAGAATCATATGAGGCTACTGAACTAAACTGGGAGTATGGAGATCAGATGAAAAAATATACAGATCTCTTTAACGAACATAATGTTCAACCAATATTAACAGTTGATTATAGTCGTTCTGTCGAAGAATTATTTGTAAATGATCGAGTTGCGATGGTTCACCAGGGAATTTGGATTGTTCCAACATTGAATGATATCGATCCAGAATTCGCTCAAGAAAAATTAGGCTTACTACCGGTTTACGGTGAAAACGATACAGAAGGTAAAATTATTGCAGGAGCACCATTTTATATTGGTGTAAACAAAAATCTGGATGAGGCAATAGTTGAAGAATCGAAAAATTTCTTGGACTGGATGTATCTGTCTGATGAAGGAAGAGAAATGATTGTTGGAGACTTGGCTTTTGTACCTGCACAAGAAGGCTACGAACCAAGCGACATTTCCGATCCTGTTTCAAGTGAATTGTACCAAGCTTTGCTTGATGGAGAAACTGGCGCGATGACGCATAAGCAATATCCTGATGGATGGTTCCAACAAGTCCTTTATCCAGAATATCAGAAATATCTAACTGGCGATCAGTCATGGGAAGATTTTGAAAATAATACAGCGGAAGCTTTTAAAGAAATGCGGTGAGTTTGATGCAAGGTAAACACAACACAGCTTATTACTGGGCATTTGTATTGCCATCAGTTTTAGCAGTATCAGTAATCATACTGATTCCATTGATTCTTGGAATCGGTACATCTTTAACAGATTCAGATGGATACACTTCTTCTTTTATCGGTCTTCAAAATTATCTGAGATTGATGAAAGATACTCAGTTCTTGAACAGTTTATGGTTTACATTAAGATTTTCGTTTGTAGCGGTTATCCTTGTCAATGCCATTGGCTTAGGATTAGCGCTACTGGTAACTCAGAAATTAGGGAAAGTCAGTACCCTTTTTAGAACGATTTTCTTTATGCCGAATTTAATTGGCGGGATTATCTTAGGATTTATCTGGCAATTTATTTTTGTTAGAGCGTTTGAGGGAATCGCTACAGCAACTGGGATTTCATTCTTTAGTGCCTGGTTGTCAGATTCCTCTACAGGATTTTGGGGTATGATTATTGTCTTCTTATGGCAAATGAGTGGATACATCATGATTATTTATATTTCGTTTTTGGCGAATATTCCAAAAGAACTGATTGAAGCTGGGTTTATGGATGGTGCAAGTGACTGGAAAGCTTTTTGGCATATCAAGTTTCCAATGTTGGCACCGGCATTCACCATCAGTCTATTCTTAACGTTAGCGAATGCATTCAAAATATATGATGTCAACTTAGCACTGACAAATGGTGCACCCTATGGTTCAACTGAAATGGTCGCAATGAATATTTACAACACAGCGTTTTATCAGTACGAGCAAGGATATGCACAATCTAAAGCGATTATATTTCTACTTCTTATAGCGGCAATCTCTTTAACGCAAATTCTTATTACACGGAGAAAAGAGGTTGATTTATAATGAGTAGCGTGAAAAGACATAAATCTTTAGTATTACTAATGGGTACGATCTTATCTCTAACTTGGATATACCCGTTTGTTATTATATTTTTTGGATCATTTAAAAATAGATCTGAAATTTTCACAAACACACTTTGGGTACCAGAAGATGTTGTAACGGATAATTACCCAAGAGCCTATGAAAGTCTAGAATTTGCAAGTAGTTTTTTTAACTCATTATTGATTACCACAGTCAGTATTATTATCATTATAATCTTCTCTTCTATGGCTGCTTATGCACTAGCGAGAAAGAAGAATAAAATGAGTAATGTCATCTACTTTATGTGCGCTTTAACCATGCTGATTCCTTTCCAATCTGTTATGATTCCATTGGTTAGTATGTTTGGACAAGTGGATCTTCTAAACCGATTTGGACTTGTTATTATGAACTGGGGATTCGCAACGAGCATGTCAATCTTCTTATACTATGGAGCTATGAGATCAATCTCAGTTTCACTAGATGAAGCAGCTTACCTCGATGGAGGAAATCCTTTGCAGATATTCTGGCAAGTGATCTTTCCTATATTGAAGCCTACGACTGTAACAGTCATCATCCTAAATGCCATTAGATTATGGAATGACTTCTTACTACCTTCTCTTGTTATTAATAAAGAAGGTATGCGGACAATACCACTTAGAATGTATTATTTCTTTGGCGAATATACTGTTCAGTGGGAGTTAGCACTAGCAGGTCTAGTGTTAGCAATTATTCCAATCATTATCTTATATATCTTCCTTCAGAAATATATCGTTGAAGGGGTTACAGAAGGCGCGACAAAATCTTAATATAAATATATTTAAAAGATGTAGAGCTAATGAAGCTCTGCATCTTTTTTTATACATAATTTTATGAGTCAAAAATTGTCAAAAATTGTTCACTGTAAAAGAAACGAATGAACATTAAAAGAAGGTTGTTATATATTTGAAATACTGTTGTAGGGGTGTTTCTCTAAAATTTTTTGTTCGAATTTCCGTCAAACAATACAATCTTGTAACAAAGTACGGGTTAATTTGTCATAAGAATAAAATCTTAAAGATTCAAAAAACATGATAGGATTAACTTAGTCAACCAGAGAGAAACATGTGACCAAGTCACAAGTTAAGAAACTATAAAAAAGAATGTAGGAGTCGTTAAATTGATTAAAAAGAAAGTTTTTGCCGTAGTAGCAGCATCATGTCTTAGTTTTCCAGTATTTGCACCCATTCAAGCATCCGCTCAATCTGATCGCATGGAAGAGTTAGAAAGAGAGCAGCGTGAACTGAATGAGAAAAATCAGTCTTTAGACGAACAGATTCAGTCAAAAGAGCAACAGATGGAAAGTCTACAAGAAGAGCGTACTCGGCTAGAAGAAGAAGTGAGTGGTCTTCAAAAAAATATTGATGAATTGGTTATGAAGATTGAAGAACAAGAAAAAGACATTGAACGTATTGAAAAAGAAATTGAAGAATTACAAGCAGATATCGATAGATTGGAAAAACAAATTGAACAAAGAAATGAACAATTAGAGAATCAAGCAAGATCCGTCCAGACAGAAGGAAATGCTTCTGATATTATCAATATGGTCGTATCTGCTGAAGACTTTTCTGATTTAATTGGACGTATCGGTATGGTTTCTCAAATCGTATCTGCCAATCAAACCATTATGCAAGCTCAAATGGATGATCAAGAAGCTTTAGAAGCTGCAGAGCAATCAATCGAAAAAGAAAAAGAAGAAGTGCAAACAGTAAAAGCTCAACTAGAAGTAGATCGAAACAACTTAGTTGCACAAAGAGTGGAATTGGACGATAAAATCATTCAAGTTGCAGAACGTTTCAACATGTCTGAAGAAGAAAAAGCCTCATTTGTTTCGGAACAAACACTTGTAGCGCAACGAACAAGTACATTAAGTGCAGAAATGCAAGAAGAACAAGAACGTATTATGGAAGAGCAAAGAAGAATTCAAGAAGAAGCGCGTCTCGCTGAAGAAAAGCGCCAAAAAGAAGAAGAAGAAGCTTATAGATTGGCTGAAGAAAAAAGAGTTGCAGAAGAAAAAGTAGCTAGTGAGCAAGCAGCAGAAGAAAAAGCAACAAGCGAAAGAGCCGCAGCTAGAGCTGCAGCCGAAAAACAAAAATCAGAGGTAGCGACTTCTACTTCGAAACCGTCACAACCTAAATCAACGCCAGCGCCATCAACACCAAGTGCTCCTGCACCATCAAAACCGAAAGCACCAGCACCATCAACACCAAGTACTCCTGCACCATCAAAACCGAGCACTGGTGGAGGCTGGACAAGACCGGCTAGCGGACGAATCTCTTCGCCGTTTGGTTACCGTACGCATCCGATCAGTGGAGAACGAAAACTTCACAGAGGAGTCGATATTGCCGGTGGTGGACCTATTGTCGCTGCAAAACCTGGTAAGGTTGTTACAGCTTCATTTGGTGGTAGCTATGGATACTACGTCAAAATCGATCATGGTGATGGAACGACTTCACTTTACGCGCATATGTTATCAGGTCTTAAAGTTGCACCTGGACAAACCGTATCTCAAGGACAACAGATTGGTGTCATGGGATCAACTGGTGGTTCAACAGGCGTTCACTTGCACTTTGAAATTACAGTAAATGGAAATCTTGTTGATCCTCTTTCTTATATCGGAGGATAATTAAACAATTAGAATCGGAGAGCTGCACTACAAACGTAGATGTATGCTCTCTTTTTTTGTCGATTTAAAGAATAATTTACTGCTCAGTATGAATTGAATTATGTTAAACTATTCTTTGTAAAAGAGAGAGGGCGTTACGATGGAAAAAATTGAATCCACAAAAAACCAAAAAGTTAAAAACTGGAAAAAGCTCCTGACCAGAAAAGGTCGAAATAAAGCAGGACAATATCTGATAGAAGGGTTTCATTTAATAGAAGAAGCTATTCGTGCTAATGTGTTGATTCAATGTTTGATAATCAGAGAAGATGTCATCAATAGCGAATGGGTAACGCATATAGAATCGGTAGAAGCTTTTGAGGTATCTTTTGAAGTGGCTGCAGAACTTGCGGATACAGGAACCACACAAGGGATTTTTGCAGTACTTAACATAGAAGAAGAAAAAGTTGAAACCATTGAGAAGCCTTACCTTTTTTTAGACGCCGTTCAAGATCCAGGAAATGTGGGTACGCTTATTCGTTCTGCAGATGCAGCCGGATTTGGAGGTGTAGTGTTAGGTGAAGGATCAGCAGATTTGTATAATCCTAAAACTTTAAGATCTGCCCAAGGGAGCCACTTTCATTTAACCGTAACCAGTGGAGAACTAGAACAATGGGTAGAATCTTTTCAAACTAAAGGTTATGCAGTTTATGGAACGGCATTAGATGAACGAGCGGTAGACTACGCTAGTGAAAAACAAACACAGCCTTTTGGTCTGATCGTTGGGAACGAAGGTGCCGGTGTACGTTCTGAGTTACTAGAGGTGACAGATAAAAATTTATATATTCCAATTAAAGGGCAAGCAGAATCTTTGAACGTTGCGATTGCTGCGAGCATCTTGATGTTTTCTATATATCAATAAAAGAGTTACCTAGATCAGGACAAAATAAGTAATTATAACGGAAATTTGACAATTTCCGTCTATTTAAAATGTAAACGCTTTTTATCTAACGGAATACTTTAAATATGATTTCGTTAGGAGTAAGATATGGAACATAAGCCATTAACGATAAAAAAACATTCTATTAAATAAAATGACTATAGATATCAACCGTAGCATAAAGGAGACGTTTCATGGAATTTGTTCAGTCAATCTGGGAACAGGATCTAGAATATGTAGCTTTAATTAATGATTTACTTGAAAATGAAGATTTGCTTAAATTAGAAACTATTACGCATCACCATTATACGACTCGCTTGACACACTCGCTTTTTGTTTCATACGTCAGCTACCGTATAGCTAAAAAAATGAATTTGAATGTAAGGGCAGTTGCTAGAGCAGGTCTCTTACACGATTTCTTCCATGAAGGACGAGAAGAAATCGCAGCTATGGAACTGGGCTCACACAACTGTGTACATCCTAAAATTGCTGTGGAAAATGCAGCGAAGATTACGCCGTTAAGTGAACTTGAAAAAGACATCATCTTAAAGCACATGTTTTTGTGCTCAAAAGTTGGATTGCCAAGATACAAAGAGAGTATGATTGTAACTTGCGTAGATAAATACTGTGCAATCAGTGAAGTCTCTCAACCATTAAGAGAAAAGACAAAAGTGAAAATGGCGAATTTAATTTCTCGAATACGCCTAGTACACGCTTAATTAAAACAAAAGTGATTCTTTAGTAAGATTTCACCCGCTACTTAACAAATTAAAAAGCAGGAGTTGAAGTGTACACATGTACAAGTCAACTCCTGCTTTTTTGATTATCTAGTTTTAAAGCATACTGTCTGAAATATGCAGATTCAAATAAGTGATGGACGCAATGTTATAACGGGGCGTTGATTAGCAATTCATTTTCAACTAAATCAACCACTTTGAAACGATTATCTTCTTTAATATAAATAGATTTAAACATTTGCTCGTCACCATCAGTAAATAGAACAACTCTAGTTCCTGGGTTATCTGTAATGAGATAAGCATCAAGTTGAGAAGGGTCAAAAGTATCTTGATCTTCAAATTCTTCATATTCGCTTAAATCAGAAATCATCTCAGCGTCTTCTAAATCTTCATCATCTACGGGTGCCATTTCTTCTTCGGTCGCAGCAGCCTCAGTTACTTGAGTTTCGTCGTCTACTGCAGCTTCTTCTTCTTGAGTAAGTGTTGTCTCTTCATTTGCTTCATCTGTATCTCCAGCATTGCAAGCGCCTAGTAAGCTTATACTGAATAGTAAACCAATCATCTTTTTCATATAAATACTCCTCTGTTAAAATGATAGTTTAAGTATACAAAACATCTAAATATTCCTCAAAAGATAGGGACCAAGGCACAAAATAGGTTGTCTCTATTGAAAAATAAAAAGGGATACTGTATCGTTAACTTACATATACCGCCTTGAAATAGACTAAATAATCAGATATGATGAATTGTCGATTGGAAAGAGAAGGTTAAAAGGAAGTCTCTACTAAAAGTACATGCTAAGTGCATGTTTTTTTTGAGCATATCCTAACTAGTAAATTTGGAGGTGAGGCAAATGGATGCCAGTCCCAGTTTTTTATCAATAAGTAAATCAAATCAAAAAAGTGCCTCCAAAGGTATACTCAGTGAAGGATGATAGAAAATGAAATTTATCAAAGATAACAAACAAAAACACTACGAACAAATTTTTTCAGCAGCTAAAAAAGACGATCGCGAACAGTTCAGAGAATTATTTCTTAAGTTACATGACAGAGATCAGCACGAAATATTCCATTTACTATATCCAGAAAAAAAGCGAAAGATTTCTCATTTTCTCGATCCTGAAGAATTTGCTGAGATATTTGAATGGATGGAGACAGAAGATCAAGAAGCTGCTGTCCAGTACCTTCCAGACGAATACATGGCTAAAGTGTTCAACCATATGGCGGCCGATGATGTAGCGCATTTTTTAAACGAAAGTGATGATACAGATAATCAAGTATTGCTTTCTATGATGGATGACCGCGAAAGTGAACGCGTACAGGAACTATTGTCTTATGCACCAGAAACTGCTGGGTCAATTATGACCAAGGAGTTTATTAAAATCAATTACAAGTTAACTCTAGATCAAGTTATTAAAAAATTGAGAAATATCGGTAAAAAAGCAGAAACAATTTATTACTTATATGTGGTCGATGAAAAGGAAAGATTGTTAGGAGTTCTGTCACTAAGAGACCTATTACTTTCTCCTGAAACAGAAACAGTTGAAAACATTATGTTTAGTCAAGTTGTTTCGGTCAAAGTGGATGAAGATCAGGAAAACGTTGCGAGAGTCATTCAAGATTACGATTTACTTGCTTTACCAGTGCTTGCACACAATGGTTCTATGTTGGGTATCGTAACGGTCGATGATATTATGGACGTTTTAGAAGACGAGGTAACAGAGGATTTCAATGACTTTGCAGCAATCAAAAAAGGGACAGACGATAGAAAAATGACGCCATTTAAAACAGCGAAAGCACGAGCACCGTGGATAGTCATCCTTTTATTCTTAGGAATGATTACTGGAAGTCTAATCAGTTTCTTCGAAGAGACATTACAGTCCGTTGTATTATTAGCAGCATTTATTCCTATGATCATGGATACAGCCGGTAACGTAGGTACACAAGCATTAGCGGTAGCGGTTCGTAATCTAACAATTGAAGATGATCAAGACAAAGAAAGCTTGTTCCAGACGATTAAAAATGAACTTGGAGCAGGTGTACTAATTGGTATCTTAGCAGCAGTTGTTGTGAGTGGTATTGTGTTCGTTCTTCATGGAAATGGTGTACTAGCTTTAATTATCAGTGCGTCAATGTTACTAACGGTAAGTGTATCTACAGTTATGGGGACCGTTATTCCTGTAATTATTAACAAATTTAAAATTGATCCAGCAGTAGCATCAGGTCCGTTTATTACAACAATTAATGATTCACTGGGATTATTTATCTATTTTTCTATTGCAACGCTTTTCCTTGAGCACTTATAAAGGGCAATAGCTCAAGATTGATCGATGATATGTCAGAAATTCAACTTTTTCTTCTATTTACTTACAAAAAGTTCTTATTGATGATATACTATTGTTGTTTGAAAGTAGAGGTGAACATACATGATTGAAGCAACAGAGAATAAAATCATTTGTCCAAAGTTTGAGCAAACATTTTCTATACTAGGGAAAAAATGGACTGGACTCATTATTGATGTTTTATTGGATGGACCTCGTCGTTTCAAAGATCTTTCGGAATCGATACCTGATGTAAGTGATCGTGTTCTAGTAGAAAGACTGAAAGAACTTGAACAGGCTGATATCGTGACTAAGAATCTTGATGAAGATTGCGAAATCAAATCTGGATATCGTCTAACGTCAAAGGGCGCAGCTCTTGAAACAGTTATGAGAGAGGTACAAGGCTGGGCTGACGAATGGATCAGTGCTGAGGAATGCCATAAACACCTATAATCGGTTTCAAAACCAATAATATAAATGAAAAGCTATTGTTGAAAAAGAGTAATTCAGTGGATTATCAAGAGAGCGAATGCCATTGGCTGAAAGCATTCGTATAAAAAGCTGAATGAAGTTCACTTTCAACGTTCTAGAGTTTCAGATCTGCGGATCTTTTGCTCTGGTTAAAGCAGATTTCGTATGACAGAAGAAATCTCGGTATGCGCCGTTATGCAGAAGTGTAAGACTGGCTTGATCCAGTTTTAAACAAGGGTGGTACCGCGTGTTGACCTCGTCCCTATATTGGGATGGGGTCTTTTTTTGTTCAAAAACTACATAAACAAAGGAGAGAGAGTATGGAATTAAAAGATAGATTATCAGACATTTCAGCAAAAGCAAGAGTTGAGATCAGTGCAATAACAACTATGGAAGCATTAGAAACATTAAGAGTCGCTTATTTAGGGAAAAAAGGTGCGTTAACACAAGTGCTTAAAGGGATGAAAGATTTATCCGCTGAAGAGCGTCCTGTAATTGGACAGTTGGGAAACAAAGTCAGAGACGAAATCGCGACGCAACTAACTGAAACGAAAGCGTCTATTGAAAAAGAAGTTTTGAACAAGCGCCTTTCAGAAGAAACATTGGATGTCACACTTCCAGGTATTAAACCGAAAAAAGGTCAAGCGCATGTCATCACGCAAAGTATAGAAGAAATTGAAGATCTTTTCTTAGGAATGGGTTATCAGATTGTTGAAGGAAATGAAGTAGAAGAAGACTATTACAACTTTGAACGAGTGAATCTTCCACAAAATCACCCTGCTCGGGATATGCAAGATACATTTTATATAACTAACGAGATTTTATTGCGGACACATACATCTCCAGTTCAAGCAAGAACACTTGAAAAGCATGATTTTTCAAAAGGACCGCTTAAAATAATTAGTCCTGGTAAAGTTTATCGTCGTGATACAGATGATGCAACGCACTCTCATCAATTTCACCAGATTGAAGGTTTGGTCATTGATAAGCATATTACGATGGCTGATCTTAAAGGCACACTTGAAGCATTAGCTAAGAAAATGTTTGGAGAAAATCGTGAAATTAGATTGCGTCCAAGTTACTTCCCGTTTACGGAGCCTTCTGTAGAAGTCGATGTCAGCTGCTTTAAATGTGGTGGAGAAGGATGTAATGTCTGTAAGCAAACAGGATGGATTGAAATTCTTGGAGCCGGTATGACACATCCAGAAGTGCTGAGAATGTCCGGTGTAGATCCAGAGATTTATGGTGGATTCGCATTTGGAATGGGACCAGACCGAATCGCAATGCTGAAGTACGGAGTCGATGATATCCGTAATTTTTACTTGAACGACCAGAGATTCTTAGAACAATTCAAGGTGAAGGGATAGGATAAAATGAAAGTATCATACAACTGGTTATCAGATTATTTGAATTTAGAAAACACAACGCCTGAAAAGCTTGCTGACCAGATTACGTTGACTGGTATTGAAGTGGATAGTCTCATCGAAATGGGCAAAGGCTTAAAAAATATTGTAGTCGGAGAAGTAAAATCTATTGAAAAAATGGAAGATTCCGATCACTTAAACATCACACAAGTAGATGTTGGCGAATCAGAACTGTTCCAAATCGTTTGTGGGGCTCCTAACGTAGATAAAGGCCAGAAAGTCATCGTGGCTCTACCTGGCGCAAGACTTCCAGGGAATTTTAAAATCAAAAAAAGTAAGTTAAGAGGGCATGTCTCAAACGGTATGTTATGTGCGCTTGATGAACTAGGATTTTCAGATTCAGTCATTCCCAAGTATGCAGAAGATGGTTTATATCTTTTGCCAGGAACTGCTGTCGTTGGTGAAAATGCGTTAACTTATCTTGGACTAGACGATGTGTTGATTGACTTAGATATTACACCGAACAGGGCCGATGCAATGAGTATGCGTGGAGTAGCGTTTGAAGCCGGTGCAATCTTGTCTCAAGAACCGACTTTTGAAAATATTCAGGTCACAGAAGATCCATCGAGTTCGATAGAGGAATGGATCAGTGTTTCTGTTGAAGATCCAAAAGATACACCTTATTATAAATCGCGTATCGTAACGAATCTTAAGGTTACCCAAAGTCCTTTATGGTTACAACGCAGACTTATGAGCGCTGGGATTCGTCCAATCGATTCTGTCGTCGATGTTACGAACTATATTATGTTGGAATACGGACAACCGTTGCATGCTTTTGATTACGATTTATTGGATTCCAAAGAAGTCCATGTAAGAAGAGCGCAAAGTGATGAAGCCATGACAACACTTGATGGACAAGAAAGAGTATTAACAACTGAGAATCTAGTCGTGACAAATGGAAGTAAACCTGTTGCACTAGCAGGAGTTATGGGTGGACAAAACACACACGTAACTGGAACAACTCGTACAGTTCTTATAGAATCAGCAGTTTTTGAATCTTCTTTAATCCGTAAAACGGCTCAATCATTGAACCTTCGTAGTGAATCGAGTTCAAGATTTGAACGTGGATTGAATCTAGGCACCATTCAAGATGCTTTGGACCATGCAGCGGTTTTAATGGCAGAAATTAGTAAGGGTACAATCATTTCTGGAGTAGCTGAAGCAAACGATCAACAGGCAACTGAAAAAGAAGTTTCAATCACTGTTACAAAAATTAATCATGCATTAGGAACGGCTCTTTCCCTTGAAGAAGTAGCTTCAATCTTCACAAGGTTACAATTTGAATATAGATTGATTGAAGATCAGTTTATTGTAACAGTACCATTGAGAAGATGGGATATTTCGATTGAAGCAGATCTTCTTGAAGAAGTGGCACGTATTTATGGGTATAACAAAATTCCTTCAACACTACCCGTGATGGAATCTACTCCAGGAGAATTAACGGACAAACAGCGTCTGACGCGTTACGTACGTAGATACCTTGAAGGGAGTGGGCTGGCTCAAACAATCAGTTATGCACTAACGACTCCTGAAAAAGCAGCAAGATTTAGTTTGAAACCTTCTAACACAACAGAACTGGATTGGCCAATGAGTGAAGAACACAAGTCCCTAAGACTGAGCTTAATTAGTGGTCTAATTGATAATGCGGCGTACAACTCGGCACGTCAGACTAAAAACAGTGCTTTATATGAAGTAGGACATGTATTCTACGAAAACAACTCTTCTGCATTGCCTACTGAGGAAGAACATGTAGCAGGTCTGATTACAGGATCTTTATCTGAAAATACGTGGCAGTCAAAAGCGCAAGCTGTAGACTTCTTTACTTTGAAAGGAATTGTAGAAGAATTACTTGAGTCTATTGGATTCAGTGAAAAAATTTCCTTCACAGCTATTAAAACCTTAGAAGACTTCCATCCTGGAAGAACAGCTGAGATTCGTATCGGAAATGATGTGATAGGTGTTATTGGACAAATCCATCCACTCATTGCACAAAAATTTGATTTAGAAGATACTTTCGTGTTCGAAATGAGCATTGAAGCACTTGTTCAGTCTGGCAAAGATCCCGTTCGCTATCAGACGATTCCAAAATATCCAGGAACTTCTCGTGATATTGCCTTGCTTGTTCAAGATACAGTGACACACAATCAGGTTATTGCAACGATTGAGTCAAACGGTGGTAAATGGCTGAGAAACATCCAGTTATTTGATCTTTACCAAGGAGAACATATCCGAGAAGGTCAGAAATCCTTAGGATATTCACTATCTTATCTGAATCCTGAAGCAACTTTAAAAGAAGATGAAGTGAACCAAGACTTTGAAAAAGTAAAAGCAGCACTTGTTCAAGAATTGGATGCTGAAATACGTTAAAATAAGATACGTGGATACAACTAAGTTCTGAAACAACGTGGCCTTTTACGTTTTGTAAAGTGAACGAATCCTATCAAAGCGATTAGGTGATCCTGAAATTCAGGATTACTTGATCGCTTTTTGGCTTCGAATAAGTAGTGAAAAGTCATTAAAGAGATGAATGGAATTTAGAAATATCAAAAATAATGAAGAGCTTAAAGAGGTAAATAATAAGCAATTGGTGCAAGTTCTTTTTTTTCATGTTATTATAATAAGGAATTTGCATATCTAGGAGGCAGGTCTATGCCTGAAGAAAAGAGAAGGTTCAAAGCTAACATTGCTGGCGAAACGTATACGATCGTAGGGCCACGCTCAGAGCAGCATATGAAAACCGTTGCTCAGACAGTGGACGAACAGATGAACCAATTGAAAGAAATGACTAAAGGTCTAGATCCGGAGAAGAGAGCTATGTTAATGGCAATCAATGCTGTTTCAGATCAACTCGAGATGAAGAAGAAAATAGTGAAGCTCGAAGAAAGAATAAATGAATTGGAAAATGAACGTTCATGACTTAACTTGATCGTTTAGCCATTAAGGAGAGCAAAAGTACCATGGTATTCACTCTAATTATAGTGTTTTTATTACTCATAGCGCTCTACAGCGGAGCAAGAAGAGGACTAATTTTACAATTAGTTTTAACAATCGGATACTCTATATCCTTTTATGTTGCATTACAGTACTACCAGGAAGTCAGTGAATTTGTAAGAATGCTCGTGCCTTACCCGAGTCCAGTTTCAGCCACAGATAATCCTTTTGTCTTATACGGAAGAGAGATTACCTTTAATTTAGATCAAGGTTTTTATAATGGTGTTGGCTTTATAGGAATCTTGATTATCGGTTGGATCGCAACACGCTTCATCGGTGGTCTACTAAATTTCATTTCAGAGATTCCATTGTTAAAACAGCTGAATGCCATCGGTGGCGCAATCATCGGATTGCTCGTCCAATACGTTGGGATTTTTCTAGTGTTATTCTTATTGTCTACTGTACCAGTAGGTTGGATTCAAAATCAGTTTGAATCAAGTGCAATCGCAAAGAAAATTGTATCTGATACGCCAGAATTATCTTCTAATATCTACGAGTGGTGGATCCAAGAAGGTTTAAGAGAAGACGGTATAACTGAATAATTTTAAAATGAACGAGCATCAGACGACAAATATAATGGTGTTGATCTGGTATACGTAGGCTGAAATGCGCGTATCCAGCAACACTTTTTTTGTCGGTACCTGTTAATACGAATTAGAGAGGCTTGATAGAATGAAGATGAAAATCGAAAAATCATTCAAAACGTTGGATTTTCCTAAAGTGATGAATCAACTATCAACTCATGCAGTTTCAAGTTTAGGAAAAGAGAAAATCCTGGCACTTTCTCCTTCATCAGATTATGAAGAAGTGAAAACAAGACAAGAAGAGACTGATGATGGTGTTAGAATACTGAAAATGCGTGGGGGTATCCCATTATCACCATTCTTGGATATCAGACCACATTTGAAGCGTGCGAATATCGGTGCTGCATTGAATGGCCAAGAGATTGCTCAAATCGGTAAAGTGATCCGGAGTGTAAGAGAAATCAGCCAATTCTTTACCCAATTAAAAGAAGACGAAATAGAATTAAATCAGCTTTACAAAGTCAGTAATCAATTTGTCTCACTCAGACCGCTTGAGAGAACCATTTATTCGGTTGTAGATGAAGGTGGATACGTACTAGATGACGCAAGTACGAAATTAAGAGGGATTAGAACGGCTATCAAACAAACTGAAAACAGAGTACGTCAGAAGCTTGAGAGTATTGTTAGAGGAAGTCAGGCAAGATTTCTAACAGATGCGATCATTACTATGCGAAACGACCGTTACGTGATTCCAGTGAAGCATGAGAACAAATCGACCTTTGGTGGTGTTGTACATGACCAAAGTTCAACTGGACAAACGCTCTTCATAGAACCACAAAGTGTTGTAGATTTGAATAATCGTCTGAAACAATACCAAAGTGAAGAGCGTAGTGAAGTCGAAAGAATTCTAGCTGAACTAACAAACGAAATTATGCCGCACACTGTTGAGATCGAACAGAACATGACGGTTCTGATTTTACTGGATTTTGTGAATGCTAAAGCGAAGTATGCACGGGAAATCAAAGGAATCAGACCACTGATCAGTAAAGAGAATCATGTCTCCTTTATTCAGGCAAGACACCCTTTACTAGAAGAAAGTGACGTTGTAGCAAATGACTTGATTCTAGGTGAACAGTATAAAACAATGATCATCACCGGACCGAATACAGGAGGAAAAACTGTTGCCTTAAAAACACTTGGCTTACTTCAATTGATGGGACAATCTGGATTGCAGATTCCTGTGGAAGAGGAAAGTGTCATGGGCGTTTTTTCAAGTGTATTTGCAGATATTGGTGATGAACAGTCGATTGAACAGAGTTTATCGACGTTCTCATCCCATATGACGAATATTGTCAATATATTAAGTAAGATTGATGAAAACAGTTTGATCTTACTAGATGAACTGGGAGCTGGTACAGATCCTCAAGAAGGTGCTGCTCTAGCAATCGCAATGCTTGATGCAATCGCTGCTAAAGGTAGCTATGTACTGATTACTTCACACTATCCGGAGTTAAAAGCTTATGGGTATAATCGTCCTCAGACGATCAACGCCAGTATGGAGTTTGATGTTCAGACTTTGAGTCCTACGTATCGTTTATTAATAGGAATACCAGGACGAAGTAACGCATTTGAAATTGCTAAGCGATTAGGGCTTGAAGAAACCATTATCGAATCAGCTAGACAATTGATGAGTGGTGAAAGTCAGAGTGTTGATGAGATGATTCAGGATCTAGAAACAAAAAGAAAACAAGCAGACCAAGCAACGATATCTACTAAAGAAGAACTGAAAAATGCCCATAAGATTCACGAGGAGCTGAAGACGGCATTCAAAGATTATGAGATTGAAAAAGATAATCTTAAGAAGAAAGCTGAATCAGAAGCCAATAAAATTATTGAACGTGCTCAAAAAGATGCTAATGAAATTATAGATAATTTGAGACAGAGACAGCTTGAAGGACAAGCCGGTGCAAATGTCAAAGAGCACGAATTCATAGATGCTCAGACGAAACTAGCTAACTTGAAGACAGAAGAAGCGGCATTACAGAAAAATAAAGTGCTTCAGAAACAAAAGCGCAAAAAAGAACTGAAACCAGGAGACTCTGTTCAAGTAGAATCTTTAGGTCAAAAAGGTATTGTGATTGAAAAATCCGGTAACAAGCAATGGGTCGTGCAGATGGGCATGTTGAAGATGAAGCTGAACGAAAGTGACCTTACGCAGACTCAAGCTGAAAAAGAACCGAAACAAGCACGTGCTTCATTGAAATCTTACTCTATGGGATCTGTATCTACAGAAATAGACTTAAGAGGAGAAAGAGTGGAGTCAGCTATAAACCGTTTAGATCAATATCTTGATCAAGCTATTTTGTCTAACTATCCTAAAGTAACGATCATTCACGGGATGGGGACTGGTGCAGTCAGAAAAGCCGTTCAAGATTATTTAAAAAAACATTCTCAAGTAAAAACATATGCTGATGCTCCAGCGAATCAAGGTGGTAGCGGTGCTACGAATGTAACGTTTAAATAAATTTATGACAAAATCAGCAAAAACAGCTTAAAGATTAGATTTTTTATCTAATCTTTGGTATACTGTTTTTGTTGCAATAAAAACTTACTTTTTATTAGTAAGACTAGGAGGATATCATTATGGTTAAAGAATTAACAGATAATACTTTTGAAGAACAAACAGACGCAGGATTAACATTAGTTGATTTCTGGGCAACTTGGTGTGGACCTTGTCGTATGCAATCACCAGTTATCGATCAATTAGATGAAGAGTCAGCAGGAGACGTTTCATATTATAAAATGGACGTTGATGCAAACCCTGAAACGCCAGGTAAATTTGGAATTATGAGTATCCCAACGCTATTAGTTAAAAAAGATGGAGAAGTTGTGGAGAAATTAATTGGTTATCACAGTAAAGAACAAATTGAGTCTGCACTTGCTAAACACAAGTAAAACTTAAGAGAGATACTGAGAAACAGTCCTTATTTAATCTGCTGATATAAAGGGTCGCTAGTTGTACTAGTACTCTTTACAGTGAAATTAAATAACGGACTGTTTTTTTAGTGCTAAAGTATCACTATTTATTGGGTTTTAAATGTGTCGGCTTTTCAACAGCTAAATAACAAATATCATCTAATTCGTCCAATGGGTATCAATTTTAAAAGATTTGAGCTAAAATAATTTTAACGATATATAATTAAGAAGATTTGTTTAAGATCACTCGGGTTGTAACAATGTTAATATAGTCCGATTGAAATTGAAATGAATTATTCTTCGAAAGCAAGAAATGCCTATTATATGTCCACTTAAGGAAGAAACGGAGTGAGCAATAATGACCCAAAACAGAACCCTTAAGACTGAACTGGAAGATGCTTTAAAATATGGGTATGTCGTTGAGTGCAAAGACAGAACCGTACATCTTACAGTAGAAGCAAGAGATGTTTTCCGTAACGCCGATGATGAGATTGATTGTCCTTTGGATGTCGTGTTGAGAAAGAATGATTTTTCCTTACAAGATTTGATGTCTTGGAATGCTAGAATTGTCAGATTTGTCCGATTCGATGAAGAGGGTACTGAAATCACTCTAAACAGCGTAAGTCTAAATGTAAATTTGTAGAACTTGATTGAAAACTGAATAGTAAACTAATCAAGAGTTTTTGAAAATTTAGCTAATCTTTTAGCTTGATTTTTGAACGCTTTTTTTTGTATAAAAATAAGACAATCCAAAACTGAGTAATATTTTGACTCAGAAAGAATTGACTTATCATCACTATCATTACAAAATAGGTTCTTTTGGATCCGTTTGGATATGCAAATAAGCTTGTTTCTTTTTAGGTTTAACTTCAAAAATCGCTTCAGTGAAAAGCTGATGAATATCTTGAAGTTGCTGTGCTAAAAATCCTGCTTCAAGCGAGAATGAAACAGACGCATCTTTACGTAGTCTAGCTTCTATAATTTCTCCCGATAATACATACTCACGCGTTTGTTTTTTTTCACTAACAAAGGTTAATTCTCCAAAGCCATTTTCCTCAAATTTTAAAAATAGAGACGCTTCATCTTCGGAAGGATTTTTGCGGGCAAGTTCTTTTCCTGCCCAATATAAGATGTCATTTATGTCATTACCCAAAAGATTTGGAAGCAATTGATCTCTTAATAGAGTAATTGCCTGAAACTGCTGTTCATTGTTTTGTTCTGTCAAAATTAACTCACCTCAAACATTTACTATTCTTATCTAAACTATTATAACGCAGATGCGCTATCTTTTCTAACAAAATTAAAAGCTAATCACCTAAATGAGTGAAGGTTATCTCATTAAGATTTTATAATGAATATAATTTCTATACGACGTTCTACTTGCGATTTTTGTGTAAAAGAGGGAAAATATAGTGTATTATAAAGTTGACCTGAGCAATAAGTTTAGGTCAAGAACATAACGATACTAGGTAAACTGACTTATCAAAGTATGGTTTAAGAAGGTTGTCAGAAAATGATAAAACAAGCGATAGGGTTACTTGATTCAGGTGTTGGTGGACTCACTGTCATGAAAGAAGCGATGAAACAATTGCCGAATGAATCTTTTTATTATATAGGAGATACTGCCAGGTGTCCCTATGGTCCAAGACCAGAAGAACAGGTTAAAGAATTTACTTGGGATCTTACAAAGTTCTTACTAGAAAAAAACATCAAAATGCTTATTATAGCTTGTAATACAGCTACCGCAGCTGCACTAACAGAATTGAAAAAAGAATTGGATATTCCTGTAATCGGTGTGATTTTGCCGGGTAGTAGAGCTGCGATCAAAACTACAAAACTTAATCGAATTGGTGTCATTGGTACTGAAGGAACGATACGTTCGGGCGAATACAAAAAGGCCATAACTAAAAAACTAGCAAATACAGAAGTATTTAGTGAAGCTTGTCCAAAATTCGTACCTTTGATAGAAAGTAACCAGTTTAGTAGCTCGATTGCCAAAAAGGTCGTTACAGAAAGTCTCCAAGATCTAAGAAGGAAAAAAGTGGATACACTCGTGTTAGGTTGCACACATTACCCTTTATTAAGACCACTGATTCAAAACGTTATGGGAGACTCGGTTACGTTGATTGATTCTGGTGCTGAAACGGTTAATGAAGTCAGCGTGCTATTAGATTATTATGATATGGCCGAAGAAAAGTCAGACCATCCTAATGAACGTAAATTTTATACTACCGGTTCTGTGAATATGTTCAAAGACATTGCATCGGAATGGTTAGAATTAAACGAATGTTCAGTAGAACATGTCTCTATTAATAGATTGAAAGGAACTAAATTAAAACATGACTCAAGATAAACAGAACTATATTGTAATCGCAACAGAAAACAAAGGTAAAGCTGCAGAATTCAAATCTATATTTGAAAAAAGAGGACTCGAAATTCGGACATTACATGATTATCCAGATCTTGAAAGTGTTGAAGAAACTGGAGAGACCTTTGCGGAGAATGCTTTATTAAAAGCAGAAAGTATTTCTAAAGCACTGGGAACAATGGTCCTTTCGGATGACTCAGGCCTAAAAGTAGATATTCTTCATGGACAGCCAGGAATCTATTCTGCTAGATTTGCGGGAGAAGATAAGAACGATGCTCGAAATAACGCAAAACTATTAGGTGAGTTGGCTGAAATGCCTGAAAGAGAAAGAACAGCTCAATTTCACTGTACGCTAGCATTAGCAGCACCAGATAAAGAAAGTTTAACAATAGAAGCAGAATTAGAAGGTAGAATACTCGGTATTCCTAGAGGAAACAATGGATTTGGCTACGATTCATTGTTTTATGTACCAGAAAAAGACAAAACGCTTGGTGAGTTATCAGAAGCCGAAAAAAATGAAATCAGTCACAGAGCACTTGCAGTTAAGAAATTAGAAAAAGTTCTAACAGAATGGATATCAAATTAACTTAAGGAGCAGACTCAATGAGGATATTAGCAGTAAGTGATAATCACGGAGATCGTTATTTTATGGAAGAAATTTTATCAATTTATTCAGAACAAGTAGAAATTTGGGTTCATTGCGGAGATTCAGAATTTGATGAAGAAAATCCGTTGTGGCAGAATTATCATACTGTTAAAGGAAATATGGATAGAACAGATGCTTTCCCAGAGACAAGAGTAGAAACCTTTTATAACCAGAAGCTACTTATCGCACATGGTCACTTACACAATGTTAAGACCTCTTTTGAGGCATTAAAACGAGAAGCACAAAAAGAAGATGTGAAACTTGTATTTTATGGCCATACGCATATACCTAGAGTAGATGAGGAAGAAGGTATCTACTTCATTAACCCGGGGAGTTTAACTCAACCAAGAGGCCCTATCAATAAAGGTAGTTACGCAATAGTAGACATGGACGGGAAAACTGGAGAAGTCACTTATTACGATACCGATCATAATAAGCTAGACCAGTTATCCAAAAAAATCACTCTATAGCTTTTGAGTCTAAGTATTGAATTTAGAGAGGGTAGATCTGTCTACTCTCTTTTTCTGTGCTGAAATCTATTGAATGAAACAGAGCTAAATACAATTTTTGCAGTAAATCAATACTTTTAGATAAGATAAGTTAAGTTTGTTAAAAAAGAATCTAAGAATCTTCTCTTATTTCTAGATAAAGTTAGTGTATCTACAAAGAAGGTAGTAAAATAGTAAAAGGATAATAACGTTTACAAGGAGTGAAATTATGATCGGTGAGAAAATCAAATCCTTATTAATTGATCAGGATAACCAGCTAGTAAAACCGGCAGAACAAGTTGCTGTCGTAGGAACAAAGAATCGATTAAACCACGCTTTACTTATTCTGACAACAGACAAATATGCGGTCGTACCAGTATTAGATGAAAAGTCTAGAATGAAAGGGCTCGTTTCTATGCCATCCATCATGCATGCCATAATGGACATAGAAGATGTTCATTTCGAAAAGCTTGGAGAAATCATGGTAGAAGAAATCATGGAGAAAGATTTTCCATTTGTTTACGAAGATTTTGAATTAGAAAATGTGCTGCATATGTTAGTAAATCATGCGTTTATTACAGTAATCGATGAAGAGAAAACTTTTAAAGGAATCATTACTAGAAGTGAAATTTTGAAAGGTACGAATCGTATCGCCCATGAATTTGAGCGTATGTATAATGTAACAGAAAAAAGCAAAACGGAAACACAAAAATAGAAAAAATGGACGAATCGGTTATCGATTCGTCCATTTTTTTATTGAGAAGCTAAATCCATATTGATTTTCGGAAGATCGATGCCTTCTTTTGAAAGAGCATCCACATATTTTTCATAAAATGTATTTCGAATCGCAAATTCTGTACCCGCTTTGGTATACATAATGATCTGGACAGCAGTTTGGCCAGAACCTACAGGCACGAAAGAAATGTTCGTCGGCTTAACAGTGATCTCTTCATATTGAGGAATGAATTTAGTATTCACATCTTCAATGATGGTTCTAACGTGATCAAGATTGGTATTCGGAAATAACCTGATTTCAAGCATAACCCTCATGTCGGCTCTTGAACGGTTACTGATTACTGTGATGGCACGGTTAGGAATAAAGTGGATCGTTCCATCAAAATCTTTCAATTTCGTCGTTTTAAGATTCACATCTTCTACAACGCCCATGATATCGTTGATTTTGACTACATCACCAACATCTAGTTGTTTTTCAAGTAAAATCATAAAGCCATTAACGATATCTGATACAAATCCTTGAGCACCAAGAGAGAGTGCTAAACCAATAACTCCGGCTCCGGCTACTAAAGTACCAACAGGAATACCCATCAATTCTAGTATTGCATAAATTAAAAAGAAGTAGAGTATTGAATTATATAAATTTTTACTTAGCTTATAGAGAGTATTGTATCGATTGGGTACAGTATGTTTCTCCTTAATATACTTTTTAAAGACAGTTTCAATCACTACACTGCCGATTTTTTTTAAGATGAAAAATAATATGACACTGAATAGAATCTTCAGTAAAAGAAGAACTCCGTTAACCATAATAGTATCCCATTCAATATCGTTCCAAATCTTGCTAAATCCTTTGAGTTGATCATCAATTCCTTTTTCAATTCCTTTTACCGGATCACTTGTTGCTAAAAACATTTAAAAACTCCTTTAACATGGTATTCCTTTGCTTACAAACAATAGAATGATTGTACCAAAGTTTCAAATGTTTTTCCATTGATTATAGAAAGTAAAATTTACTTAGTATCTAAATATAAAGCGATATAAGTTTCTCTATTTTCAGACTCGTTTTTTGGAAAATCATCATTGATTTCTAAGACCATAATTCCTCCTGAACTCCAAGCAATTAATGGGAGTTACCAGATATTAATTCCACTGGTTCTTCAGAGACGTAATATGCTGAAGCTAAGCTATCTTCAAAGTTTATTGAAGTACCAAGTGACTCACTTGATTTAATTCCCATTCCTGATAAGTTTATTTGAGTATGAATCTCATCAAATTTCAAACTAATTTCTTCGTCAGATTCTGAATTACTAGTTATTGCATAATCAATTTTACCATTAAGATCAGTATCACCTTCGATAGTAAGTGTACCCAATTTAGTATCTTCAACCATTTCGCCGTTATGATATTGAGCCAATCTAAAACCAATTTCAGATCCTTTAAAGTTTACTTCATAGCTTCCATACTGATGACTTAATAAACTCAAAGAGTTATGTTCTTGATTAACCGCTCGAATATGTCCATCAGGTAGTCCACTGATCTTATCGTTATTAAAAGGCCAGTAGTTCATATAATTTATGTAAAAAGTAGCTAAAACAACGAATAGTACTGTTAAAGTACCGGTAATACTATAAAATACTTTCTTATTGAATCGCTTTCTTTTTTTGGAAGTTGGATCTGCTTTTTGCATGTTTTCACTCCTTTTATGTTTGTTTAATATAGACAATTATAAACCAATCGTGCTCTTTTGTATCGACTCTTTTAAACAAAAACGTTTATTTAATACTAGGCATTTTGTGCCTGTATGGAAATTAACAATCTTACTATTTGCTTTTTAGATTTGGAGAGTGGTATTCTTATTTTGTAATCAAAAAAGGAAAGAGGGATAGTTATGACAGGTGGAGAAATCGCTGCTTTGATTGCCGCTGTAGCATTTGCTGTTCTGGTATTAGGACTTTGTTACGTATTATTCAAAGTAGCAAGCGTTGTATCAGAATTAAATACGACAATTGAAGAAGCCAATAAAAGTATTGGAACGATCACTAAGGATGCAGATCATTTACTGATCGAAGTTGAGGGATTGTTAAATAAAACAAATACAACTCTTAACGACGTGAATGGTAAGTTAAGTCTTACAGATCCAGTATTCAAAGCAGTAGGAGATTTAGGAATTTCGGTTTCTAGCTTGAACGATTCTACAAGAAATTTAACAACTCATCTAGCTGGCGCATCTAAGCGTGGAGCAAAAATGGGTGTAGCGAAAAAAGTCAGTAATACCATAGCTAAATAATTGTGATCTAATAATCTAGACGATGGTTAGGGATCTCAATACACAAATTTTGTTATAGAATAGAATTTAGAAGGAGAGCATATAATCATGGGAAAACAAGATAGATCAGAAGGATTTTTACTAGGAACAATCGTTGGAGCAGCAATTGCAGGAGTAAGTGCATTATTATTTGCACCAAAATCTGGTAAAGAGCTTCGCGAAGACTTAACTCAACAAACTGACCGTGCTAAAAGCCAAGTAAAAGATTATGCAGATATTGCAAAAGAAAAAGGCATGGATTTAAAAGATACTGCTCAAAAAACTGGTACTGAGTATGTTGAGAACGCTAAAAAAACGTATGAACAAGTAGCTGATTCATATGGTAAAAATAAAGATCAAAACAAAAGTACTTTAGACGATATAAAAAATGAAGCTTCTTCTATGGCAGAAAATGCTAAAGACACCATCAAAGGTGGTAAAGAAGAATCTGAAGAATCTGATAAGTACAATTCAAATGTTGAAGGTGCAGAGTCACGTACGATGTCATTTGACTATGATGAAAAGAAAATGTCTGATAGCGAAAGCAAAGGACAGAAATCTGCAAATACAAGTACTGAACAAACAAAAGAAAATGGTAACGACGATAAAGAGACAACAAATACTAACGTAGGGATCTAATCAATAAAAACTTAGTATTAAAAGAGATGCACGCAATACTATGTGCGTCTCTTTTTTCTGTATATGAAACGTTAAATAAGAAGGGGTGAAAAATATGACACTAGAAGAATTTACTAGATTACTACTAGTCGGAATTTGTTTCTATGTTTTAATGATAATTGTTTTACGGATATCAGGTAAGCGCACATTGTCGAAAATGAATGCTTTTGACTTTGTTGTTACTGTTGCATTAGGGTCTACTGTTTCAAGTCTTCTAATCAACAACCAAACGAATCTTTGGCAAGGAGTCACTACGTTCTTTTTACTAGTTGGCCTGCAGTTCATTTCAACTTGGCTATCTGTTCGCTCCGAAACAGTCAATAACTTATTGAAATCAAAACCAACACTAATTTATTATGATGATCAATACGATAACAGACAAATGAAAAAAGAAAGAATTTCTAAATCTGAAATATTACAAGCCGTACGTTCACAAGGTGTAGATTCAATGGAATCCGTATCTGCAGTTATACTGGAAACTGATGGAAAGATTTCAGTTCTCAAAAAAAATACAGAAGATACGGTTAAAGATACACTATCGAATGTAAAATAATATAAAAAGAAGCACACTCCTACTTTATCAAGTATGTTACCTGACAAAGTAGGAGCGTGCTTTGTATTGAAGATTCAAGTCTCGATTTCGTTTTTTGACTATATTGTGATTAGATTTTTATTCGTACGAGTAAAAGGGATGCAACCGTCAGCTGTTACATAGATGCAGTCTTCAATACGAACACCAATCTGATTTTCAATATAAATACCGGGTTCTAGAGAAAAGCACATGCCTTCTTCAACAACCATTGTAGATCCTTTAGATAAACTAGGGTATTCATGAACGGTTTTACCTAAACCGTGTCCTAAACGATGCGTGAAGAAATCACCATAACCCGCTTCTTCAATAATAGAACGTGCTATTTCATCTAATTCTCCAGTAGTAATGCCAGGTTTGACAGCAGCTTGAGCGGCTTTTTGAGCAGATAAAACAACTTCATAAATATCTTTTTGTTCTTGAGAAACGGACTTGAATGCTACCGTACGTGTTACATCACTTGTATATCCTTCGGCAACGACGCCCAAATCAAACAACACGAATTCATGCTCTTTCAAGGTTCTTTCACCAGGATTACCATGAGGACTACCTGCATGATCGCCGAATAAAACCATCGTTTGAAAGCTCATCTCAGAAATGCCACGCTTTTTCATTTCGTATTCAATTTCCGCTACGACTTCCTGCTCGCTAATTCCAACCTTCAAGGCATTCATACCAATTTCTAATGCCTTGTCTGCCATTTTTCCAGCATATTTCATTTTATTGATTTCATCTGTAGTTTTAATCAGTTGTATACCTTGAATAGCAGAAGAAATATCCATCGTTTCAGCAGCATTTGTACTATGCATTAAGTAATTGTAGCGTTCCACCGTTAAACTGTTTTCAATGATCCCCATTTTTTTAATTGGCTGATCATACGAAGACAAGTGAGATTCAATCACTGACCAAGGATTTTCTTCATCTTTATAGCTAACAATGGTTTCGATAGAAGAAAGAGTTTCAGCGTCTTTAGCTTCTAAATTAGGAGTGAAAAGAAAATCTTTGTCATTCACTAAAAATAATGCAAGCACGCGTTCATGAGGATCGCTTTCAAATCCAGTAAAGTACCCTACAAGATTAGGTTCATCTATATAGATCAAGTCGAGTTCTAGTTCAGTCATTTTAGTTTTCAATTTTTGCATCGGCTGATTCATAAAATACATCGTCTCCTACATATTAGTTGATATTTCCATTGTAACATGATTATAATGAGAGGACATAATAAATAAAGTAAGCCTTTTCTGAAAAAAGTTGAGAAAATTTCATGAAAATAGTATATTTGTTCTTGAAATCTCTTTCATGCTTTGCTAAAGTTATAAATAGATAGAATGGTATACTTTGCGCATGATGTGTAAACGACTTAAAAAATCTTATAAAAACTAAGAAACTAAAAGGAGAAAACGATGGATAAACAAACAATTACAATTTATGACGTAGCTAGAGAAGCTGGAGTATCTATGGCAACAGTATCTCGAGTAGTTAATGGTAATCCTAATGTAAAACCTACAACTAGAAAAAAAGTGTTGGATGTTATTGACCGCTTAGACTACAGACCCAATGCAGTGGCCAGAGGATTAGCTAGTAAGAAAACAACAACGGTGGGCGTTATTATTCCAGACGTTACAAATCTTTACTTTTCTTCCTTAGCTAGAGGAATTGATGATATCGCGACAATGTATAAATACAATATTATCCTAGCGAATTCAGATGAGAACGAACAAAAAGAAGTTCAAGTACTGAATACACTTCTTGCTAAACAAGTTGATGGTGTTATTTTCATGGGAAATAAAATTACTGAAGAATTACGAGCAGAATTTTCTCGTTCTCGTACACCAGTTGTTTTAGCCGGAACAGTTGATCCAGACGGCCAAGTTGGTAGCGTGAATATTGATTACAAATCAGCGACTAAAGAGAGCGTTTCAACTTTGATTGAAAGAGGACATAAAAAAGTATCTTTCATATCTGAAAGCCATGATGAACCGATTAATGGTCAATACCGTCTCGAAGGATATAAAGAAGCCTTGAAAGAAGCAGGCATCGAGTATGATGAAGAGTTGGTTGTCCAATCTGAATACACCTATAAAGTTGGAGATGCGGTTTACGAACAAATTTCAAAAGCAGGTGCTACAGCTGCTGTAGTGGCAGATGATGAATTAGCAGTTGGGGTTTTGAATGCAGCTCTTGATAGAAACGTAAATGTTCCAGAAGATTTTGAATTGATTACTTCGAATAATTCTAAATTAACAGACATGACACGCCCTAAATTAAGTACGATTGTTCAGCCTCTATATGATATTGGGGCAGTATCTATGCGCCTATTAACTAAATTGATGAACAAAGAAGAAGTGGATGAAAAGACCATTACACTTCCTTTCCACATCGCAGATAAAGGAACAACTAAAGAAGATTAACACATAAAAAAGACTTGAGGATTTTTCCTCAAGTCTTTTTTTTACTCTGTTTCTGGTTCGTCAGTTGGAGCTTCTGAGTCAGGTGACTCTTCTTCTGATGGAGGAGTTTCTGGTGGTTCTTCCTCACCATCATCTGGCTCTTGAGGCGGGGCCGTTCCGCCGTTTTCTTCATCTGAATTGTCTGGTTCTTCTTCAGGCTCTTCGGGAACCGTCGTTTCTTCATTATTTTCATTAGGCTCTTCGGTTTCTGTGTTTTCTTCAGGATTTGGTTCAGGTTCTGTTTCTGGTTCTACCTCTTGTTCCGGTTCAGCTGTTTCCGGTGGTTCTTGACTTTCTTGCTCTTGAGGTTCTGGATCCGGTTCCGATTCTTCTGAAGGTACAGATTCGTTTGTTTCATTCGTATTCGGAGCAGGGGAAGGGTCCTCATCTTCATCCGAGCTATTTGTGTCATCTTCTGTGTTATCTGATCCTGCAGATCCCCAGAACTCACTTAATTCTTCATCAGTAGCACCAATTGCAAAATCATAAGTGGTCGTTTGAGGCAGGTGGGCAGTGTTAAAATACTCAGTGAAGGTTTCACCAGATATAGAACGTGTGCCGCCACCAGGAAGGTCAACTGTACCAGGTAACATACCTGTTTGGCTAAGAACAGATTGTTGAACAATGTTTTCTGGTTGAGCATACTGTTCACCAGCGCCTAATAGTTCTGGTTTTGTCTCATAAACGCGATTAACGACTTTAGCCCAGAAGTTTCGATTTCTTAAACTTGCGGATTGTCCAAACTCGTCAATTAAACCAACGACTTTATTATCATAACCAATCCATGTTCCAAATGTGATTCTAGGTGTACTACCGATATACCAGATATCATCGACTTTATCAGACGTACCCGATGTACCCGTTTTAGAAATCCAGTCGGAATCAAAATTCAGTTGACTAATTGTTCCTCTAGCTGTTCCATCAGTATGAACATCTCTTAAAATGTCTAATAAAAGATAATTGGTTTGAGGACTCCATACTTGTGTTTCTTCAGTTTGATGCTGGAATATAGCTTCGCCAGAACTATCTTCAATCTTTTCAATTACATAAGGGTCTACGTGGGTTCCGTTATTGGCAATACTTGAAAAAGCACTAATCAAATCTACTGGTGCCGGTCCATTACTTACACCACCAATAGCAGTAGAAAGGTTCTGACTATAAGCATCAGCGGGAATTTCATCGATACCCATTCTATTCATATATTCAACTGGGTTAACCTGTTCTCTTAATTCATTGTAAATCTTAAGTGTAGGAATATTTTGAGAAATCGTTAAAGCTTCTCTAGCAGTCATCCAGCGATTGGTTATAGGACCAGCATTGGTTGGTTCGTAATCCTCGCTTCCTGGAATAGGGAAGGTAACAGGAGTATCTGGAATAATTGTAGCGGGCGTTATCAACCCAACGTCTAATGCAGGTCCAAAAGTAGCGAGCGGTTTAATGATGGAACCAGGACTTCGATCTGCTTCAAATGCTCGATTATATACTGATGAATCGTAATCACGCCCGCCTATAAAGGAAAGAACTTTTCCAGTAGCGTTATCAATCAACGATCCACTAACTTGTATTGGCATAGTCGCAGTTTGCGTAACATCGTCAGCATCCACGTAGGTATAAGTTCTTTCAGATCCTAATGTATCAACTTGCTCAGCTACAACTTGTTCCACTGCTTGATGAACGTCACGGTCAATGGTTGTATAAACCTTATAACCACCATTTCTCAATGCAGACTCAGCACGGTCATTATACTCGTCTCTTAAATTTTCATCAGCTGCTAATGTTTCAGCGCTGACTTCATCTTGCTTAATAAATTCTTGAGCGAGAATCTTAGTAGATTCTTTAATGGCTAGATCATAAACATAAGAGATTTCATCACCATCGTTAGCTTCTTTTTGGATAAAGTCTTGTGTAACATCATAGTTGATTGCTTCGTTATATTCATCTTCATTGATATAGCCCTCGCGGAACATACGGAACAGCACTTCATTTAATCGTCTTAGTCCGTAAGTTTGGTCCTCTTTGAGATCTCCTGTTTGAGTGTACGGACTATAGCTAATTGGACTTTGTGGTAACCCAGCAATAAATGCAGCTTGCGGAAGGGTCAGATCAGAGGCTGGAATACCAAAAATACCTCGAGCGGCTTCTTGAACACCTGCAATATTTTGACCTTTGTTATTACGACCAAATGGAGAAATATTCAAGTAAGCTTGCAAGATATCATCTTTTGACAAAGCATTCTCAAGTCTCATGGCGAGCAAAATCTCATTGGCTTTTCTGGAGTGAGAAACTTCGCTTCCTACAAGTTGTTGTTTAATAAGCTGCTGAGTAAGGGTAGAACCACCCGAACTTGAAGCACTATTTGTTAAATCTTGTACGAGTGCTCTGGCAACGGCTTTGGGAACAATTCCATTATGCTCATAGAAGTATTCATCTTCAGTTGCAATGATGGCATCTTTTACATAAGTAGACATTTGATCCAAATCAATTGACGTACGAATTAAATCGCTTCGAACATCACTGATCACCTCACCACCCGCATAATACATGGTGGATTTTATAACGAAGTCATCGATTTGAGACTCCATTTCACTATATTCAGGAATTTCGCTGTCATCTACAAGTGAAGCAAAATATCCAATAGCTGCACCGGTTCCGAGAGAACCTCCAATCAATAGAGTGACAAAAAATAGTACGACAAGGGTCTTGATAACTCGATAAGAGATATCAAAGTAATAAAAAAATCCTTGCTTTGAAGAAGTCTCTTCTGTTTTTTCTTTATTTTTATGTTCAGATCGCTTCATTTCGGACTCCTTTGTATATAATAATAAACAATGTATGGCTTGCTACATTATAGCAAATAGGGGAAAAAAGTGAAACTAGTACGATATATCGAGGCATAGACTCTAATGATGAAATTTCTAAAAAGGGAATGTGCGTTCGATATTGTTTATAAAAACAATCCTTTAACAATAGGCATACTGAAAATAATCAGGCAGTCTGTTGATAAAGGATTGTTCGAATAACTTTTAGACAGTTTCGGGTAACTTTTCTCCAATTGCAGTAAGTTTTTCTGCAACTTCTTCTCGGCTTAGATTATGCTCTTTTACATAACGGTTCTCAGGTGAGATACGACAGTCATGCGTGCATCCTCTAAGGTATTTGTCTTCATTGTCTTCAGAAGAAATGATTTGACGGTTACAGAATGGATTGCCACAGTTGATGTAACGTTCGCAAGGTGTGTTGTCAAACCAGTCTCTAGCAATCACCGTTTTTTCTTTACGGTTAATTTCTACACTGATTCTTTCATCAAATACGTACATTTTACCATCCCAAAGCTCACCTTGAGTTTCAGGGTTTGTACCGTAGTTATGAATACCACCATGAAGTTGGGCTACATCCTTAAAGCCTTCTTTGAGTAACCAGCCACTAAATTTCTCACAGCGAACACCACCAGTACAGTAGGTGACAACTTTTTTATCCATAAACTTTTCTTTATTCTCTTTGATCCATTCAGGCAATTCTCTGAAACTCTTGATATCTGGACGAATAGCACCTCTAAAATGACCTAGATCGAATTCATAGTCGTTACGAGCATCTAATACGATGGTATTTTCGTCTTCTAGTGCAGCACGAAACTCTTGAGGCTCTAAGTATGCTCCAGTAAGTTCGTTAGGGTTCAAATCATCTTCCCCAAGATCAAGAGAAACGATTTCAGGTCGATAGCGGACATGCATCTTTTTGAAACTGTGCCCATCTGCTTCATCGATCTTAAACATTGTATCCTCAAAGCGACTATCTGAACGCATAGCTTCCATATACTGTTCTGTTTCCTGGATAGTTCCAGAAACTGTTCCATTGATACCTTCTTCTGAAACCAGAATACGTCCTTTCAGGTTTAGGCTTTTACATAATTCGAGATGTTGATCTCTAAATTGTTCTGGATTTTCTATATCTACATATTTGTAATAAAGTAATACACGGTAATTACTCATATTTGTTCCTCCTTGATGAACATTTATAGCCAGTCTGACTAACATTCTTAAACATTAAAATTATACATGATGGGGAATCAAATTGCAAGAAACAGTCAATAGAGTAATTAGAGATAGTCAAAAAGAAATTTAAGTGTAATATGATTGAAATCTAATTATCTTAAAAGAATGCTATACTCTCTTTAGTCCTCATAAAAGAGGAACGGATAAATTGAATCTCGAAACAAAATAAATTTTAAATTAACTTAAACCTAAATTCAAAAAATCGAAACAGTACTTTCTTGGAGGGAAGCAAATAGTGAAAAGCAAATTAGTATTATTCTCAGCAACGACTACTTTATTATTAAGCTCTATGATCTCAGCTCCAATCGTATCAGCAAGTGAATTTGATGGTCAAATCGACGAAGCGCAGACTCAAGTAGAAGAAAATGGACAACAAGTTGATTCATTAAATCAGACAATTGATGTTTTGAAAGCACAATCTGAAAAAACTCAAGCTGAATTAACAAAAATTGATAATGATATCTCTACTAATCAAACGTTTATCAAAGAAGCCGTAACACGTCTTGAGCAAGCACAAGTTGAATATGATACTTTACAAGAAGAAATCGCAACGCTTGAAACATTGATTGAAAAGAGAAACGGTCAGTTAGAAGAACAAGCACGTAAAATTCAAGTAGATGGTCAAACAGCAAATTACATAGAATTTGTTTTAGACTCTGAATCTATCTCTGACGTAATTGGACGTATTGACGTTGTATCAAATCTTGTACAATCAAATAAAAGACTTGTAGAAGCACAAGTTAGAGATAAAGAAGCGGTTGTAACGAAGCAAGATAAAACTGAACAAACAATCGTTCAACAAAATGCTTTAGCTGAAGAACTTGAGCAAGTTTCTGCAGATTTAGAGCAACAACAATTAGAGCAAGAAGTTCTAGTTGCTCAATTAGCATCAGAAAAAGCAACAGCAGAATCAGATCGTACAGAATTCTTAGCTCAAAAAGCAGCAGCAGAAGAGCAAGTTGTTCAATTAGTTACTGCAAGAGATGAAGCAGCAAAAGCAGCTCAAGAAGCAGCGGAACAACGTCAACGTGAAGAAGAAGAGGCTGCAGCACTTGCAGTAGCTGAAGCAGCGGCAGCGCAACAAGCCCAAGAAGAAGAAACAGCAGCAGCTCAAGAAGTATCGACTTCATCTTCAAATGAATCTATTGAGAATACAGAAGTAGCTTCAAATGAACCAGCATCTTCACCAGCTCCTAGTGCACCGGCACAAAACAATACGCCAGCGCCAAGTGTAAGCTCAAGTGAACCAGCTGTTTCTACTTCAAGTAGCAACAACTCTAGCAACAACAGTTCAAGTAACTCTAATTCAAGCAATAATAATAGTTCAAGTAACACTTCTAGTTCAAGTAACGAATCTAGTAGTAATACAAATAACCAACCGGCAGCAGCTCCTGCTCCCGCTAAAAAAGAAGAACCTAAAAAACAAGAAGCACCTAAAAAAGAAACAGCTCCAGAACCTAAAGCAAGTGGTACGTCTTGGAGTTCACTTAAATCTATTGCAGATACTAAGCTAGGCGCTAAGTATGACTGGGGATCTAAAGGACCAAACACCTTTGACTGTTCAGGATTTACTAGCTGGGTATTCCGTCAAGCTGGAAAATCTATTCCTGGTAATTCAGGTGCGCAATACGCTAATTCTCAAAAAGTAAAAAACCCTCAAGCCGGAGACTTAGTATTCTTTGGTACTGGTGGTAGAGTTACTCACGTAGGTATCTATGCTGGAGGCGGACAATTTGTTGGCGCTCAAACTAGTTCTGGTGTTGCTTATACAAGCGTAAACTCTAGTTACTGGGGACCTAAATTAATTGGTTACGGTAGATATTAATTCAAAATAGTAAAATTAAAAGCAGTGATCAGAATTTCTGATCACTGCTTTTTTAGTTTTATATTATTTAGTTACTTTACATAGCTGTTCGTAAGTTTCATAAAAGTATCGATATCGTCTTTCAAAATATTGATTCCTTTTACCCAAAAGTCTGTTGAAGTCAAATCTACGTTTAAGTGTTTTTCTGCTAAGTCTTCTGTGGACATAGATCCAGTGTCTCGTAACAAAGCGATATATTGATCTTCAAAATCTGTACCCGTTTCTAAAGCTTTCGCATAGATACCTAGGCTAAACAAATAACCAAATGTATAAGGGAAATTATAGAAAGATATTCCACTAATATAAAAGTGAAGTTTACTTGCCCAGAAACTAGGGTGATAGGTAGATAAACTGTCATCATAAGCTTCTTTTTGAGCTGCTTCCATTAATTCATTCAAACGTTCTGCGGATACAAGTCCATCTTGACGTTCTTTGTAGAAATTTGACTCAAAGATAAAACGAGCATGGATATTCAAGAACATCGCTAAAGCATTCTGGATTTTGTTATCCAGTAAAGCAATTTTGACTTCATCATTCTCAGCTGACTTGACTGTCGCGTCCGAAATAATCAATTCTGCAAAGGTTGATGCTGTTTCAGCAACGTTCATAGCATAGCCTTGCTTCATATACGGTAAGTCGAACATTACATGGCTGTGGAAGGCATGACCTAGTTCATGAGCAAGGGTAGCGACTTCACCAGGTGAGTCTGAATAGGTCATAAATATCCGTGACTCTTTTGAAACAGGTAAACTCGTACAGTAGCCGCCGGGTGCTTTTCCGGGACGATCCTCTGCTTCGATCCATCTGTTTTCAAAGGCATTCTTTGAAAATTCAGCCATTTTATGACTAAACTTTTTAAAGTTATCAATAATAAATTCCGCACCTTCATCGTAAGTGTAAGATAACGGTTTGTTGTTACCAACAGAGACAGGGGCCTCGATATCAACCCAGTCTAATGTTTCTTTACCAAGGAGGGAAGCTTTTCTAGCCAGATAGTCAGTGAAAGGTCTTTTATTGTCTGAAATAGCTTGCCACATTGCATCCAATGTTTCATGCTTCATACGACTCGCTTCTAATGGTCTTTCCAAGAAATCACTGATGCCATGTGCACTATAGTCGGTCAATCTAAATCCAGCCAAGTGATTCAATGTATCAGCGAATAGCTCTGATTGATTACTCCATGCTTTCTCCCATTTCTCGAATAAGTCTGCTCTAACAGCTGGATCAGGATCGTTATACATACGGTTTTCCGCTTGGCCGGCTGATAAGTAGATGGTTTCACCATCTTCATCGGTTACCGGTATTTGAATTTTGGCTACAATACTGTCGTAGTGTTGTTCCCAGCCTTTTATACCATCTACAGAAAGCTTGGATAACAGACTTTCTTCCTTTTCACTTAATAATTGTTTGGCTTGTTCACGAGACTCACTTAAATTAAATGTAAAAGGTTTAAAGTAATCTAGTGCCAGAAGTTTTGACCAGTCTTCGTCGCTGATGACTGTTAGTTTTTTGTAGAAAGGCACTGTTGCTGAGGAGAGCTCACTAAACAATACAGATAAACGGCCGATCAAGCTTTTAGCTTTTGAGTTTTTCACATCAGCTGATAAAGTCCCATTTATAAAGGAGGCAGCTTCGCTGATTTCAGGTATCATAGCATTTTGGTCTTCCAGTATGGATTTCATTGTTTCATAGCTTGTTTTATCTTGTTCTGGATTCCAGTGATTGATTTTCTCGCTCAAATTAGCGATTTTTTCTGACCATTTAGAAAAGTCCATTTCCAATTCGCTAGAGTCAATACTTGGATAAATTGATTCTAGGTCCCATTTCATACTATATTTCATTTAAGTCATTCCTCTCAGTATATTTAAATGTATTTTTCTGTAATTTCAAGGTATTCATCAATATCTGAATGGACCATATCAATAGCTGATTGCCAGAATTCTGGTTGAGTGAGGTCAACATTCAAATGTTTTTGAGCGAGCTCTTCAGTGGTCATGCTTGCAGTATCTCTGAGCAATGCAATATAGCGATCTTCAAAGTCCGTTCCTTCTTCAAGAGAACGTGCATAAATACCTAAACTAAATAGAAAACCAAACGTATACGGGAAATTATAAAATGGTACGCCTGTATTATAGAAGTGTAATTTACTTGCCCAGAACGTTGGGTGATATGTTGATAAAGAGTCTTGATAAGCTTCTTTTTGAGCATCGACCATCAACTCCGATAAGCGGTCATCTGTTACAATACCCGTTTTTCGTTCTTCGTAAAAAGCTGATTCAAAGATATATCTTGAGTGGATATTCATGAACATAGTTGCTGCACGAGCATTTTTACTGTCTAGTAAATTAATTTTTTCAGCTTCTGATTTAGCTTCTCGGACAGTAGCATCAGAGATGACCAATTCTGCAAATGTAGAAGCTGTTTCCGCTACATTCATTGCATAGCGACGGTTCATAGAAGGCAAGTCTCTCATGACATAACTATGGAATGCGTGTCCTAGTTCATGAGCAAGTGTTGAAACATTTCCAGCAGAGCCTGAAAAGGTCATAAAGATGCGAGACTCTTCTGATTCAGGAAGATTTGCACAGTATCCACCAGGACGTTTAGCATCTCTGTCTTCAGCTTCAATCCAAGCATCTTCAAAAGCGGTTTTTGCTAATGACTGCATTTTTTCGCTAAATGAAGAGAAATTCTCCATAATAAAAGTCGCTGCTTCATCAAAGGAGTAGTGACGAGGTTCGAAATCTCCTACAGAAACTGGAGCAGTTACGTCTACCCAAGATAGTTGATCAATATTCATTAATTGCGCTTTACGTTTCAAATAACGAACAACTTTTGGTTTGTTTTTAGTAATTGTGTCCCACATCGTGTCTAAAGTTTCTTTTTTTAGACGGTTATATTCAAGAGGACGCTCCATAAAGTCTTCTGTTCCATGTAATTTATAATTTTCAAGTCGAAATCCAGCCAGGTGATTCAGTGTATCTGCAAATAAAGGTGCTTTATCACTCCAGGCTTCTTCCCATTTTTTTAACATATTTAATCGAGTGTCTGGATCTTTTGCAGAACCCATAATATTGGCTGCTTGTCCAGCAGAGTACTTTTGTACCGTACCTGAAGCATCTTCTAATTCTACTTCTATACTTGCAACAAGGGTGTTGTAAAGGTCTCCCCAGCCTTTAAATCCATCGTTAGCCAAAGTACTAATAGCTGTTTCGACATCTTGAGCTAGTAAAGATTTACCTTGGTCTCTTTGTTCATTGAGCGGGAACGCGCTTGACTTAAAAGGTTCTATTTCTAAAAGAGAAGACCAAGCTGAATCGCTCATACTTACAAATTTCTTGGTCAACATCGTAGAGCTATTGCTCATTTCGCTGTAAAGGGTACTCAGCTCTGTTGTTAACTTAGAGGCAAGTTTATCTTTAACATTGGCAGACAGTAACCCCCTAGAGTAGGTCATAGATTCAGAGAGACCATTTCCTAGTTTCTCACTGAAGCTTAAAATAGAAGTGAGTTCTTTATAATCAGGATGATCACTATCAGCATCCCAATTTTCAATCATTTCATGATAAGATCTGAGTTCTTTTTTCATAGACTCGATTTTATCTCTTAAAGCTTGAGACTGACTTTCCCCTTCGAAAACAGATTCCATGTTCCAGTTAATCGGATAACTCATAAAATATAACTCCCTTTCATATAAATTGTATACTCTTTTATTCTACAAGTTTTTTCTTTCCATATCCATACACATAAGCTAGAATATGTATATTCGAATGAAAGCAGGTCAAAAAAATGAAAAAACAGCATGATACTAAAGGAACGATTTTTATTGGAGTAGCTTTTATCATTATGATAATTCTTTTTGTCAGCTCTAGCATGACGTACCAAGAACAGAACGTACAGCCTTTATTGAATAGGTTATTAGCAGGAGAACCTATGAAAAATTTATTGAGTGGCATTCGATTTTCATACGCCGGAAGTGAAGTTAGTGTACAAGCTTCTGGCTATTTAGGTTTTGTTGAATTTTTTATCAGAAAAGGCGCGCATTTTAGTATTTTTCTTTTGCTCGGATTGAGTTGGTTTATGGGATTGAAAAATAAAACAAGTAGTTATATTTTGGCAGCAATGTTAGCTTTACTGCTTGCAGCTGGTTACGCGAGTTTTGATGAACTCAGACAAGCATTTAATCCAGACCGAACGGCTTTACTGGAAGATGTGTTTATCGATTCAATGGGGGCATTAACAGGCATTTTACTAACATGGTTAACAATATCTAAGTGGTCAAGTAAGAAATCAAGAAGGAAAAAGCTGAAGTTCAGTAGATAAAGTGTTTTAAAATAGTTAATGTAAGCGTTCAGATTGAATTTGAACAATGAGAAAATTTTGCTATAATAAGAGAGGTTCGAATTTCGATTCATAAAGTAGACAAGAAAGTAGGAATATAAGATGGCAGGACATTCTAAATGGAAAAATATTCAGCATCGTAAAGGTGCTCAAGATGCTAAGCGTGGAAAGATTTTTCAAAAATTATCAAAAGAAATTTATAAAGCAGCGAAAGATGGCGGAACAGATCCAGAAATCAATGCAGCTTTAAGACTAGCTGTAGATAAAGCTAAAGCAAACAACATGCCCAATGATAATGTCGAACGTGCTATCAAACGTGCTTCTGATGCCGGACAAGGTGATAACTATGATGAAGTCTTATATGAAGGCTACGGTCCAAACGGAATCGCTGTTTTGGTTAGTGGACTGACAGATAATCTGAATCGCACAAGTACGAATGTACGTGTAGCGTTCAACAAAAACGGTGGCTCACTTGGAGAAAAAGGTTCAGTAAGCTACATGTTTGACCGCAAAGGATACATTGCAATCGCTCGTGAAGGATTAGATGTAGATGAAGATACCATGCTGATGAGCGTACTTGAAGCAGGCGGAGAAGAGCTTGAGACGTCAGAAGATGTATTTGAAGTTTACACAGACGCGCAAGACTTTTCAGATGTAAGAGATGCGCTTGAAGCAGCTGGCTACGTACTAGATCAAGCAGAGATCACAATGGTACCTCAAACCACTGTACCCGTACCAGAAGACAAATTAACAACGTTTGAAAATATGATTGAAGCATTAGAAGATGATGATGACGTCAGCGAAGTTTATCACAATGCTGAAATGTAAAAACTGAACATTTTTGAAGAGAGAATGACTAAACGTCATTTTCTCTTTTTTTTATTTTAAAAATGATTTCTAAAGGAACTAAACAGTATATATAGATGAAACATTCATTTATAAAATATTCTAACCGGACATAGAAGAAAGGGGGAACTGATGGAAATAGAATCTTTTGCAAAGCATCTGATTACTTTGGCACATTCTTTTGAAACGAGTGATATCCATATATTACCTGAAGAAAATCATTATGCGGCCTATTACAGATTACACGGGAGAATGGAAAGACAATTTTATCTAGATATGGATGAAGGTGCTCGATTGATTTCATATTTTAAATTTGTTGCCAACATGGACGTAGGTGAACATCGAAAACCACAAAGTGGATCGTTAAACTTTGAATTAGAAAGTAAAATGATCGATCTTAGATTCTCAACAATTACAAATTATCACTCAAGAGAATCACTTGTTATTCGTCTTTTAAAGCAGAAAAGCCAAGAGGACTTGAAAACAGGTTCGTTTTTTGAATACGAATTAGATTTACTAAATAAGTTGATTGCGTTCAAAAGTGGATTAATACTTTTTTCTGGACCTGTTGATTCAGGTAAGACGACCACAATCTACCAACTCGTTAAAAATAGAATCCGTGAAGAAAAACAGCAAGTAGTCACGGTAGAAGATCCTGTAGAAATACATGAAGAACAATTTCTTCAAACTGAAGTAAATGAAAAAGCAGGCATCACTTACGAACATTTATTGAAATCTAGTCTTAGGCATCATCCGGATATTTTGATCGTAGGTGAGATTCGGGATGAAGAGACCGCTAAAATGGTCATTCGAGGTGCACTGACTGGTCATTTGATTATTGCATCTGTTCATGCAAAAAATTCTAGAGGTGTGATTCCTAGAATGATGGAATTAGGTATTTCAAAAGAATTACTTGGCCAAACAATTATAGGCATAGTTTTTCAAAAATTAGTACCGCTATCTTGTCCATTTTGTGAGCAAGCTTGTCATCCTCAATGCAAAAGTATATTGAATATTCAAAAAAGAGCAGCTCTTTTTGAAGTGTTGTCCGGTAGTATACTTCAACAACTACTCTCAGCTCATAAAGAGGTTGTTCAAGAACAGACAGATTTAGCAAACAGAGACTTTAACCATTTACTAAAAAAGGTGAGATTGTGTGGATACATTTCAGAAAAAACCTATGAACAGTACCTTATTCCTTAGTGTAAAAGAAACGAGGAGACAAGGTGTATTTTTAAAGCGCATTGGTACTTTATTGTGTGAAGGATTCTCGTTGAAAGAAGCAGTAAGCTTTCTTTTTACGATTGCAGATGACAAACAAAAAAACTGGCTAACTTCAATTGAAAAAAGTGTATACAGTGGGCATCATCTCCATAGTGCGTTGATCCAAATTGGATTCAGTGAGCGGGTATGTACTCAAATCTACTTATCAACAATTCACGGACGTTACTCTGAAACAGTCCGCACGGCAGGTGAACAGTTAATAGTATCCGCTAAACGAAGGAAAAGAATTCAAGCCATTGTTCAGTATCCAATCATGCTGATCCTATTCATAATAATCATGCTCTTTTCGATGAGATTTATTTTGATGCCTCATATACAAAGTATCGTATCACCCGATGAACTTTCAGTGGGGTTTGGAACCAAACTAATCATATCGACTGTTTATACAGCGCCATACTGGATAGTAGGACTTTTAGGATTTTTATCTATAAGCTTCCTTCTATTTCAATTCATGATAAAACATCTTACCGTTATAGAGAAGCTGAATATGTATTGTAAAAATAAGTTGGTCAGTACATATATCCAACTTTATTGGACTCAATTTTATGCTTTTGAGTGGAGCCAGTTGTTGAAGAGTAACTGTAGTTTGATTGAAATTGTTCACTTGCTACAAAAAGATGAAACCTCAACGTTATCAAGAGAAGTTGGGAGACACTTAGAACAAGAAATGAGAAAAGGAGAATCTTTTCAAGAAGCTTTAGCCGGCTTTGGGTTTTTAAAATTTGAAATTGGCGAGATTGTCCGGCACAGTGAATTGACTGGAAGACTTGGAAGTGAGCTGATGCTGTACGCCTCAGAGTGTGAAGAAGAGTTAAATCAAAAAATAGAAAATACTATGGAAAAAATACAGCCAATTGTATTTGTTGTTGTAGCATTAATGATTATAGCGATATACGCAGCATTGTTACTACCTACATTTTCAATTATGGAAGGATTGTAAATATGAAAATTATATTTCCGAGAATCTTAAGAAAATCAATGTTAAAAGACGAAGGTTTTACATTGATAGAAATGTCGCTGGTCCTTTTCATTATTTCAGTACTCTTACTACTGATCATTCCCAATATTGGGTCTCATCAAGGTACCGCTAAATCAACGGGTGATACAGCCCTAGAAATTGTCGTTCAGACACAAATAGATTTGTATGAAATAGAAAATAAACAGAAGCCGACCAGTTTGGAAATGTTGAAAGATCAAAAGTATTTAAACGAAAGACAATTTGATGAAGTTCAAAAACAATTCTCCATAGATAGTAATGGAAACCTGATTAAGAAAGCTGGAGGATAAGTCAGTCATATGATAGTAGCTCAGGACCAGAAGGGTTTTACATTAGTAGAAACATTGGTCGTTTTAAGTTTGATTTGGATATTTTTACTGATACCGGTTATCCCTTTTCAGTCTATTCAAGAAGAATTGGAAACAAAACAGTTCTTGAAGGAGCTTGAATCCACAATAACTTTGTTTCAAAATCATGCCATATTGAATGAAGAAACTACTAGATTCGAAACCCGTCCAGCCGCTAGAGAGATTGCTTTCAGAGTCGTGACGGATAGAGATCATGCTCTTAATCAGAAATTGAAAATTCCCGAACATATTGAGCTGGTAAGTGCCTCTAGAATTTACAGATTTGTCTCTGGTTCTGGTAATCAGGGTAATCTTAATCCAATAAGGTTCAAAACAGACAGTCAAGTGATTGTGATTCAATTTAGTTTAGGAAGTGGCCGATTTGATGTCAAGACAACGAGCCAATAAAGTGTCGTCCGAGAAGGGATACGTCTTACTTGAAAGTTTAGTCAGTTTAAGTCTCATCACGATTGTACTGGTAGTCACTTTACCCTTAACAGTCAATTTAGTTCATAAACTGGAAAAGCAAAGAATAGATGTAGAAATGCATCGAGCGGTATACGACCAATCAAAATTTTGGTCAACTGATGAAAAAAATGCAAAAGAAATCATGTCTTATAACACTCAGCTTAGCATTTCAAATACATCAAAGGGAATCGTGGTAGAAGGTGAAGATAATCAAAGAATACAGCTACAGATTAAATCAGTCCATTGGTTCCCATGAAGAAGGCTTTACATTAATTGAGGTTCTCTTATCTTTAAGTATTGTTAGCTTGTGTGTAGTCCTATTATCATTTTTTACAAGTCAGTCAAAAAGCCTTCAGGAAAGAATCAATACGGATCGTCAGATAGAGTGGCATCTATTCTTGAATCAAGCAGAATATGAACTGGAAGGAAGTTACAAAGTTAGTGTCAATTTAGATAGTATGACCGTAGAAAAAGAGAATGACCAAGGTCATAAAGAGACGATTAAATATCAAAAGTATTTATCGCTCTTACGAAGACAAGTAGGGGGAGAAGGGCATCAACCGCTGCTTACAGATTTAAAGTCTCTACAATTCAAAACAAAAGAAAACAAAGTTATAATCACTGTAAAATTCAATAACGAAGAAACCTACTCAGCTGTATTTGCCATTCCAGAAAAGCTGGATGAGGAGAGGGAAGAAAGTGACATTCAAGAAACTACACTCGAGAACCCATAGTGAGAATGGAAGTATTCTAGTATCTGCCGTACTATTCATGGCCCTTGCTGCAGTGTTTTTAACAGGTGTTGCTTCTCTTGTCAAAACACAGGTTGAACAGTTGAATCAAGTACAAAACAGCTATGAGGTGCGGAGTATGATCAACATAGCTGAAAAGGTGTTGACGCGTTCAGAAAATGAAAGAAAATCCGCTCAAAATGGGATCATTACTTTTAATGAAGGAAGCGTAGAATGGAGTAGAGTAAATGAACAAGTGTATAGATTGAAAGGTCGATTAAATAATGGACACGAATTGGTGAAAGAACGATCTATTCAAAAGAAGATGATAAAAGAACAGGACTTAACTGATAGCGATGAAATAGTAGAAATTCCCTGAATTGCATAAAAATTTTTTCTAGATTCATACCTAAGATAATGAAAAGAGACGCTGAGTATATAAACTTGTTGCGTTTCTTTTTTTTCGTTCATTTGTTATACTATTAAAGTATAATGACCTCATTGATTATTGAGAATAAGTGAATACATTAGATTGATTAGTGTATTGAAATATCTCTAAGTAATAAAAATATAGTTTTAAGGATAGGATGTTTAGATGTCAAGAATTGAAACGATACAACAAAAATTGGTAGAAAATCAAATGGATGCAGTGTTAATTACAAGTCCTTATAACTTGCGCTATGCTTCTAATTTCACTGGTTCAACTGGACTAGCTGTGATCACAAAAGAGCAAGCTTTCTTTGTAACAGATTTCAGATATACAGAACAAGCTTCAGAACAAGCAAAAGGATTTGAAGTAATCCAAAATACAGGACCAATCTTTGATGTAGTATCTGAATTGATCTCCAAACATAAAATCGAGAAAATAGGGTTTGAAGAAAATCACGTTACGTTTGCTACTTATCAAACAATTAATGCGTCATTTAATTGTGCGCTTGTACCAGTGGGGTCATTGATCGAAGATATCAGAGAAATCAAAGATGATGCTGAAATAGAATTGATTCAAGAAGCGATTTCAATTACTGAAGCAGCTTTTGAATATATTCTTACGTATATTAAACCAGGTATGACTGAAATTAAAGTAGCGAATGAATTAGACTTCTTTATGCGTGAACGCGGTGCATCGGGCGTATCATTTGATACGATTGTTGCTAGTGGTGTGCGTTCCGCAATGCCTCATGGTGTAGCCAGTGAAAAGGTTATTGAACTCGGTGATATGATCACAATTGACTTTGGATGTTATTACAAGGGCTATGTTTCAGATATGACACGTACATTTGCTCTAGGAGATCCAGGCGAAGAATTAAAAGCAATCCATCAAATTGTACTGGATGCAAATCTTAAAGTAACTGCTGCTGCTAAAGCGGGTGTTTCTGGTTCTGAGCTGGATAAAATCGCAAGAGACTACATCACAGAAAAAGGTTATGGAGAAGCATTTGGACATTCTACAGGACATGGGATCGGTCTGGAAGTGCATGAAGGACCTGGAATCAACTTCAAAAATGATCAGCCGTTAGTTGTTGGAAATGTCATTACTAACGAACCGGGCATTTATATTCCAGGTTTAGGCGGTGTTAGAATCGAAGATGACTTATTGATTACTGAAAATGGAAATAAAAACTTGATGAAGTCTTCAAAAGAGCTCTTCATCATTCAATAAATGAGTCATCAATTGAGAAATAACGCTTTCTAATCAATGGATAGTAAGACTTATGACTCAAATCATGGTACAATAATAGTGTATATAACAGTGTGACACTCTATCAATCAATCAGTTTGTATAGAAAACACTTCGGGAGGAACTTAATAGAATGATATCAACAAACGATTTTAAAACAGGTCAGACAATTCAACACGACGGTAATATTTGGAGAGTAATTGAATTTCAACATGTAAAACCTGGTAAGGGTGCAGCCTTCGTTCGTTCAAAACTTAAAAATCTTCGTAGTGGTGCAGTTCAAGATAAAACTTTCCGCGCAGGTGAAAAGCTTGAAAGTGCACATATTGAAAATAAAACGATGCAGTACCTTTACGATAACGCTGGAACGCATGTATTCATGGATACGGAAACATATGAACAACTTGAAATTCCAGAAGATCAGATTAAAGATGCATTGAAATTCATGAAAGAAAATATGCTTGTAGAAATTATGATGTTTGGTCATGAAGTTCTAGGTGTAGATTTACCAACTAAAGTAGAACTTAAAGTTGTGGAAACAGAACCAGGAATTCGTGGAGATACGACTTCTGGAGGATCTAAACCAGCAACTCTTGAAACAGGAGCTGTTGTAACTGTACCTTTATTTGTAAATAAAGATGATGTACTGATCGTGAATACTTCAGAAGGTACTTACGTATCACGTGCGTAGTCATCATTTAACTATAAATAATATGAAGGAGGAATAATCGTGGCAAAAGAAACATTTGTTGGAGAACATCACATCAACCCATTTGGTGAGATTGAGGTTGCTCCTGAAGTCCTGGAAGTCATTTCTGGAATAGCTGCTAATGAAGTTGATGGCGTTTATGCGATGCAAGGCAAATTCACATCAGAAGTAAAATCCATGTTTGGTAGAACTAGCCATAATAAAGGTGTTCATTTAGTATCTGACGAAGAAGGACTTAAAGTAGAAGTCTATTGCTACTTCAAGTATGGCGTAAATGTACCGAAAGTTGCTCTGGATATCCAGCAGCGAATTAGAGAACAAGTCTATCATATGACTGAAATTGAGTTAACAGAAATCAATATTCATATTGTAGGGATCGTACCAGAAAAAACAAATCTCCAAGAATTATTTGAATTGGAATCGGAAGAAGATGAGACAGAGTGAAAACTGTAAGGCGTGTGATTCGGGAAAAAGCCTTTCAGTCTCTTTTCCAGCTATCCACAGATATTGATTGTACAAATGAAGAAGTGATTCAGTTCTCACTTGAAAGTGAACTGAATATGAAAGAAAACTATTCGGCAGAAGAAGCGATGAAAATCGTACTTCCCGAAGACAAAAGCGGAAGTCAAATCGTTAGAGACGCATTGAATTACTTGACGGTTGTGGTCGCAGGCGTTAAAGACAACGAAAATGTGATCGACGAAACGATTTCAAGACATTTGAAAAAATGGACTTTAAACAGATTAGAAAGAACCAATTTATTGATTTTAAGACTAGCGACTTATGAATTGCTTTTTCAAAAAGAAATTGATAAGAGTATTGTAATCAATGAAGCCATTGAATTGACAAAAGACTTCAATGATCAAAATGCTAGTAAGTTTGTTAATGGCGTACTTCAAAGTATTGTCGATACCCAAGCCGAGTAGTTTATAAAATCTAAATAAGAACTTCTAAAATCGATTCCTCGTTGATCACTTATGTGGTTGACGAGGAAATATGAAGAGGGAAGAAATAGGAGTGCATTGAATTCAGCATTCCTATTTTTTTCGCTCTCTTTCTATATGAAGCGAAAAAGTGTAAATATAAAGGAGGGAAATGATGGAAGAACAATACTTAACCGTTTCCCAGTTGACGAAGTATATCAAAAGAAAATTTGAACATGACCCTTATATGGATCGTATATTTTTGACTGGAGAAATCTCCAACTTTAATCGAAATCGTAGAAATGGACATCAATATTTCAATTTAAAAGATGATCAGTCAAAAATATCTGCGATCATGTTTTATGGCGATTTCAAAAAGCTGAAATTCCAGCCAGAAGAAGGCATGAGTGTACTCGTTATTGGACGAATCTCCATTTATGAAAAAACAGGTTCTTATCAGATTTATATCGAGCATATGGAACCTGATGGCGTTGGAGCATTATATCAAGCTTATGAAGAATCTAAAAAGAGACTAACTACAGAAGGTCTTTTTGATCAATCCTTGAAAAAGCCGTTACCAAAGTTTCCAGAAAAAATAGGAGTCATTACCAGTCAAAGTGGTGCGGTTATCAGAGATATTATTACAACTGTTAAAAGAAGGTTTCCTTCAGTTGAATTATTCTTGTTTCCGACCTTAGTACAAGGAGATAAAGCGGCTAAATCTATTGCTGGGAATATTCAAAGAGCAGACGCTAGGCAAGATTTGGATGTATTGATTGTAGCTAGGGGTGGTGGGTCTTTTGAAGACTTATGGCCATTCAATGAAGAACTCGTTGTTAGGGCGATTTCTTCAGCCCAAACGCCCGTGATTTCTTCTGTTGGACACGAAACGGATACGACTTTGTCTGATTTAGTAGCAGATGTCAGAGCGGCAACACCTACCGCAGCTGCAGAGCTAGCAGTGCCGGTGTTGTCCGATGAACTGATCAAAATCGAGCAACAGGAACATCGTTTATATAGAGCTTATCAGAATCGTATACAATTTTTGAAAGACCGTTTAGCTCGAGTGGAGCGTTCTTACATTTTCAGGCAACCACAGCGCTTGTATGAAGGCTACAGTCAAAATCTGGACCTGCTTCAACAACAACTTGTCCAGACAGTTAAAGATACAGTTACAAAACAAGATCAGCAGCTCAAATTATTGTCTCAACGGTTAACTGCACTAAATCCCTCTAATACAATTCGTCAGTATAATCGAGAAGTTCAGCAGTTGGAAAAACAGCTTTTAAGAGCTCAAAAACAACTGCTAGAACAGTCAGATAAACAATTGAATTTTTATATTCAGTCATTAGAACATCTTTCGCCACTGAAAATACTGGGTAGAGGATTTGCTTATGTCAGAAAAGAAGATACTGTCGTGAAATCTACAGAGAGTCTATCTGTTTCCGATGAAGTAGCTGTTCAGCTGTCAGAAGGTTCCTTTAAAGCTGAAATTACAAGTATTGATTCAAATACTGATAAAGATAAACAATAAAAGAAGGTAGGGAATAAGATGGAAAAAGAGATGAGCTTTGATGATGCACTAAAAGAACTTGAAGAAATCGTTTCAAAACTTGAGCAAGGAGATGTTCCGCTTGAGGAAGCATTAGATCAGTTTCAAGAAGGCATAAAATTAAGTCGATTATGTAAAAAAACGCTTCAAGAAGCAGAAGAAACCATGACAAAAATCGTTGATGAAAATGGAAAAGAAGCAGCATTTGAAAATGATTTAAATCGTCAGGAAAACTAGGAGTGACCAAATGAAGTTTCAAGAATTCTATCATAAAGAATATGAACCATTTGAATCGTACAGTTTGACGCTTATCAACGAACGAAGTGGTACGGTTATTGAACAAGCTATGAAATATTCGCTAGAAGCAGGAGGGAAAAGATTACGGCCCTTACTGATGCTTGCGGTCATTTCAGCATTTGGTAAAGAGCTAAAAGATGGCTATCCAGCTGCGGCAGCGCTTGAATATATTCATACGTATTCTTTGATACACGATGACTTACCAGCTATGGACAATGATGATATGCGCAGAGGCAAGCCCACGAGCCATATTAAATTTTCAGAATCCACTGCAATCCTAGCGGGAGATGCATTATTAACTTATGCATTTGAAGTAATCACTTCTGGAAATATTGAGCCCAAAAATCAGATTAAATTGATCAAAGAGCTTGCGTACTGTTCAGGATATGAAGGTATGATTGGTGGACAACAGGCTGATATAGACGGTGAACATGCAGCATTATCCCTTAATGAACTAGAAGCTGTGCATGCTAGAAAAACTGGTGAATTGATTCGATATGCGATGTTTGCAGGCGGCGTTATTGCAAATTGTGATCCAGAAACGGTTACTTTATTAGAAGAAATCGCAAGAAAAATAGGTATTGCTTACCAAATCAGAGATGATATTCTGGATGTTGTTGGAGATGCAGAAGAACTGGGTAAAGCAACTGGGGCAGATAGTAAGTTAGGCAAAAGTACTTACCCAGCTTTACTTGGGCTAGAACAGGCCAAAAAACGCCTTCAGAAAGAGTTAAACACAGCGAAAGCACGTGTGACTCAGATAAAGGAAGCACACTCTTCATTTGATGAAGAGTTGCTCGTAACGTTTATCGATTCTTTGTTGTTAGATTGAGTTAATCTATCTTGAAGTAATGTGTTTTATAGTAGAAACTGAAAGGGGGTTCTCAGTTGAAGAAGCAACGTGCCGATGAATTGTTAATTCGTCAAGGTTGGGCAGAAGATCTGGAAAAAGCCAAAAGGTTTATCATGACTGGGAAAGTATACACACGAGACGAAAAGCAGATTTTAACAGCTGGTGAAAAATGGTCTATGGATACAGAAGTATATATTAAAGGAAATAAGCTTAAATATGTTAGTCGCGGTGGATTGAAACTAGAAAAAGCCATCACGTTATATGAAATTGACTTGTCAGATAAAACCGTATTAGACATTGGATCGTCAACAGGTGGCTTTACAGATGCAGCTTTACAAAATGGTGCTCGATTAGTCTATGCTCTTGACGTTGGGACCAATCAATTAGCTTGGAAACTGAGAACGGATCCGAATGTTGTCGTTATGGAACAAACCAATTTCCGACATTGTACAGTAAAAGATTTTTCAAACGGCCAACCTGACTTTGCTACAATTGATGTTTCTTTTATTTCTCTTGAACTGATTTTACCTGTATTGAAGACAATCTTAGCTCCAAATGGTGAAGTCGTAGCACTGATCAAACCACAGTTTGAAGCGATGAAGGAAGAAGTCGGTGAAAAGGGGATTATTACGGATATAGAAGTTCATAGAAGAGTGCTTATAAATATTTTGAAATTTGCATACAACAATGAATATACATTAAAAGGATTGACCGTTTCTCCTATTACGGGTGGAAAAGGAAATATTGAATTTTTAGCATACCTGAAAAATGAAAAATCTGATAATGAGCTTATTGAGGAAGAAATAAACGCTGTTTTGACAGCTGATGAATACCTTGGTAAAAGCAATAGAATTTCCACCTAATTGTTTAAACGTTTTCATTTTATTCATACTTTACCGATATTTTACTTTGAACCGGAAGCGTTCTGAGGTATACTAAAATAGAAACAATGTATAAATATACTGTATAAAATTTAACAGAACGTTATCCACTCTATATGAGAACTTCATTATGCGTGGACGTTTAAGTAGAGTTGTTTAAATGTTGAGATTGTGGCCGGAGATAAGACTGGGAGTGTCATAAAGTATGAAAAAGAAAGAACGTCACCAACTTCTAAAACAGTTAGTACAACAAGAAACGATTCAAAAGCAGGAAAATTTTGTTGGTATTTTAAAGGAACGTGGCATAGAGGTTACACAAGCAACGATCTCTAGAGATATTAAAGAGATGCAACTGATTAAAGTACCTTCACAATCTGGAGGTTATCAGTATAGTGTACCACCTGAAATGAACTTTAACATTTCCAAAAAATTATCCAGACTCATGAAAGATGCTTTTGTATCTATTGATACTCAAAAAGAATTTGTTCAAATCAAAACATTACCGGGTAATGCTTTTGCGTTGGGCGCTCTAATTGAAACGGCTAATTATGAAGAAGTTTTTGCGTGTATATCAGGAGATAATTCTGTATTAATTATTTGCCGATCAGAAAACCAGGCCGAAACGCTTCAAAGAAGAATGATTTCGTTTGTTTAGTCTGTTCGGATTGTCTATTTATCATTAGATTGGGAGGGTTTGCTTTGCTGCAAGCATTGCATATTCAAAATTTTGCGATTATACAAGAATTATCACTAGATTTCAATCAAGGAATGACTGTGCTGACAGGGGAAACGGGTGCTGGGAAATCAATCATCATCGATGCTGTCGGTTTACTTGCTGGAGGTAGAGGGTCGGCAGAATTTGTTCGATATGGAACAAAAAAATGTCTACTTGAAGGACAATTCTTGTTGAATGAAAACAAAGAAGTCATGAGACTTCTCGACAAACATGCCATTGATTCTGATGATCAAGTAGTCATGATTCAAAGAGAGATTCATGCTACAGGTCGTAATGTTTGTAGAATCAATGGTAGTATCGTGACCATTGCTGTTTTAAGAGAAATTGGTAATGCCATGATTGATATTCATGGTCAAAATGAACACCAAGAATTAATGGATCCTGAAAGTCATATCGAATTACTGGATCAATACGGCAATTCCAAGCTGGAAACATCTAAAAATCGTTATCAGATGTTATTCAAAGAATATAAAAAAGTCAAAAAAGAGCAAAATAATTGGCAATACAACGAAAGAGAGTTTGCGCAAAGATTAGATATTTTAAAATTTCAGGTTGAAGAAATTTCTGATGCTCAGTTAGAAGATAATGAAGAAGAGTCTTTGAAAGAAGAAGAACAAAAGCTTTCGAACCATCAATCTATTGTCGAAGCTTTATCAAATAGTTACAAGGCGCTTCAAGGAGATGAAGACTCAAGTGGATTAGATTCAGTGGGACAAGCTATGGATATTATGTCTTCAATAGAATCTATGGATGAAAAATTCAAACAAATTTATGATACATTATCCTCTGCGTTCTTTCAGATTCAAGAAGCTTCAAGTGAAATCTATAATGAGATGGACAGTCTTGAATACGATGAAGAACGATTAAATGAGATTGAAGAGAGACTGAATCTGATCCAACAACTTAAAAGGAAGTATGGAACTTCGATAAGCGAGATCAAGACCTTTCTTCAGAATGCAGTTGATGAGCTGGAGAAAATCGAAAATCGTGAAGGCCAAATGGATCATTTAAATAAAAGAGTGGTAGAACTTGAGCGTAAACTTCTAGAAGAAGGGAAATCGTTATCTACCTTAAGACGTCAGACAGCTTTGAAACTGGAAAAAGCGATTCATGAACAATTAAAAGAATTATTTATGGATAAAGTGGTTTTTGAAGTTCAGTTCTTGAAAGATATTGAAGCATTTAGCATGAACAGTGCACATGATAACGGTTTGGATAAGATAGAGTTTTATGTATCGACTAACCCAGGAGAACCGCTGAAACCACTAGTCAAAGTTGCATCTGGAGGAGAATTATCTCGAATGATGTTAGCGATGAAGACAGTATTCTCAAAAGAACAAGGCATAACGAGTATTATATTTGATGAGGTAGACACAGGTGTCAGCGGGAGAGTTGCACAAGCGATTGCAGATAAAATTTATTCAGTCGCTTTTCATTCTCAAGTATTGTGCATCACACATTTACCTCAAGTAGCTGCTATGGCAGATCAGCATTTGTATATTAGTAAAGTCATCTTTGAAGACAGAACAAGTACGCATGTAGAGCAACTAGCGGATAAAGATAAGATTTCAGAAGTAGCAAGAATGCTCGCAGGTAGTGAGATCACAAAGTTAACGATGGATACAGCAAAAGAATTGCTATTACTCGCTTCAAAGAAAAAGAAAGCATAAAAAAGTCATGGAGAACAACCATGACTTTAGTCTATAATATAACGCCGAGTATAGCAGCAATTGCCGGAAAAGCCATTAAGATAACCATTGCCCAAATAATGATTTTAGAGATTAAACCTGATTTACTTTTTTTATTGTCTTTTTTTACCACTAGTCTACACCAACTTTCTAAGTGATGGTTGCTTGTCAGTTAATAGTGTACGCAATATAAGCTTTTTTTTCAAGAGTATAGAAGATTGTTTTAAAAGTGTTCAAAGTTTGATACTATTAAGCTAAAGATTATAATTAATTTGTACACTGGAGTTTCCAGATACAAAACCTAATGATTAGAGTGGGTATTGATAAGCAGACGTGCAGTCTAACTATCAAACCTGAGAGGAGAATGAAGCAATTGAGTAAACAACAAGTCGGCGTCGTTGGTATGGCCGTTATGGGGAAAAACCTAGCACTGAATATTGAGAGTAGAGGATACAGTGTTTCAATCTACAATCGTACAAATGCTAAAACAGATGCAGTCATAGCAGAAAATCCAGGTAAGAACTTAGTTGCCACTTATGAACTAGAAGAATTTGTTCAATCTCTTGAAACACCTCGTCAGATTTTATTGATGGTTCAAGCTGGTAAAGGAACAGATGCTGTTATTCAACAACTATTACCTTTTTTAGATATAGGAGATATTTTAGTAGATGGCGGAAACACGTTCTACAAAGATACAATCCGTAGAAGTGAAGAACTTGCAGAATCAGGCATCAACTTTATTGGTACTGGAGTATCTGGTGGAGAAGAAGGCGCATTGAAAGGCCCCGCAATTATGCCAGGTGGTCAAAAAGAAGCGTATGATCTAATCGCTCCAATTCTTGAGAAAATTGCTGCTAAAGCACCTGCAGATAACGAACCATGTGTAGCTTACATTGGACCAAACGGAGCTGGTCACTACGTGAAAATGGTGCATAACGGAATTGAATATGGAGATATGCAACTGATTGCTGAAGCATATCACTTATTAAGTGAAGTTGCAGGCCTTCCTAATGATGAAATCGCTGAAGTTTTCAAAGAATGGAATACTGGAGAACTAGACAGTTTCTTGATCGAAATCACAGCGGATGCTTTGACTAAAAAAGATCCAGAAACAGGTAAACCAATGGTTGATATCATCTTAGACCGTGCCGGAAACAAAGGAACGGGTAAATGGACTTCTCAAAGTGCGCTTGACTTAGGTGTACCCCTTCCGTTGATTACTGAGTCTGTATTTGCTAGATACATCTCTGCTCTTAAAGACGAGCGTGTAGCTGCAAGCAAAGTCTTAGCTAAACCAATTGCCAAAGCATACAATGGCGACAAAAAAGAACTGATTGAAAAAATTCGTCAAGCACTTTACTTCAGTAAAATCATGAGCTATGCTCAAGGATTTGCTCAAATGAGAACAGCTTCTGATGAATATAATTGGGACCTTAAATATGGTGAAATCGCAAAAATCTTCCGAGCTGGTTGTATCATTCGTGCTGGATTCTTACAAAAGATTACAGATGCATACGACAGAACACCTGACCTTAAGAACTTAGTTCTTGATGAATATTTCTTAGACATTACGAAAAACTACCAACAATCTGTTCGTGATCTAGTTGGATTAGCTGTACAATCGGGCGTTCCTGTGCCAGCATTCTCTTCAGCTATCTCTTACTACGATTCTTATCGTTCAGAACGTCTGCCAGCAAATATTATTCAAGCACAACGTGATTATTTTGGAGCACACACTTATGAACGTACAGATAAAGAAGGCACATTCCACTTTGACTGGTACGGAGACAACGGCCAAGAACAATGGTAAGCAAAAACAAACGAGTTTAAGTTGAATTGAAAAACGGAAAATGTGGATTCCACTTTTTTGGAATCTGCATTTTTTTGTGTGTTAATTGTCATTTCTGTGTGGAATTGTAAGCATGTTAAAGAAAAATTAGAAAAAAGTTTAAAGCTAACATTTTTTCTGTGTAAAAACTATGTTAAACTGATGGTGTATAATTGGATTAGTTTGAGGATAAAGCGATTATGATCTTAATGAAAATATATTTTTCTTAAAATATAACTGAACTATAAATAAAAATCCAAAAAAGTAAATAGAGAACTGGGAGCTGAAAAAATGGGTAAAATTTTAATAATAGAAGATGAAAAAAACCTTGCGCGTTTTGTGGAGTTAGAATTAAATCACGAGGGATTCGAAACAGAAGTTCGTTTCAACGGACGTGCTGGACTTGAAGCTGCTATTGATGAAAATGAAGAATGGGATATTATTCTTTTGGACCTTATGTTGCCTGAATTAAACGGTATCGATGTAGCACGTCGAATTCGTCAAGTAAGCAACGTACCGATTATCATGATGACTGCTAGAGACTCAGTGATTGACCGAGTATCTGGTTTTGACCATGGAGCAGATGACTATGTTGTAAAACCTTTTGCGATTGAAGAATTGCTTGCTAGAATGCGTGCACTATTAAGACGTATTGAAATTGAGACAGAAGAAAATGCCAACAGACAAACTACAGTAACTTACAAAGACTTAACCGTTGAAAAAGAAAACCGAGTGGTTCGTCGCGGTGAAGATGTTATCGAATTAACTAAACGTGAATATGAGTTGCTTGTTGAGTTAATGGAAAACGTTAATGTCGTATTATCAAGAGAAGTTTTGTTGAACAAGGTATGGGGTTACGAAACTGAAGTTGAGACAAACGTAGTAGACGTTTATATTCGTTACTTGAGAAACAAAATTGATGTTCCAAATAGAGAAAGCTATATTCAGACTGTTAGAGGTACTGGATATGTGATGCGTACGTGAAACAGGTCGTAACAACTGAAAATGATATGAATCAGAAAAAGAGAATTTCTTTAAGATGGAAATGGACGATTGGCGCAGCCATTGCGATTTTTTTGACTTATACGATTTTCTCGACGATTCTTTATGTGAGTTTTCAGCGAAGTATGTTAGAGAACGAAGAAGTCGCTTTAAGAGATACAGTTCAGAATCTGTCAGATAGATTCGGTCAGCAATTCTACGATTTAACAGAAGAATCTGTTGCAGATACGCTGGAATTAAGTAACTCTAGGCTTATTCCTACACTTCCTGATCCCGAAGCAGAAGATGTCGATGAGGAAACGCCTATTCCTTTACGTATCGGTCAAGGCGGGATGTACGTTCGGATTTTTAATACTGAGTCAGAATTACTCTATGAAACAGCGACGTTTTCAACTGATTTCGCACCCACAAAGGATTTACGGATTGATACAATTGATGGTCCTTATGGCGAAGCCTTTGCTGCCAGAAAACCCATTTATTCTTATTTAAATAATGATCATATTGGTTATGTACAAGTCGTTAATTCTCTTTACTCGTATCATCAGCTGTCTGACAGTGTTTTGATGGCCATACTGGTTACTGGCGTGATTGCTTTGATGTTTAGTGCTATTATAGGTTATTTTATTGCTCGAAAATTCTTGCAACCAATCAGAAAAATCACAGATGCTATGAAGAGTATCGAATTGGATCCAGAATCCGTTGAAAGAATTGATGTTGGAGATGGGCGTGATGAACTGACAGATCTGGCCAACGCTTATAACAATATGCTTGACCGGATGCAGAAAAACATCGAACATCAGAAACAGTTTGTTGAAGATGTATCACATGAATTAAGAACACCGGTAGCGGTAGTAGAAGGGCATTTGAAATTACTGAATAGATGGGGAAAAGATGACCCAACGGTTTTAGAAGAATCCTTAGATGCTTCTCTACAAGAAATTGGCAGAATGAAAAGCCTTGTTCAAGAAATGTTGGATTTATCTAGAGCTGAACAAGTCGAAATTCATTACAAAAATGAACAGACGCCGGTACGTCAGATTATTTACGCAACATTTAATAATATCAAACTCGTACATCCAGACTTCGTATTTATTTTAGATGACGATCTTCGAAAAGAAGTTTATGTTAATATCTACCGTAATCACTTGGAGCAGATTTTGATTATTTTACTGGATAATGCAGTTAAGTATTCTACGGATAAAAAAGAAGTGCATATTTCTGTTTCACTTGATAGCAAAGAAATCCAAATTGCCATTCAGGATTACGGAGAAGGCATGACAGAAGAAGATACCGAGAAGATCTTTAACCGATTCTACCGTATCGACAAGGCACGTAGTCGTTACAAGGGTGGAAATGGGCTTGGATTATCTATTGCCAAGCAACTGATTGAAGGGTATAAAGGTAGGATTTGGGCCGAAAGTGTGCTGAATCATGGTTCGATTTTCAGAATCATGCTACCTGTATTAAAGATAACGGATGATGAGTTAAATCATAAAACAAAAGAGCCACAAGCAGAGGAGTAATTCCTTAGCTTGTGACTCTTTTTTTATACTATTTCTTTTGTTTACCTTCGTTGCGTCTGTTTTTACTTTCGAAAGGACTTGATGATTTTCGGTTACGACTAGAAGCATTGTTTGAAGAAGTGATACCAGTAGATGGTTCTACTTTTTCGGCCGTTTTACGTGCTCTTGGCTTACGGGCAACGACTTGTACTTCACCGTGTTTCTCTTTTAATTCTGCTTGAATTTTTGGCTTGTAATAAAAAGTTGTGATTGCAGATTGTGCAATTGCAACGAATCCACCAACTAACCAGTAAAGTGTCAATCCTGCAGGACTTGTAAATGAGATAACTAGAAGCATAATCGGGTTCATTAACATCATAGTGTTCGATTGCTTTCTTTGTTCTTCAGGCATACCCAGTAACATAACTCTTGTTTGAGCATAATAGATTGCACCTGTGATCAAAGCAAGCAGAATACTCTGAGTACCCAATTCAATTCCTAAAAACGTAGCGTTCTGAATGGATTCTGACATACGAATCGCTTGGAACATGGCAGTAAAGACAGGCATTTGAATGAGTAGTGGTAAACATCCGGCAACGCCACCGAGCATATTCACGTTATTTTCACGATAAAGTTCCATTAGTTCTGCTTGAAGTTCTTGTTTTTGTTTAGGATCCGTTGATTCTTTCATTTCAGCTTGAATTTCATCGGCTGCTGGTTTTACAACAGACATTTTAACTTGTTGTTCCAGTGTCGTACGTTGTTGCTTGATACTTAATGGCAAAATCAGAATACGAACGATAATCGTAATGGCAATAATGGCTAGACCATAACTACCTAAAAGATTATAGAGTAATTCAATGAATTGCTGAGTAGGGAGTACCAGATAGTCAAACAAGAATTGCGATATAGCTCCTGCGGGTTCTCCGGTTGACTGATCAATTCGGATACATCCTGACATGAAGACGACTAAGGATAGCATTCCGAGAGAAAGTATCCATTTTTTTGCTCTATTTTTCAAAATAATTCAATCCCTTAAGTGAGTTAGTAGTATTAAAACGCCAATTCTCACTATACCTTATAAAGTAAGAGATTTCAATTAGACTGTGAAAAATTTGATTTTTCTTCAATGTTTTGATCAAATTTAACCACAACTTTGTCAACTTTTGCAGAAGGACTAGGTCCCTTGCTCACTGCATCGATAAATTTGTCTATTTGCTCAGAGGTACCAATCGCCTCCGAATAAACAGATCCATCGGGTTCATTTCTCACGATACCAGTGACGCCAATCTCGTCAGCTGCTTGTTTAGTTGTAAACCGAAATCCTACACCTTGAACGCGTCCGAATACTTTAAGAGAGATCTTGTCTTTATCTACACCAGTCTGCCGTTCATTTATATACTCAACTGTTCCAACTTCTGTATTTTCCTGTCCCTTTTTAAAAAAATCATCAAATATTGATCCCATATTTATTCCTCCTAAAAGTTTTATTATCCTGAGTTTACAGGTAAATAAGATCAGACGTCAAAAGTTACGTCGATATAGAGGATGATTAATTTCTTTAAAAAGAACGAACTTCCGTACCCCTTGTTTTCATGATATAATTAATAGGAAAAGAATAGAATTAGAGGAGTAATTTTATGGCACAGGCACGTAAAAGGGGAAGACCTAAAAAGAAACAATCCAAAGTTTCTTCAGAACTTGTAGGCATTATCATATTGATTATAAACTTTTTAGCAATAGGGCAATTCGGATTTGTAGGTCGTTTCTTTGCCAATGTTTTGCGTATTTTTGTAGGAGAGACCTACATAGTTGTATCTTTTGTATTCATTTTGATTGGGATTTATCTTTTAATTAAAGGAAAGAAACCAAGCTTGAAGAGCCAAAGATGGCTCGGAGGATTCTTACTGTTTTGTGCACTCGTTGTATGGCAGCACGCACAATTATTTTCTCCAATTATGAATGCTGATGTCAATATTATCAGTGCAACTTGGCGAATGTTCGTTCCGCAGTTTACTAGTGTGACGATAGGACAAAGTATCGGTGGTGGTATGATTGGTGCTGTTCTTTATGCAACGAGTTACTTCCTGTTTTCTTCAGTGGGCACTTATCTAATGATGGCGATGTTTATTTTCATAGGGATTATGACGATGTTCCAGTTGTCGTATAAAAATCTACTTGAGCGTTTGCGATCTGTAGGAGCTAGACTTTTAGAATCTACTGGAAAGTTAGCTGGTCGTATCAAAGAAAGTCATACTAATAGAAAAAATAAAAAGAAGAAGTCAAAAAAATCTCAAAAACCTAAAAGAACGAGGACTGAAAAACCAGTAACCGAAGTGCCAGAAGTTAACGGTCTGCAAGTAGAAGATCAAGAAGATACTAGTGCCCCATTAATAGATGAAACTGAATCACAAGACGTTTTAGCTGGTCAGATGGCTCTGAAAATTGAAGGATTCCAGCAGAATACTAAAGTGGAAGAACCTAAAGAAGAAGCTGTAAGTTCAGAAACAGCAACAGTTGATTTTGAAATCGGGGAAGAAGAGAATGAACAATACAAACTACCTCCGATTTCATTATTGAATGTCAGAGAACCTGTGGATCAGTCGGATGAGTATTCGATTATTCAAGAAAACGTAAAAAAATTGGAAGAAACTTTTGAAAGTTTTGGTGTGAAAGCCAAAGTTACGAAAGCCAATCTTGGTCCAGCTGTAACAAAATACGAAATTCAGCCAGCTACTGGTGTTAAAGTGAGTAAAGTAGTTGGATTGACGGATGATATTGCACTTGCGCTTGCAGCTAAAGACATTCGTATGGAAGCGCCAATTCCAGGTAAAGCACTTATTGGAATTGAAGTTCCAAACTCAGAAGTGAGTATGGTTTCATTTAGAGATGTGATTGAAGGTCAGATCAATAACAAAGATCAGCTGCTTGAAGTGCCATTAGGTAGAGATATTGCTGGAAATGTCGCAATGGCAGATCTTGCCAAAATGCCTCATTTGTTAGTAGCTGGAGCGACCGGATCTGGTAAGTCAGTTGCAATCAATGGGATTATCATCAGTTTACTATTGAAAGCAAAACCGAATGAAGTCAAATTGATGATGATTGATCCAAAAATGGTTGAATTGAACGTCTATAACGGCATTCCACATTTATTGACTCCGGTTGTAACGAATCCTAAAAAAGCTTCACAAGCATTGCATAAAGTGGTTCAGGAAATGGAAAGACGTTATGAGCTCTTTGCTGCTAGTGGAACAAGAAATATGGCTGGTTACAATCAGTTTGTTAAGAAAAAGAATGAAGAAAGAGAAGAAGCTCTACTGCCACTGCCGTATATTGTCGTTATTGTAGATGAGCTTGCTGATTTGATGATGGTTGCTTCTAATGATGTGGAAGATTCCATTACAAGACTAGCTCAAATGGCAAGAGCTGCGGGAATTCATATGATTCTTGCCACTCAAAGACCTTCAGTAGATGTTATTACAGGAATCATAAAAGCAAATGTACCTTCCAGAATTGCCTTTGCTGTTTCAAGTGGAACAGACTCTAGAACAATTCTAGACGGGAATGGTGCGGAGAAACTATTAGGTAGAGGAGATATGTTATTCCAGCCAATGGGTGAGAATAAACCGAACCGAGTACAGGGTGCTTTTATCTCTGATGAAGAAGTAGAAGCCATCGTTCATTTCGTTAAAGAACAACAAGAAGCGAACTATGTAGAAGAAATGATTCCAAAAGATGAACCAGTTGTCAGCCAGGGAGAAGCCGAAGACGAACTATATGAAGAAGCAGTGGCATTAGTTGTGGATATGCAGACAGCAAGTATTTCGCTACTACAAAGAAGATTTAGAATTGGGTATAACAGAGCAGCACGAATCGTCGATGAAATGGAAGATAGAGGTGTCGTGGGACAATCGGAAGGGTCAAAACCTAGAGAAGTACTCGTCCAACCTGAAATGGATTCTGCGGAAAATAGTTTAGAGTAAAAATGAATTTTATGTAAAGAATGTAGAGAATACGACATAATCTCTACATTCTTTTTTTGAGCAAAAAGCTATAGAATATGAAAAAATCCGGTATCATTTTCCGAACGTACGGGTATAGAGCGGTTTCATGTGAACGTTCTGAATCGGTTTCCTGTTAATTAATCGTATTTGGGCTTTATTTTTCTTTACAAAGATGTTACTATTAATTCGAGATAAGAAACAAAGAATTGTGGAATGAATTAAGTGGATTAAACAGACCTTTGTTAGATACTGATTCAGGAGCAGCTCTACATACAACTTTAATTGGAGGAATTTCGTAATGACTACTAAATTAAGAAATCTTTTTGCAATTGGAGCATCTGCTATGCTATTAGCAGCTTGCCAGGGACAAGACGCAAGTGATACAGGCTCATCAACACCTGCTGACGATACTACTACTCCAGATACCGAAGAAACGGCTGAATTCAAGCTTGGTATGGTAACAGATGAAGGTGGCGTAGATGACCGTTCATTTAACCAATCAGCTTGGGAAGGTATGCAAGCTTGGGCAGATGAAAATGGTTATGGAGCTGATGCAGTAGATTACTTCCAATCAAATGATGCACAAGATTTCGTACCGAACTTGAATCAAGCAATTCAAGCAGAATTTGATATCATTTACGGAGTTGGCTTCCAATTAGCTGAAGCGGTTGAAGATGTTGCAAGTAGCAATCCTAACCAACACTTTGGGATCATTGATTCAGTGGTTGAAGCGGATAATGTTATTTCATTGAACTTCCGTGATAATGAAGCAGCTTATCTAGTAGGTGTTGCAGCTGCACACACGACTGAAACAAATAAAGTTGGATTCATTGGTGGGATTGCTGGACCGGTTATTGATAAGTTCGAAGCTGGATTTGTTGAAGGTGTTAAATCAGTAGATCCTGCAATCGAAGTAGAAGTACGTTATGCTGAATCTTTCTCTGATGCAGCGATCGGACAACAAATTGCTGCTGGTATGTACTCTGCAGGAGCGGATATCATTTATCATGCATCTGGAGCTGTAGGTAACGGCGTGTTCACAGAAGCGGCTGACTTAATGGAATCAGGTTCTGAAGAACAATTATGGGTTATCGGAGTAGACCGTGATCAAGAAGAATTAGGTGAATACTCAGGTGGAAACTTAACCTTAACTTCTTCTCTTAAAGGCGTAGGAGCGGCAATTCAATTGGCTTCAAACGAAGCAAGAGATGAAGGCTTCCAAGGTGGAGAAAACTTAATTTATGGTTTAGCTGAAGATGGTGTTGGTGTCACTGAAGGTAATATGTCTGAAGAAGCTTGGACTGCCGTTCAAGAAGCTATGGAATCTATCATTAGTGGAGACATTGAAGTTCCAGAAACTCCAGGAGAGTAAGATTCGTTCACTCTGTTAAAGACGATTTGAAATTGAATAAAAGAGCGCTGGTCGTGTGACCGGCGCTTTTTTAGAGCGAAAAACTAAATATAATTAGTAGATGGATAATATGAATTTTTTAGCACAATATCTTGAAGCAAAAATTTTTTTCGAATGAAATACTTCAAAGAAGCTTGAATACAAGTTCACGATGTAAGATAATGAGAAAACATCAGAATCAATTTAAATAATTTGAATGAGGAGGCCATCTTTTGTCTGAATTACAACATGTTATTGAAATGAGTGGGATCACAAAAGAATTTGGAACATTTAGAGCAAATGATAATATTCATTTAGATTTGAGAAAAGGTGAGATTCATGCACTTTTAGGTGAAAATGGTGCAGGGAAATCTACTTTGATGAATATCTTATCTGGTTTGTTAGAGCCGACTTCCGGAGAAGTTAAAGTAAACGGTAAGTCTGTGAACATATCATCACCAGATGTAGCAAATGAATTGGGTATTGGTATGGTGCATCAACATTTTATGTTGGTGGATAAATTTACTGTAGCTGAAAACATTATGCTAGGAAGAGAAAAAACGAAATTTGGATATATTGATCGAAAAAAGGCAGAAAAAGATATCCAAGCTTTATCAGATCAATATGGTCTGAGAGTAGATCCTTCTGCTCGTGTGGAGAATATTTCTGTAGGGATGCAACAACGTGTAGAGATTTTGAAAACACTTTACCGTGGAGCAGATATTCTTATCTTCGATGAACCAACAGGAGTTTTGACACCTCAAGAGATTCAAGAATTAATGGGCATTATGAAGAAATTGGTAAATGAAGGTAAATCAATCATTTTAATCACGCACAAGCTTGATGAAATTAAACAAGTATCCAATAGATGTACCGTTATCCGAAGAGGAAAAAGTATTGATACGGTTGATGTAGCTGTAACCTCTCAACAAGAACTTGCTGACATGATGGTAGGACGTTCTGTATCCTTTAAAGTGGATAAAAAGCCTGCTAATCCATCAGGAGCCGTTTTGAAAGTTAAAGACTTAACTGTGAAAGAAACACGAGGATTTGACGCAGTAAAGAATATTAGCTTCGAAGTACAGGCTGGAGAAATTCTTGGAATTGCAGGGGTAGATGGAAACGGACAATCAGAATTGATCCAGGCTTTGTCTGGTCTGACTAAATCAAGTAATGGAAGTATTGAGTTAGATGGCAAAAACGTAACGAACCTGAAACCAAGAAAAATCACTGAAGCTGGACTAGGTCATATACCAGAAGATCGTCAGAAATTTGGGTTGATTTTACCGATGACTTTGGAAGAGAATATTGCACTTCAAACATACTATAAAAAACCATTCAGTAAACATGGATTCTTGAACTATAAGGAAGTTAAAATACATGCGAAAAGATTGATTGCAGAATTTGATGTACGTACACCTAGTGAAGAACATTCAGCTGCTTCTTTATCTGGTGGGAATCAACAAAAAGCCATCATTGCTAGAGAAGTAGATAGAGATCCTGCATTATTGATTGCAGCACAACCAACTCGTGGATTAGATGTTGGAGCCATCGAGTATATTCATAAGCGACTAGTTGAGCTTAGAGATAACGGGAAAGCCGTTCTCTTAATGAGTTATGAACTGGATGAAGTCATGAATGTTTCAGACCGAATCGCCGTTATGTACGATGGAAAAATTATTGCAATTGTTAATGCCAAAGATACAACAGAATCAGAACTAGGATTACTTATGGCCGGAGTTTCATTAAGTGATGCACAAGACCAAGCCGAACAAAAAGGAAAGGAGAAGGGTGTAGTTGATTCGACAAAGTAAAGGTTTATTAAATAGTTTATTAGTTCCTGTAATGTCTATCTTGTTCGGATTTTTATTTGGAGCCGTCCTTATGCTGGCATTTGGATATAATCCAGTTGAAGCTTATAGAGCAATGATTGTCAGCGTCTTCCAAAGTCCTTATTTTATTGGAGAAGCACTTAGACAAGCAACTGCACTAACCTTTACAGGATTAGGTTTTGCTTTAGCTTTCCAAGCTGGTTTCTTCAATATCGGAATAGCTGGACAAGCTTTAGCGGGTTGGGTAAGTGCAGTTTGGGTTGCATTGGCGTTTCCTGATTTACCTAGGATTCTTTTATTAACGCTTAGTTTAGGTGTAGGATTACTTGTTGGTGCAATTTGGGCATCAATTGCTGGATTTTTACGTGCTTATTTTGGAACCAGTGAAGTTATCGTTAGTATTATGTTGAATTATACAGCTCTACAAGTGACTAACTTTTTGATTAGAAACGTTCTATCTGAAGCTGGAAATACAACAGCAAGAGTTGGTGAGAACGCCAATATGGGCTTTCAGTGGTTGTCTACTTTAACACAAAACTCAAGACTAAATGTCGGATTCTTTATTGCTATAATCGTTGTCATTCTTTACTGGGTATTTATGACAAAAACAACAGCAGGTTTTGAAATTCGTGCAGTTGGATTAAATGCTTCTGCTTCAAAATATGCTGGAATGAGCGCTGAAAAAAATATTATATTATCTATGTTTTTAAGTGGTGCTTTAGCTGGTTTAGGTGGGGCTGTTCACGGACTCGGAACATTTGGAAACATCTTTACTCAAGGAGGGTTACCGGATATTGGATTCAACGGTATCGCAGTTGCTTTACTTGGACTAGGCAATCCTTTTGGTATTTTCTTCTCTTCTATTTTATTCGGTGTTTTAAACATCGGAGCTGGATTCATGCCGAATCAGGCTGGTGTGCCAGATGAAATGGCCAATATTGTCATAGCTGCTATTATTTTCTTTGTAGGCGCTAATTATATTATTCGTTATTTTATAGATAAAAGAGCAGCAAAAAAACAAACTGCTAGCTCAACTTCGCAAGGAGGAGACGTATGAACGCATTAAGTATCATTCAACTGATTGTTTCAAGTTCGTTAATCTATGCAGCTCCACTGATACTCACAGCTCTAGGTGGAACGTTTTCTGAGCGAAGTGGTGTCGTAAATATCGGTCTTGAAGGTATCATGGTTATGGGTGCTTTCATGTCCGCAGTGTTCAATATTCAATTTGCTGCAACTTTTGGAGGTTGGACTCCATGGATGGGCCTACTCGCAGGAGGGCTTATCGGGGTGTTGTTTTCTATCATTCATGCAGTAGCGACGATTAATCTTAGAGCAGATCATATTATTTCGGGTACAGTGATTAACTTAGCTGCGCCGGCTTTAGGAGTCTTTTTGACAAGAGCGATTTTTGGAGCTGCTCAAACAGGTCCATTACCGGAGTCATTTGGTAGAACGAGTATTTTCTTACTTGATCGAATTCCAATTATTGGACCAATTTTCTTTGAAAATACTTCGGGGCCAGCGTATTTTGGTATTGTGGTCGCAATCCTTTCTTGGTTTATTCTATTTAAGACAAGATTTGGACTAAGACTTCGTTCAGTTGGGGAACATCCTCATGCTGCTGAGACATTAGGAATTAAAGTCTATCTTATGAAATACTCTGGTGTTTTGATTTCAGGATTACTTGGAGGAATGGGTGGCGCAATTCAAGCTCAAGCGATCTCTAATGAGTTTGGTATTTTAACCATCGCTGGTCAAGGATTTATCGCTATGGCCGCAATGATCTTTGGTAAATGGAATCCATTAGGTGTTATGGGTGCTGCGATATTCTTTGGGTTTGCACAAAGCCTAGCGCGTATCGGTACGTATATACCGATTATTCAAAATATACCAACAATTTGGTTACTAGTTATGCCATATTTATTGACAATCATTGTACTTGTCGGCGTAATTGGAAAATCGGAAGCACCAGCAAGACTTGGACAAACCTATATTAAAACAAAATAAACGAAAGCCACATCCCAAATTACAAGGATGTGGCTTTTTACTTACCTTTTTTTCTCAATAGCTAGGAGAAAGGGAGGTGTATTTTTTTGATTCATAAACCCGTACTTAAGCACTGAGTAGTCTTCTTGAGGCAGTGTCTTCAGATAAGACTCAACAGCGTTTTTCTCTTCTTGTCCACCGTCATGTCCGTAGTAAACCATGATCACGACTAGTCCGCCAGGAACTAGACTATCTAAGCTTTGTTCTATTGCAGATAATGTGGTATCGGGAAGCGTAATAATGGTTTTATCGCTCTTTGGTAAGTAGCCAAGATTAAAGACCACTGCCTGAATGGCATCCGAACCTATATATTGCTTTATTTGTTCATGGCCGTCGTGTATCAATTCAACTTGATTCGTCAGTCCAGTTAAAAGAACTTTTTTCTTTGTTTCTTCAATCGCAGAATTTTGTATATCAAATCCATAAACCTTCCCAGTATTTCCGACAAGTTGAGCAAGTTTAATTGTATCATGACCATTACCAACGGTTGCGTCAATTACCGTATCTCCATATGATATGGAATCTGATAGGAGTTGATGGCAAAATCTAAGTGGCGAAAGTAGCATAGTATCCGACCTTTCTTGAATCACATTCTTGTTCATAAAGTGTTCCCTTATCTTTTGTATAAACAGAACAGGATTAACCTTTAAAGTAGTAGACTTACAATGATGTATTAGCTTAAATGAATCAACTGTACGCGTTTAGAATCTGTTCGGTTCCCTACTGTTACAGTCATATGACATTTGTAAAAAAGCTTATTTTTTGGTTCCTTTCATCCGATACTAACTGTATAATATGAGGACAAAGGAACGATATTGGACTTGTTTTTTTGAGAGGGGTATTGAATAAATGATAAACCAGAAAGATATGTTAGAATCATACAAAAATAACGCAAAGAAGCGCTCATTGAAATTGACCATGTCTTCAAGCATTCTAGCTGGAGTTGTAGCCATCTCTGCATTTGGTGAAGCTGTCCATGCAGAAGAAATGGATCTAAATAAAGAAGAAATTCAAGCACTATATGACCAGTATAATGAATTACAAGCAACTGTCAAAGAGCAGCAAACTTTAGCTCCAGAAACAGAGGAAGTTGAATTAACTGAAGAAGTGCCTACCAGTGATGAACTTGAAGAACTCTCTTTCGTTAAGTCTCAACTAGTTAGAATGATTGAATTGGCTGGCGGAGAAAGTTTATTGGCTCAATTAAATGTTGAACAACTATCTACTGACGACTTAAATACTGCATTTGAAGCATTACTTACTTATCAATTAGAACAATCTGAAAGTGCCGAACTCATTGTTCAAGAAGAATTGACTGAAACTACTGAAGAAGAATCTGTTGAAACAACAGAAAACATAGTAGAAGAAACAGTCGTCGAAAGTGTAGAAGTTACAGAACCTGAAATGAATGAAAATATTGAAGAAGAAACTGAAGATGTCATGGTAGAAGAAGTTGTAGAAAATACAAGTTCTGAAACGACTGTTAAACCTCAAACAGTGACAAAATCAGTAGAAAAGTCTGAGGTCGCTGAAGAAAAAGTTGTAGTTCCAACTGAGAATAAAGCAGTGGAAGTTGCTGTTAATCAATCATCTGAAAAAGAATCTGAAGAGGTTTCAGTTGAAACAGAAGCATTAATTGAAACGGTAGAAGAAGATGTAGAAGAATCTCAAGAGTTTGAAACACCTGTTACTGAAGTCGAAGAATCGGTTGAAGAAACAGAAGAAATCGAAATAGTTGTACCTGAAGAAACAGTAAAACCAGTTGAAGAAAAGCCAGCTCCTAAACCAGCTGAAACAAAACCGACTCCAGCTCCGGTAACAAAACCTGTTGCAGAAACGAAGCCTGAGCCAAAACCAGAAGTGAAACCAACACCAACAGTGAATAAACCCGAAGCTAAAGCAATCGTTCACACTGTGAAATCTGGGGACACATTAAATAAAATCGCTAAATCTTATAATACAACAGTCAATAACATTGTCGCATTAAATAAGATTTCTAACCCAAATAATATTAAAGTGGGACAGAAACTTGCAATTAATCAAGCAGGAGTTGGCTCGGCGACTTCTTCACCTTCAAATGGCTCAACAACTAGTACTGGTAATTTGAGTCAAGCTAAGACGACTTCTGAGTTTATTAATCAGATTTCTGGTTACGCTCAAAAAATCGCTAAAGAAAATGGCATCTACGCTTCAATCATGATTGCTCAAGCAAGTTTAGAGTCTGGTTATGGTAAAAGTACTCTATCTTCTCCACCAAATCATAACTTATTCGGAATCAAAGGTTCTTATAATGGACAATCTGTTGCGATGCGTACAAAAGAGTACTATTCAAGTACAGGTTGGATTACGATAACAGATAATTTCAAAAAATATCCTAGCTATGCAGAATCTTTGGAAGACAACGCTAGATTAATTAGAAATGGTACAAGATGGAATAACGAATTCTATTCTGGTGCTTGGATTGAAAAAACTAACTCGTATAAAGATGCTTCTGCTTGGTTACAAGGGCGTTACGCGACAGATCCAAGCTATGCCAGCAAATTGAACAATATTATCAGCTTGTACGATTTGACTCGTTTCGATGGAAATTGGACAGGTACAGTAGAGACAGGGAACGGCGGTTCAAGTACTGTAAAACCAGTTCAACCAACCACACCACCGACATCTGGTAACAATACTAGCGGTCAACATACAGTGGTTAGGGGAGAAACCTTAACGTCTATTGCTAGAAAATATAATACAACTGTAGCTGCGATTAAATCAGCGAACAATTTAAAGAGTGACTTGATTTTTGTGAACCAGAAATTATCTGTTTCCGGAGCTGCATCTGGTGGATCTTCAAATAGTGGATCAACAACGCCGGCACCAAACCCTGGTAACAGTNACTTGATTTTTGTGAACCAGAAATTATCTGTTTCCGGAGCTGCATCTGGTGGATCTTCAAATAGTGGATCAACAACGCCGGCACCAAACCCTGGTAACAGTCAACAAACAGGTTCATCAAGCTATACAGTGGTGAGTGGAGACACATTGACTTCTATCGCTAGAAGATACAGTACATCTGTTTCATCTATTAAATCTTTAAACAACTTGAAGAGTGATTTGATCTTTGTGAACCAGAAACTGACTTTATCTGGGTCAACTTCAAATAGCGGATCAACAACACCAGCACCAAACCCTGGAAATAGCCAACAAACAGGTTCATCAAGCTATACAGTGGTGAGTGGAGACACATTGACTTCTATCGCTAGAAGACACAATACATCTGTTTCGTCTATCAAATCTTTAAACAACTTGAAGAGTGATTTGATCTTTGTAAACCAGAAGTTGACACTTTCTGGAGCAGCACAAAGTGGATCAACAACACCAGCACCAAACCCTGGAAGTAATCAACAAACAAGTTCGTCAAGTTATACAGTGGTTGGCGGAGACACATTGACTTCTATCGCTAGAAGATTCAATACAAGCGTGTCATCTATCAAATCATTAAACAACCTGAAAAGCGATTTGATTTTTGTGAACCAGAAATTAGTCTTGTCTGGAACTTCAACAGGTTCAGTTTCTAATCCAGTTGTACCTACGACACCCACTATATCTAATTACACAGTGGTTAGAGGAGACACGCTGACTTCGATCGCAAGACGTTTTGGTACATCAGTATCTGCTATCAAATCAGCAAATAATCTGAAAAGCGATGCAATCTTTGTGAATCAGAAATTGACTTTAAACGGTCAAAATACTGGTAGTTCAACTACTCCAGTCCTGAGTAACGGAAGTTCGCAAGGAACAACGACTTCAAGCTATACTGTAGTAGGTGGAGATACGTTGACGTCTATTGCAAGAAGATTCAATACAACAGTAAATGCTATCAAATCTCTTAATAATCTTAAAACCGATCAAATCTTTGTGAATCAAAAGTTAACGGTTTCTGGTAAAGCATCAAGCACTCCAGTAACAAATAGTCCGAGTGTATCTGCTCCTACTGAAACGATTCAATCAAGTTATACAGTTGTTGCAGGAGATACATTGTCAGCAATCGCCAGAAAGTTCAATACTTCGGTTTCTGCAATCAAATCAGCGAATAATTTAAATACGGATGCAATTTACGTGAATCAAAAGTTAACAGTCAATGGATCTAACACTTCAGTTACGCCTACACCAGTCGTGATTGCTCCTGTAGCACCTAAGCCTGTATTAGGGCAATATAGTGTGGTTGGTGGAGATACATTAAGTGGAATCGCACGTCAATTCAATACATCTGTGAATCAGTTGATGCAAGACAATAGCTTGTCTTCTAGCATGATCTTTGTCGGTCAGACACTAAATGTAGCTGGCGCTAAAACAACTCCTAAACCAGTCACACCAGCACCTGTTGTGACTCAGCCGGTTAATGAGCAGACTAGCAGTATCGTTGTTTCTGCTGGAGACACACTGTCCGCTCTAGCTGCTAAATATGGCACGACTGTAGCACAGATTAAATCAGCGAATAAACTAGAATCTGATAATATCTTTGTTGGTCAAGTACTTGCTATAGCTGCAGGTAGAACGCAGACAGTATCGGCTCCTGTAGTATCAAAACCTGTAACTCAACCAATTCAAGTGGTTTCTAACCAGTATGTTGTTCAATCTGGAGATTCACTATACAAAATCGCTCTTCAGTTCAATACTTCCGTTACACAGATCAAAGAGTGGAACAAGTTAGAGAATGATACGATTTTCGTGAACCAACGCTTATCTGTTCAAGCAGCAGTAAAAGCAGAGGAACAAAAAGTACCTGTAACAAAAGGTGGTTACGTAGTTGAAAGCGGAGATACTCTTTCTGGAATCGCCCTTAAATTCAACACGACTGTTCAACAATTAAAAGAAAAGAATGCTTTAGAAACGGATAGAATTTTTGTGAATCAAAATTTAACAGTTTAAACTAAAAAGTAGTAGTCAGGCGTGACCGGCTACTGCTTTTTGTTTTTAAGTAAATAGCTATTGCGGCAAGACAACTGTTTTGTTAAGATATAGACTAATAACTACTTTGAACAGGAATAGTAAGTCGTCCTTTTTTATAGAGAGCACATGGTTGGTGGAAATGTGCAAGAAGGTAAACTGAACTCGCCTGGAAGTTGTTCGAGTGAACGGAATCAAGTTGATTCTCTTAAGTCGAACCGTAAATCTGCGTTAAAGATTTGAGGCTACGATTAATTGTAGCGAACATTAGGTGGTACCGCGAAAATATTCGCCCTATAGACTATGCAGTTGTATAGTTTATAGGGCTTTTTTTATAGATTTTATAATAGATAAAAAGAGGAGCAATCATATGTCATTCAATCATAAATCAATCGAACCAAAGTGGCAGAAGTATTGGCAAGATCATCAGTCATTCAAAGTAACAGAAGATGAGGACAAGGAAAACTTTTATGCGCTAGATATGTTTCCCTATCCATCTGGTCAAGGTCTTCATGTAGGACATCCTGAAGGATATACAGCTACAGACATTATCTCTCGTATGAAACGCGCTCAAGGATACAATGTCCTTCACCCGATGGGATGGGATGCTTTTGGACTACCTGCTGAGCAGTACGCGCTTGATACAGGAAATGATCCAGCGGAATTCACCGAGAAAAATATACAGACATTTAAACGTCAAATCAATGCGCTTGGATTCAGTTATGACTGGGAACGAGAAATCAATACGACGGATCCTGATTATTATAAATGGACGCAGTGGATCTTTATTAAATTGTACGAAAAAGGCCTGGCTTATGAAGCGGAAGTTGCCGTTAACTGGTGTCCAGCTTTAGGAACGGTTTTAGCAAATGAAGAAGTCATTGACGGAAAATCTGAGCGTGGTGGACATCCTGTTTACCGTAAACCGATGAAACAGTGGATGCTGAAAATTACGGCGTATGCAGATCGTCTTTTGGAAGATCTTGAAGAGGTTGACTGGCCTGAACACATCAAGGATATGCAACGCAACTGGATCGGGAAATCTGAGGGCGCGAATGTGACGTTTAAAGTGAAAGATTCAGAACGTGATTTCACTGTATTTACAACTCGTCCAGACACGTTGTTCGGTGCAACATACGCGGTACTGGCTCCTGAATCGGACTTGATCCAACAGATTGTTTCAGAAGATCAGAAAGAAGCGGTTGAAGCGTATATTAAGGATGTCAGCGTCAAGTCGGATCTTGAAAGAACAGATTTGAACAAAGACAAATCTGGCGTATTCACTGGAGCTTATGCTGTGAACCCAGTGAACGGACAGGAGCTACCAATCTGGATTGCGGATTATGTACTGGCATCTTACGGTACGGGCGCAATCATGGCTGTTCCTGCTCATGACGAAAGAGATTTCGAATTTGCTAAGAAATATGATCTAGAAATCATTCCAGTTCTTGAAGGTGGTAATGTTGAAGAAGTTGCGTTCACAGAAGATGGAAAACATATCAATTCAGAATTTTTAGATGGTATGAACAAAGAAGAAGCAATCGCAAGTATGATTGAATATCTGGAAAAAGAAAAAGTTGGCGAGGCAAAGATCACATATCGCCTACGCGACTGGTTGTTTGCTCGTCAAAGATATTGGGGAGAACCGATACCTGTTATTCATTGGGAAAATGGAACGACAACAACTGTTCCTGAATCAGAACTTCCAATTGAGTTGCCAAAAACAGATAAGATTCAACCTTCTGGTACCGGCGAATCACCTCTAGCGGTTATCGAAGACTGGGTAAACGTTGTGGACCCTGAAACTGGTATGAAAGGGAAACGAGATACGAATACAATGCCACAATGGGCTGGAAGTTCTTGGTATTTCTTAAGATTTATCGATCCTAAGAACACAGAACAATTGGCTGATCCAGAGAAATTGAAAAAATGGTTACCAGTCGATCTTTATATCGGAGGAGCAGAACATGCCGTTCTTCACTTGCTATACGCTCGTTTCTGGCACAAATTCCTATATGATCTAGATGTTGTCCCAACAAAAGAACCTTTTGAGCGTCTATACAATCAAGGCATGATTCTTGGAGAAAACAACGAGAAAATGTCTAAATCAAAAGGGAACGTTGTGAATCCTGACGATGTAGTAGAAGAATTCGGAGCAGATACATTGCGCGTCTATGAAATGTTTATGGGTCCACTAGATGCTGCTATCGCTTGGAGCACAGATGGTCTTGAGGGTTCTCGTAAGTTTTTGGACCGTGTTTGGAGATTACTGGTTGATGAAGAAGACAAACTAAGAGACCGCATTACAACCATCAACGATGGGTCACTAGACGTGGTCTATCATCAGACAGTCAAAAAGGTCACACAGGACTTTGAAAATCTACAATTCAATACAGGGATTTCTCAGTTGATGGTCTTTGTAAATGCAGCTTATAAAGCTGAAGGACTACCTATTGAGTACATTAAAGGATTCCTTAAAATGCTTGCTCCAGTAGCACCTCATGTTGGAGAAGAACTTTGGAGCCGCATTAGTCAAACAGATGAAAGTATTTCGTATGAAGCATGGCCGACTTATGATGAAGCTAAACTGGTTACAGATGAAGTGGAAGTTGTATTCCAAGTTAATGGTAAAATCAGAGGGAAAGCGACTGCCTCTAAAGATATTTCAAAAGATGATCTTGAAAAACTAGCGCTGGAAAATGATAACATTAAAGAGCATCTAGAAGGCAAGACAGTCCGTAAAGTGATTGTCGTACCAGGTAAACTCGTTAATATCGTCGCACCAAACTAATAGACTGAGGCCGTTATCTCGGTCTTGATCAGATGAAGAAGAACCTAGGGAGAATGGAACAAACTCCCTAGGTTCTTTCTATTTTCCGCTTTATTTTAATGAATTCGTTAAGAGTTATATTAAAGAAGACTTCGTTTTTAGCGCATTAGATGGTTACGTTCGAGAATTGATAGTAATGGAGTTCATTACAAACGTATCCAACTTTTTCCAACACTTCAATCTACCATTAAGAAAGACTTAAAACTTTAAAACAGGATAACTCAGTGAGTTATAAATAGAAATACATAAGAAACTACTAAACTTTTATCAAACTTCTCTTAAAGGCATATGAACCTGACAAATAAACAGTGCAGACTATCTCGCAGTCTGATAGAATATGAATGCACTGAGATAGAAGATTTTGAAGTTGATCGTTTTCAATCTGAGTAAAGGGGATCATCATATGCAACAGGACTTCATGAAAAATGAATTGATCGTACAGAAAAATTTAAATAAGCAGGACTTAAAAAAATTTATGAGATTGATCTGGTCAACAAGGCTTTCAAAAACCTTATTAATGATTGGATTGATCGGAAGTATTTTGACGACTGCCACTCAATTGATGATACCGCTGGTTACACAAAGATTTATTGATGGCGTTAAACTTGATTTTTTCACGCCATGGATGATTGTATTGATTGTTGGTGTAATTGTTTTACAAGTCTTACTTGATGCAATGTCTAACTATATCTTGCATAAAGTAGGACACCAAGTTATCGCTGGTTTAAGGTCGTTCTTATGGGATAAAGTGACCCGGTTACCCGTTAGCTTCTTTGATCAGTATGCTTCAGGAGAAGTTGTCAGCAGAATCACGAATGACACGATTATTGTTCAAAACTTAATTACATCTTTTTTCCCTCAATTCGTTACTGGATCGATCACAGTCGTTGGGGTGTTTTTTATTTTAATCTTTATGGACTGGCAAATGACGATGGTTATGGTGGTTGCCATACCACTCCTAGTTATCTTGATCAAACCGCTTGGGAATAGGATTTCAAATATATCAAGAGAGATGCAAGATGAAACGGCGGTGTTCTCTGGAAAAATTCAGCAAACCATCGCTGAAGCCCGTTTAATGAAGTCTTCAACAGCAGAATCATTTGAAAAAGAAAAAGGAAAAAAAGGTATCGACCGTTTGTATAGAATCGGGCTTAAAGAAGCAAGATATATGTCACTCATTGCGCCGTTGATGTATACACTAATGATGGGCATCGTCGTCATGGTTATTGGATACGGCGGATATAGAGTTGCACATGGGGTCATGTCTACTGGATCTTTAATTGCTTTTTTGCTGTATTTATTTCAAGTAATTTTTCCTGCAGTTACTTTTATGAATTTCTTTATGCAAATTCAAAAAGCAGCTGGAGCAACCAACCGGATTATTGCAATTCTTGATGAAGAAGAGGAAGCAGATGATATTGGACAAGCTGTTGATATTTCAAATCTTCCACTGGAATTTCAAAATGTGTCTTTTGCTTACAATGATGATCAGCCGATACTCAAAAATATCAGTTTCTCAACTAAACCAGGTGAAAAAATTGCATTCGCGGGTCCTAGTGGTGGAGGAAAAACTACGTTATTTGCTTTACTTGAAAGATTCTACGATCCTAAAGAAGGTCAAATCCTTGTAGGAGATATTCCCGTTAAAGAAATTTCACTGCAGTCTTGGAGAAGTCAGATTGGTTACGTGTCACAAGAAAATGCGATGATGTCTGGGACAATTAGAGAAAATCTCTGTTATGGTTTGCCAGATGACATAGAAGTTACAGAAGATAAGCTGTGGGGTGTAGCAGAAATGGCTTATGCTAGAGGTTTTATCGAGTCCTTTCCTGATGGTCTGGATGAGATGATTGGCGAAAGAGGGATTAAGCTATCAGGTGGACAAAGACAACGGATTAATATTGCAAGAGCTTTTTTAAGAGATCCAAAAATTTTAATGATGGATGAAGCGACTGCCAGTTTGGATAGTCAGTCAGAAAAAATTGTTTCTCAGGCTTTAAACAAGTTGATGGAAGGAAGAACCACTTTCGTTATTGCACACCGTTTAAGTACGATTATCGATGCGAACCAGATATTCTTTATTGAAGAAGGTAAGTTAACGGGAACTGGAACACACGAAGAATTGCTGGCAAATCACCCTTTATATGGGATGTTTGCGAAACAGCAACTTAATTAAACCCGATCTCTTAAAATTGAACAGAAGCATTAAATTTTTACTAAATACTCTTTTTATGCCCAAACAAGATTGCAACAGATTCAGTAAAACAGTAGAATAGAGTCTAGTTGGAAAAAGGGGCCTTACGGTGCTCCTTTTTCTATGGAATTTTTTTATTGAATAAAAACAGTAAGAGAATCATTCAGTATTTTCATTTATCGAAAGAAGGTTTCTTTAAATATGGATAACCAGGCCACAACGAACGTGATAAAAAAAGAAATGTCTGACGACCAGAAGATGGTCAGTGGATCCGCTTGGATGACTGCATCCAGCATGATTTCAAGAGTTCTTGGAATTATTTATATTATTCCATGGATGGCATGGATGGGCGGGCGTAGTGATGCGAATGCTGCCAATGCGCTCTTTCAGATCGGATACAATCCATACGCATTCTTTCTAGCCTTGGCAACAGCTGGGGTGCCCTCTGCGATATCAAAGCAAATCAGTCACTATAATGCAATTGGGGAGTATGAAATATCCAAATCCATTTACAAACAAGGTTTGAAATTGATGGTTTTTACGGGAGTCGTTTCCGCTGTAGCGCTTTATGTACTGGCGCCAGTACTTGCGAGTACTAGCCCGACAGCGAATCCTGAAGATGCTGTGATTGTTATGCGAGCACTAGTCCCAGCTTTACTCATTATTCCTGCTCAAAGTGTTACCAGGGGATTTTTACAGGGACATAATACAATGGCCGGACCTGCGATTTCTCAAATCATTGAGCAATTCGCCCGAATTTTGTTTATGTTGGCTTCTGCCTATGCAATCACTCAAGTTCTAGGTGGTTCTAATGTAACTGCGGTATCTTATTCGACATTCGCTGCATTTATTGGAGCAATATTCTCCTTGATCTATCTAGCTTGGAAGATTAAGCGAATCAATACAGCTTTTAATCACAAACCAGAAGACAGTGCAAATGAAGTGAAGGTTTCTCCGAAAACTTTGTTAGTGGAAATTGTTAAAACATCTATTCCATTCATTATTATTGCGACAGGGATTACACTTTTTCAACAAATTGACCAAAATACGTACAAACCAATTATGGAAATGTTCTCAAACATGGATTCTGACACGATTCAAGAAACATACGGTGTCACACAAGCAAATGCACATAAGTTGATTATGATTCTGACTTCATTTGGTACAGCTTTATCGATTACAACAGTGCCTTTAATTAGTAATCTTATGGCTAAAAGCAATATCAACGAAGTGAGTAAGCAATTTTCAAAAGGCGTTCAATTACTCTTTTTCGCTATGTTCCCGGCTGCTGTAGGAATGGCAGTTGTTGCTGAACCGTTATATAATGTTTTCTTCTTGCCTAGCGCTCTTGGAACGTCTATTACGCAAGTCTCTGCTTATATGGCTATCTTTATTGCTTTGTATGCTGTGCTTGGGAATATGCTTCAAGCAGCAAATCAGACAAGACCCGCTATTTGGGCATTAGTTATTGGTTTCGTTGTGAAAATTGTTACGCAACCATTATTTGTAGGGGTATTAGGACTCAATGCTTACGGCATGTTGTATTCAACAATTGCCGGATTCGGTGTAACTTGCTTCATGATGATGCGTATTATGCATAAAGCAACGAACTATTCTGCTGCTCTTTTATTTAGACGCTCAGCCTTGATTATGATTTTATCTCTTATTATGGGAGCATTTACGATGTTGACCAAAATAGGATTAGGAACAGTATTGAATTTTGAAAGTAAAGCTCAAGCTGGCCTATCCTTACCGGTGATGGCTGCTGTGGGAATCGTTGTTTATGGATATCTAGTTTTGAAAACAAGACTGGCTGATCGTCTGATTGGTGCTCAAGCTGCTCGAGTAAGAAATAAACTCAGAATTGGTTAAACTTTCTTTTCAATTTTGAGGAATATCAGATAAACTAGGTATGAGGTGACAAGATGAGAATCGATAAATTATTGGCACATAGTGGCTTAGGAACAAGAAGAGAAGTTAAGATTTTACTGAAATCGTCGATTATTGAAATCAATGGTGTCATCGTAAAAGATCCAAAGACACAAGTTGATCCTGATACGGATACCATCTTGATTGGCGGAGAAGAGCTCGATTATCAAGAGTTCGTCTATTTTATGCTAAATAAACCAGCAGGTGTGATCAGTGCTACAGAAGACGAGATGCATGATACGGTTTTAGATTTACTGCAGCCCAGTGATATCGTTCAAGAACCGCACCCAGTGGGTAGATTGGATATCGACACGGAAGGTTTGCTGTTGCTCACAAATGATGGCGCACTGACGCACAAATTGCTTTCTCCCAAACGACACGTGGACAAAAAGTATTTTGCTGAGATAGAAGGTATCGTAACGGAATCAGATGTCTTGGAATTTGAAAAAGGCATTACACTAGCAGACGATTATGTGACAATGCCCGCAAAACTTTCAATTTTATCAGTGGATGAAGCGGAACAAACCTCTAAGATTGAAGTCACAATTCAAGAAGGCAAGTTTCATCAAGTTAAAAGAATGTTTCATGCAGTTGGTAAAGATGTGCTTTATCTCAAGAGACTTTCAATGGGATCATTAGAATTGGATCCTCAGTTAGAACTTGGTGCGTACAGAGAATGTACAAAAGAAGAAATTGCACAATTAAAACAGTAGTTTAAAATAAAATAGCTTGTATCGACTGATAATCGATACAAGCTATTTTTGTTATGAAACAAAGAAAAGTGCGGTAATACCAGATACAACATAAAAAGCACTGATCCACATCAATTGGATTAGTCGTGCCTGATCTTTTTTGAATCGCTCTTCATTGCCATCGTTATCAAGACGTGGTCCGGCCCCAAACGCAAAAAGGATAATGGCAGCCATACCTAAGATGTAAAGGATAGACTGATTATAATACATCATCATAAACCCTAAAACGAAGACACCTATACAAATCAGAAAAAGTTTTTTATTCATTAAAATCGACCTCTTTCTATCATTCTATTTCAGTATAGCGAAGAAAAAGGCGGAAAACTAGGTTGATTTTGTATATTCCTTCATCAGTTCAGGAATTTTATCAATGATTAGAGTAGGTAAGGTGATATAGTGTGTTTCTGATAACTGATTTGCGATTTGACTGTGCATAAAGACCGCAGAAAGAATACCTTTTTTACGTGTTTTGAATTGGGCTGTAAAACTACCAATCATTCCTGCGAGCGTATCACCCATACCTCCAGTAGCCATGGAAGGATTTCCAGGGATATTCTGCCAGACTTCGTCTTCAAAATAAACCTCGCTCTGACCCTTTTTCAAAACAACTATAGCATTAAGTTGGTCTCGCTTCTCTTGATTCTTTTCAACCGCTTCTTCGTCTGGTCCCATTCCTGATAAGGTCTTCCATTCTCCTAAATGAGGTGTAAAGATTAGTTCAGCAGCAGGATGATCCAATTTCTCATTGACATAAATAGAAATTGCGTCCCCATCAACAACCAAAAACTGTTCTTCTGATACTGTCTCAAATACCGTTTTCGCGACGTCCACCGATTTTGAATCTCGACCAAGACCAGGTCCAATAACAACCCCGTCCATTGAAGGAATCATGTCTTTCAGTGCATCAAGGTCATACATATCTAAAAACATGGCTTCTGGTATTCTAGCATGGAGCGCATGTACGTTTACTGGGGCACTAGCTACTGTGACGAGACCAGCTCCGGCATGTAAAGCAGCAGAGGCCGATAAAGTGATGGCTCCGCCCATCTGATTATTTCCCCCCACAAACATTAACTTACCGAAATTTCCTTTATAACTATTTTTCTCTCGAACCGGGATAGATTGTCTAATGGTTTCTTCTAAAATTTTCTTCAAAGAAAACCCTCCTTTATATGCTCATTTTACGCTTTGAAATAAAATTATGCATGGATTTTACTTGTGGGAGAATTGGTATTCAATCTAAAAAGTGCTAAAATAGTAAGTAGAAGCGAGAAGTGAGAAAGACCTCATTTATTCGCAAAGAAGATAGTTCATTAGGAGGAAAAGGTAGTATGACAAATCAGTCAATTGATTGGAAAGCAGAAGCAGCGAAACGCAAAGATGATTTTCTAGAGGATCTTTTCACGATTCTTAAAATCGATAGTGTTCGTGACGATTCAAAAGCAACAGCTGAAGCACCAGTAGGACCAGGTCCTAAAGAAGCTCTTGAAGCTTTTTTAGCTATTGGTGAAAGAGATGGGTTCAAAGCTGAGAATTTCGACAACTGGGCTGGACATATCGAGTACGGTGATGGAGACGAAATCATGGGTGTGCTTGCACACGTAGATGTTGTTCCAACTGGTACTGGATGGGAAACAGATCCTTTTGAACCAGTTATCAAAGACGGCAGACTTTATGCACGTGGATCAAGTGATGATAAAGGACCGGGTATGGCAGCTTACTATGCTATCAAGATGATCAAGGATCTTGGCCTACCTGTATCGAAAAAAATCCGTTTCATTTTGGGTACTGACGAAGAAAGCGAATGGAAAGGCATCAAGCATTATCTTGAGACTCAACCAGAGCCCGACTTCGGATTTTCTCCAGATGCAATGTTCCCGATCATCAATGGGGAAAAAGGGAATGTATCAGCTGAACTTTCATTCAAAGGAAATGCTACTGGTGGAACACACAAATTGGTTGAATTCGAATCAGGACTTCGTGCGAACATGGTCCCTCAAGATGCAGTTGCAGTCATTGAATCAGAAAATCCTTCTGAACTTGAGAATGGATTCCAAGATTATCTATCTGGTCAGCCTGTAACCGGAGACCTTTCCGTTGATGGAAATCTTGTAACGGTTACCGTTGTAGGAAAAGCTGCACACGGAAGTACGCCTGCTAAAGGAATCAATGCCGGCACGCATCTCGCTCGTTTCTTATCTGAATTCAACTTTGGAGGAGACGCTAAAGACTTTATTCAAGTAGCAGCGCTTTACCTTCATGATGATCCATCAGGTAGTAAATTGGGCGTAGCTCATACTGACGAAGTAATGGGTGAACTGACTTCAAACACTGGAGTATTCAAATTCAACGCAGATAAAGGCGGTCAAATGACAGTCAATATGCGTTATCCTCAAGGAACAAGCGAAGAGATCATCGGTAAACAAATCAAAGATAAAGTATCTCAATATGCAGTTGAAGTAAACTTACCAGAAGGAAAAGTTCCACATTATGTGCCAGGAAATGATCCACTAGTTCAAACGTTACTTGATGTTTACGAACGTCAAACAGGATTTGAACCAAGTGAACAAGTAATTGGTGGCGGAACATATGGACGTTTGATGAAACGTGGCGTAGCTTACGGTGCAATGTTCCCTAACAGTATTGATACGATGCATCAAGCCAACGAATTTATGGCTGTGGATGATTTGATGAACGCAATGGCGATTTACGCAGAAGCTATTTATGAATTAGTTAAATAAAACAATTAAAAGACTGGATAGAGGTAAGAGTCTATTCAGTCTTTTACATAGTAAGGATTGACTTAGAGAATAATCCATCACTTAACCCAAAAAGGAGTTGCCTCGTATATATGAGGCAACTCCTTTTTTGAATCATTTTTTATTCGACGTTAGACAAATCAACAGACATCGTTTGTCCTTCTTCCAGACCAATATGTCCAGAAGCATAAGATTCATCTTCTATCGTTAGTAAAACCTCATCAACTTGATAAAGTGCACCAATCGTATTTACCAGACTTTGAATCAGTAATGCTTCAATACCAGATCCGGCGTTCATGTCGTTAATAAGCTCTTCAGAGAAATCAACATGAGCAATCTGATCATTGCCAAGGTAAAGATGATTGATTTGTACATTTTCCGTTAAAGTAGGAATCGCCATATCTCCAGTACTTCCGTTCAACAGTTCTGTTAATTGAAGTCTAGCTGGGTCATTTGTTCCAAGCTCCATTGTAGCATCTGTAGTGGTTAGAGCAGTTGCCATTTCATTCAACTCGTACAGTGTTACGGGAATTTCTTCAACCGCATCTTCTTGAATAGAACTTAATGAAGAAACCATTTCCGCTTCGCCATCTACATCAATTATGGTTTGGATCAATCCAGTACCTTTAGCATAATATAGTTTATCTGACTGATCATCAAGCGTTCGGGTTATCTCTAGTGCTGAATACGTACCAGAAGGTGTCTCGACTTCTACATTGGCATCCGTGATTTCGGATACCGAACCAGAAGGGCTATCCCAACTTCTTCCGATTTCAACAGGGGCTTGCAGTAAAATTTCAAGCTGATCCTGTTCACTAGTACTTAGACCAGTATCCACAAAGTCATCTCTGAAATACGTTTGTGCTCTTGTGAGAACTTCGCGGACTTCATTTTCAGTATACTCGTAGAGTGTAACTGTCTCCGTACTCGCATTTGTTTCTACCAATTGAAGGGTATCTGTATGAATGAACTGAGGGTATGACTGATATTCAGCAAATTCACTACCTGTTCCCGAGTAGGTATAAGCAGTATCTTCATTCATTGGAAGCCAGTCCAACATATTTTGTGAAAGTGTCGCGGTCTCATCTGTAGTTTCTTCTGTTTCTGTCTCATCGAGCTCGGGAGCCGTTACCGTTTCAGTTGGGTCTGGATCGACTGCTTCTTGCTCTTGAGTTGTATTACAAGCAGCAAGAAGGAAACCAGAAAGAGTAAGGACTGCAGCTGTTTTAAATGTAATAGGCTGGTTCATTCAAGTAACCTCCTTATAAATTAACGGTTAAAATTCTAATTCCAATGCTTTTTCATAAATCGCTCTAGAGACTTCTAGCGTCTGATCTCCACGTTCAGAGAGTGCCGTGTTGCCATGTTTTTCAAGTTGATTAATCAAGAAGTCAATATCAGAAGAAGATACATTGATATCTTTCAAAGTTACAGGCATGTCAATCGATTTCAAGAAAGCAACAGTTTTTAAAATAGCCGCATCGACTTTCTCTTCATCAGTACCATCTGTAATAGACCAAACATTTTCAGCATACTGAACTAATTTATCGAATTTCTGCTCTTTTCTAACGAGCATCACTGCAGGCAAGATTGCTGAAAGGGTTTGAGCGTGATCTGTATGGTTCAATACTGTTAACTCATGACCTAATGCATGAGTAGACCAGTCGCCAGGTACACCATTTCTTAGTATGCCGTTTAAAGCAAGGGTAGCTGTCCACATAAAGTTTGCTCTGATCGTATAGTCATGTAAGTCTTCTTTAATCACATCAGGTCCGATTTTGATTAAAGTTTTCATCAAGCTTTCTGCAAATCCATCTTGAACCATGCCGCCAACTGGATAAGTCAGATATTGTTCAATGATGTGTACAAAAGAGTCTGTTACACCGTTCGCTAATTGTTTTTTAGGAAGTGTGTAAGTGAGTTCTGGTTCAAGGATGGAGAAGGTTGGGAAGACGTGGAAACTACCGAAGCCAACTTTAGCTTTTTTCTCTTTAAAAGTGATAACCGCACCACTATTCATTTCAGAAGCTGTGGCAGGTAAAGTTAATACTGTACCCAATGGAAGAGCCGATTTGATAGGTTCTCCAGTACCGATGCCTTTGCCGAAGATATTGATTGGATCTCCTTCAAATTCTGCAGCTGCAACAATAAATTTAGAACCATCGATAACAGAACCGCCACCGACTGCAAGAACAAAGTCATACTGTTCTTTTTTGATTAATTCAACTGCGCGCATACACGTTTCAAAAGTTGGGTTAGCTTCAATCCCACCAAATTCACCAAAATCATAACCACTTATGGCTTCACGAACACGGTCCAATGTTCCAAATCGCTGAACACTCCCGCCGCCATAGGTAATTAAAACTTTTTTACCTTGGGGAATTAAAGTAGATAGATTTTTAATCTGATCTTTTCCGAATACAATTTTAGTCGGATTTTGTAGTGTGAAATTTGCTATTTCTTCTTGCATGTTTATAGCGCTCCTTTATAATATAATAATCTTATTGTATCATAAAAGGTAAATGGAAGATTCCAAAGTAAGTTGTTCAGATGCGTTTCATCAAATAAATCAAGATGATCTATTTGATGAAACGAACATAAATTTCGAACGAAAACATCCATATTAAAATTATCGTTCGTTTATTTATATAAGTAAGCGTATTCTAACTGGAATATTATTGTTTTATCTATTTCAGTACGAATGAAATCATGTTAGAATAAAACATAGAAAATGAAAAGAATAAACAGAAATTCGCTCAGCCGAAAATAGTCATTAAATACTGAATGAAGACCCAATTATATTTATACGAGGTTAACGGAGGGATTAAATGTCAGAAACAAAGATTCAAGAATTGCTACATACGCCTTTATACGATTACTATGAAGAAAAAAATCTTAAGCTGACTGATTTTGGTGGATGGGCACTACCTATCCAGTTTACAAAAATTGCCGAAGAGCATGCAGCAGTAAGGGAGTATGCTGGGATTTTTGATGTCTCTCATATGGGAGAAATTATGGTTAAGGGTACACAGGCAACAGAGTGGTTAAATAAACTCGTTACAAATGATGTTTCAAAAATGGCTACTCATCAAGCTCAATATAATACGATGACAAACGAGCAAGGCGGTACATTAGATGACTTGTTATTATTCAAATTTTCAGATAGTCATTATCTGGTAACACCAAACGCTAGTAACACAGAAAAAATCTATTCTTGGATGAATCAGCATCTGGATGAAGGGATTGAAGTCGTTAACGTCTCTGACTCATACGGTTTGATTGCACTCCAAGGACCGAAGGCTGAACGAATTCTTAAATCGATGACGCAAACGACATTAGCCGATTTGAAAGCTTACCACTTTTTACCTTCTGAAAATTTCGGTAATGTTAAAGAAGTGATTGTTGCACGCACTGGTTATACAGGAGAAGACGGCTTTGAATTATATATGCAAAAAAATGATACACAAGAACTATGGAACAAATTGCTCAGAGCTGGATTTATTCATGGGTTAAAAGAATGTGGATTAGGTGCTAGAGACACTTTGAGATTAGAGGCTGGAATGGCTTTATATGGACAAGAGCTTTCTGAAGAGATTTCTCCCTTAGAAGGAGGCGTCGGTTTTGCAGTTAAATTAGACAAAGTGACTGCTTTTATTGGACAGACGGCTTTAAAAGAACAAAAGGAAAAAGGACTTAAGCGAATCTCTCGTGGGTTTGAACTACAGGATAAAGGAATCGCTAGACATGGCTATCCCGTATTGAATAGCGATCAAGAAGAAATTGGTATTGTGACTTCCGGAACGCAGTCTCCTTCTTTGGGCAAAAGTTTAGGAATGATGCTGATCAATAAAGAAGAAGCTCAAATTGGGGAAACGGTATGGATACAAGTTAGAAAGAAACAGATCCCTGCAAAATTGACAAAAAAAGACTGGTTAAAAGAACTTCAAAATTCAAACGAAGGTGGACAATAAAAAATGGCAGCTAAAGAAGGATTATATTTCACAAAAGAGCACGAATGGATTGAAGTTGTTGGAGAAGATTACGTTAGAATTGGTATTTCGGATTACGCTGTAGAGCAGTTGGGTGATGTTGTTTTTGTAGAATTGCCGGTATTGAATGACCAAATGGAAAGTGAAGCAGCTTTCTCGACAGTAGAATCAGTGAAATCTTCTTCAGAAATTTATGCACCCGTTCAAGGCACTATTACAAAAGTTAATGACGAACTAGAAGATGAACCTGAAAAACTAAATGATTCTCCCTACGGTGAAGGTTGGATTGTTGAAGTGCAAGTATCTGATAAATTGAATACAAGTGACTGGATGGATGCTAAAACTTACGACCAGTACGTTAGCGAACTGTAAAAGATTCTATTTGAATAGCAGAGAAACCATGGAGGAGATTTCTCATTGAAAGATGAGGGGGCTTCTCTTTTCTGTTTATTCTAGCTTAAATGTTATCTAAAAGGAGTGAGTCATCATGACAAAGCAACATCGATATTTACCGACAACTCAAAAAGATCAAGAGGATATGTTAGCTGTAATCGGCGTAGAGAGTATCAACGACTTGTTTTCAGACATTCCAATGTCTACTCGAGCAACAAAAGAAAAGGCGATTGATCTTCCAGAGCCTTTAAGTGAATATGAATTAACGAAACATATGAAAGCATTAGCGCAACAAAACAAAACGGCTGCTGACTATCCGTTCTTTTTAGGTGCAGGTACTTATGATCATTTTATTCCAAGCGTCGTCAATCATGTTACATTGAAATCAGAATTCATGACGGCTTATACACCTTATCAACCAGAAGCGAGTCAAGGAGAGCTACAGGCTCTTTTTGAATTCCAGACTATGATTTGTGAATTGACTGGGATGGACGTTTCTAATTCCAGTCTTTATGATGGCTTCACCTCTTTAGGAGAAGCCTGTAATCTGGCAACAGCCGTTACCAAAAAGCAGACGATTCTCTTATCTGGTGCCATTCATCCACAAGCAAAAGAAGTTGTTCATACGTATGCATATGGAATGGAATACAAAGTAGAAGAGCTAGGGCTGAAAAAAGATATCACGGATCTTCAAAAATTGAAAGCCTCATTAACCGAAGATACTGCAGCGGTCGTTGTACAGTATCCAAACTTTTTCGGATCAGTTGAAGATCTTTTAGAAATCAAGGAAATGCTTAAAGAAACGAAAGCGTTACTGATCGTTATGGCTAATCCACTAGCACTCGCTAAACTGGAAGCTCCTGGTAAATTAGGTGCGGATATTGTTGTGGGAGATATGCAACCCCTTGGACTTTCCATGTCTTATGGTGGACCTCATTGTGGGTATTTCACTGTGAAGAGTCAGTATATGAGAAAAGTTCCAAGCCGAATCGTTGGAGAAACAGTTGATATCGAAGGCAAACGGGGCTTTGTAATGACACTACAGACAAGAGAACAGCATATCAGAAGAGAGAAAGCGACATCGAATATGAGCTCCAACCAAGCTTTGAATGCCTTAGCAAGTTCAGTGTTTATGTCTGCAATGGGTAAAGCAGGCGTTCAGGAAATGGCTCAACAAAATATTGACAAAGCCCATTATCTTGCGCAACAGTTAAAGGAGTCGGGTATAACGATATTAAATGACTCTCCTTTCTTTAATGAATTTGCAATTGAACTTTCTAAACCAATCGCGGAAATAAACGAAGCTTTACTAGAAAAAGGCTTCATTGGTGGATATGATGTATCAGAAAATTTAAACAAAGATCAAGCTATGTTAGTTTGTGCAACTGAAAAAAGAACACGTAAAGAAATGGATGCATTTGTAGAAGCGTTAGTGGAGGTGAATAGATAAATGATAGAAGCACAGACAAAATTGATTTTCGAACAGTCTAAACCAGGACGTAGAGCTTACAGTTTACCAGAAAATGATGTAGAATCTTTTGACTTATCAGAACAGTTACCAAAGCATTTAACTAGAAAAGAGGCAGCTGAACTACCAGAAGTTTCTGAACTACAATTGATGCGCCACTACACTGCGTTGGCCAATAAAAACTTTGGAATTGAAACGGGCTTCTATCCACTAGGTTCTTGTACAATGAAATATAATCCGAAAATCAATGAAGATGTAGCCCGTTACGAAGGGTTTACGGCTATTCATCCTTTACAAGATCCTGCTACAACTCAAGGGGCTCTTCAGTTAATGTATGAATTGCAAGAAGATTTAAAGCAAGTCACAGGGATGGATGAAATCTGTCTTCAACCAGCAGCCGGAGCTCAAGGAGAATGGGCAGGTTTATTAGTTTTTAAAGCCTATCACCAGTCCAAAGGAGAAGGCGATCAAAGAAGAAAGATCCTTGTTCCAGATTCAGCACATGGCACCAATCCGGCAAGTGCTGCAGTAGCCGGCTATGATGTAGTGGAAATCAAGTCCAGTGAAAAAGGGACAGTAGGTGTTGAAGCGCTCAAGTCGGCACTAGGACCGGATACAGCCGGATTAATGTTAACCAATCCTAACACGCTGGGTTTATTTGAAGTGGACATTGTCGAAATCGCAAAAATCGTACATGAGGCAGGTGGGCTGCTTTATTACGATGGAGCTAACGCAAATGCGATACTTGGAAAATCAACTCCTGGAGAAATGGGCTTTGATGTCGTTCACTTGAATTTGCATAAATCCTTCAGTACACCTCATGGTGGCGGTGGACCAGGATCAGGACCAATCGGCGTTAAAGCAGCTCTTGCACCATTTTTACCAAATCCTAGAATTGAAAAACAAGCGGATCAATATAGTTTAAACTCGAATTACCCAGATTCCATCGGTCGAGTAAAAGGCTACTTCGGTAACTTTGGAGTGAATGTGAGAGCTTATGCTTATATCCGTTCTATGGGTGCACAAGGCCTTCAGAAGGTGTCAGAAGATGCTGTGCTTCATGCGAACTATTTGAAAGCCAGACTTGCAAATCACTATGATACACCGTTCAAGCAGCACTGCAAGCATGAATTTGTCTTGAGTGGTTTACGCCAGAAGAAACAAGGTGTTAGAACACTAGATATTGCTAAAAGATTATTGGATTATGGCTTTTATGCACCCACTGTTTATTTCCCGCTAATCGTTGAAGAGTGCATTATGATTGAACCGACGGACACAGAAGCGAAAGAAACATTAGATGAGTTTGCAGATGCGATGATTGCCATTGCAAAAGAAGTTGAAGAACAGCCAGAATTACTTCACGAAGCGCCTACTACAAAAGCTGTCAGAAGATTAGACGAAGTGCTTGCCGCTAGAAAACCAAAGGTTGTTTACCAGAAATAATCTTTCGTCTATACTTAAAGCAGTAAATGAAATTAGTAATGGAGGAGATTAGGCAAATGGATATGAAGCTTACTGGGAAGACAGCACTTGTTCTAGCTTCTAGTACAGGGCTTGGAAAAGCAATCGCGACAGAATTAGCCAGAGAAGGGGCTAACGTCATGCTCACGAGTAGAAGTATGGATAAACTAGAAGAAGCGAAAAAAGACATTCTCAAAACGGCTAGAGGTAAAGTAGATTATACAGTAGCTGATATTACGGATGCAGAAAGTATACAGAATCTAGTTGAGGCTACACGTAATACGTTTGGACCAATTTCTATCCTTGTCAATAATGCCGGTGGTCCACCAAGCGGAACATTCGAAGACTTCGATGACACAGACTGGCAGAAAGCCTTCGACCTCACATTGTTCAGTTTTATCCGAACCATTAGAGCAGTACTACCAGATCTGAAAGAAACAGGCGGCCATATTCTGAACAATGCTTCCTCATCAATCAAACAGCCAATCGATGGGTTAACGTTATCGAACGTATTTAGAATGGGCATATCGGGATTATCTAAAAGTTTGTCTCAAGAATTAGCAGCTCACCATATCCTGGTCAACACGATCGGTGCAGGACGTATAGAAACAGAAAGACTTGTTCAGCTAGACGCTGCAAAAGCAGAAAAACAAGGGAAAACCCAACAAGAAGTGACAGATCAAATCGAGCAATCGATTCCTTTAGGGCGTTATGGACAACCAGAAGAGTTTGCTAAGACGGCTGTATTTTTAGTCTCTGGTGCAAATACCTATTTAACGGGTCAAAACATTTTGATTGATGGCGGTCTGGTCAAATCATATTAATAAGTGAGCTATGGAACGTCTATTAGAGATGCTCCATAGCTTTTTTATAGTACCGATAGAATCAAATAGACGACTAAAAACACTTATACTATTGGTCTGATTTTCAATAATAGTGTTGTAGAGATAGAAAAAAAGGACCTTGCAATCTAAACAGATTCCTTGTACACTAATAAACGTTGAAATTAAATAGAGATAGAGGCGCGAAGAAAATCAGTATGATTCAGTAGGGTGACTCCCGTTGATTGAATCAAAAAGGGTTCTTTGCCGAAGTGGATAGAGATAGTCAATCTCTTTTTGCTGGAGTTCCGCTTAAAAAGCGGATCACTGTCACGATGTTTTCGTGGAGCACTATCAGGCTAATTGCGAATTTTAAAGCATTTAGGGTGATTGTTGCCTTAAGTGCTCTTTTTTTATGTAAAAACAACGATTTTCTGCACCTCTATGCAGTCTTTTTCAACAAATACAGTGAAAATGGAGATTGAAGACAGATGAAAAAGCACTTAACATGGAGTTTGATACTCACAACCATCTTTCTGTTTTTACCTCAGACGGTACATGCAGAAGAAGTACAATCAAGTTTAGCAAATTCGATCGGCTGGATAACGTTGATCCCACCAATTATTGCAATTATTCTTGCGTTTGTAACTAAGAATGTGGTTTTATCATTATTTGTTGGTATCTTTTCCGGAACCATTATCATGCAATTCTACAATGATACCAATATTTTAATGGCAATCTTTAATGGCTTTATGGATATAGTGGATTATATTCTGAATTCACTAGCAGATCCTTGGAATGCTGGGATTATTCTACAAGTTATGACGATTGGTGGTCTAATCGCTTTGATCACGAGTATGGGTGGTGCACAGGCTGTAGCGGAAAGTTTGGCTAAAAAAGCCAAAGGCCCAATTAGCGCGCAGATGATCACATGGGCGCTAGGAATTTTGATCTTCTTCGATGATTATGCGAACGCACTAATTGTTGGACCAATCATGAGACCAGTATCTGATAAAATGAACATTTCAAGAGAAAGACTGGCTTTTATAATCGATGCTACTGCAGCACCGATAGCTGGGATTGCACTGGTTTCAACTTGGATCGGGTACGAAGTTGGTCTAATCAATGATGCGTATCAATCTATCGGTCAAGAAGTGAATGCATACGGCGTATTTCTTCAAACGATTCCTTATCGTTTCTACAATATTTTGATGCTCCTTTTCGTAGTGGTGACCTCTTTAACACTTAGAGAATTTGGTCCAATGAAAAAAGCACAAGAAAGAGCCAGAGACACCGGATTATTGGTAGATGAAACTTCCGAAGTTGAAACAGGAGACGAAGAACAAGAAGTTTTGGATAAAGATAAAGCTTCTATCTGGAACGCATTGATTCCAATTGGAAGTCTGATTGTATTTAGCTTCCTAGGATTCTATATGAATGGTCGTTCAGAAATTCTTAGTGGAGACAATAGTATGCTTGCGCAAACCATTATAAACTCTCCATTATCTTTTGAAACGATTAGAGAAACATTCGGAGCTTCTGATGCGTCCATTGTACTGTTTCAGGCAGCTTTGATTTCAAGTATTATCGCTTTAGTTATGGGTGTTACACAAGATTTATTCAATTTCAGTAAAGGGATTGAAATTTGGGTAAATGGGATGAAGACATTAATGATTACGGGCGTTGTTTTATTACTTGCTTGGTCATTATCAAGTGTTATGAACGAATTGGGAACAGCTGATTACCTTGTTTCTTTACTAGGTGATACCTTACCTCCAGTTTTACTGCCTTCAGTGATCTTTATCTTGGGTGCAATCATATCGTTTTCAACAGGGACTTCTTATGGAACAATGGGTATCCTGATGCCGCTTGCTATACCACTAGCAACGGCCTTACAACCTGGAAATCCAGACTTTGTCATCATGTCTGCAGGTGCTGTATTAACGGGAGCGATATTTGGAGATCATAGTTCACCAATCTCTGATACAACGATTTTGTCTTCTATGGGTGCTGGATCTAACTTGATTGATCACGTGAAGACGCAATTACCTTATGCACTAGCTGTTGGTACGATTTCGATCGTATTCGGATATCTTCCATCCGCAATGGGATTGAACATTTGGATCATACTACCAATCACTTTTGCAGCAACGATCGCAATGGTGTTCATTCTTGGTAGGAAAGTCGATACAACAGAGCAGAGTTAATGAGTTAAATTGAATACCTAAAAGCTTAGCCTTCAATTGGCTAAGCTTTTTATTTGCACAAGGATTCTATTGGTATTAGGATTAACAAAGAGACCTTATAATAGGAGGGCATATCATGAATGGAACAATCCAAGTATGGCGTGGAGATATTACAACACTAACTGTCGATGCCATTGTCAATGCAGCGAACTCTTCGCTTTTAGGTGGTGGAGGAGTAGATGGTGCAATACACAAAGCGGCGGGGCCGCAGCTGTTAGAAGCCTGCAAAAAACTGAATGGAGCTAAAACAGGTGAAGCTAAATGGACAAAAGGATTCAACCTTCCGTCAAAATACGTGATTCATACAGTCGGTCCAGTTTATAAAAAGGGTTCTAGTGAAGTACAAAGGCAACTAGCAGCTTGTTACGAGAATGCTCTTGATATTGCAGAAAAACAAAGCATTCAATCCATTGCTTTTCCTGCAATTAGTACAGGGATCTACGGGTATCCAGCAGAAGAAGCAGCAGAAATAGCAGTTGAAACGATCAGACGAAAACTAGAAAATTCTCCTATAGAGATTGAAGTAACGCTCGTTGCTTTTGATGAGAAAACAAAACAGTTATACAAAAAGCATTTAGAAAAATAAAGTGAGGAGAATAACTATGAGACAGTATTTGAAATTTGGACTGATGATTCTGACATCTACAGTCGTTATGTATGCCATGATGTTTTTGAACGTATTCGAATTCGATCATGTAAGATTCAGTCAAACTAGACTCTTTATGGCTATGATGATGGGATCCGTTATGGCTTTTATTATGATGCTGTTTATGTGGAAAATGTATAAAAACAAGAAACTAAATAAAATCATTCTAGCTGCTTCAGTTTTTTTATTTGGGGTTTCGTTGTGGCTTGTAAGAAGCCAGCAGACTGTGGACGACACTTCATGGATGAAAGCAATGATTCCGCATCATTCGATTGCAATTTTAACAAGTGAACGTGCACAAATAACTGACCCTAGAGTTCGAGAGCTTGCAGATGGTATAATAGAAACGCAAAGAGAAGAAATACAGCAAATGAATCAATTGATTAAGTCTCTAGAAGAACAAGAAGACGAAGAAGAAAGTTCATCAAAGGCCCAAAAGTCAACTGATTTTACGAACCAAGCTGTAATGGACTCAACAATATCAAATAAGAATGGAATGGATTAAATGGATGGAAAGAAAAGAGATACGATTAAAATCGGCGCATTAGTCGATATCGTTTTAAAAAAAGACCAAAGATCAGGAAAGCTGACGAGAGGTCACGTCAAAAGAATATTGACGAACAGTCCGCAGCATCCTCACGGAATTAAAGTGATGCTGGAAGAACAAGATCAAGTCGGAAGAGTACAAGCTATTCTATAAAAAAACACTTGCGGGAACCGAGAATCAGTAGATTCATATCGGTACCTAGCAAGTGTCTTTTTTTATTCTGAAGTATCTTCTGTATTTCCTAAAGCGAATGTCAACAAGAAACATCCAATTCCTAAAACAACGGTCAATAGATAATACCAGATAGATCTACCAGATTGTAAGTCTGGAATTGCGCTCGTATTTGTTAAAATTGCGATTGGAGAAGCCACGACTAAACCTAAAATACTTGCATACGTAAAGGTTGGTTTCGTTTTGAAAAAGTAATCAATGGCTTTACTAATCAAGATAATTCCAATAAGCATACCTAATGCATAAGCACCTAAAAGAGTGCCAAAGGGTAGCAATGTGCTCATATCAAATGAAGAAAGGGCTCCAGTAAACTGATTGATCGTGTAAATCACAGCATAATAGTAACCAAGAATCAACATCAGTAAAGAACCACTCACACCAGGAATGACCATTGCTGCAGCTGAAATCACGCCTACAAAGAAAAGTGCTAGCAAGTGACCGAAAGTCAGTGAAACCGTTTGTCCAGTAGCGCCACCAGTTTCAGCGAATGCCATCCAAGCAACGATTGCAAAAAAGATCAAGAAGAAAAGTAGATGCAACAGATTCATTGATTGTTTTTCTTGGACCATACTTTTCTGGAAAGATCTCCAGAGAATCGGTAATCCACCTAAAATCAGACCAATAAAAGCGACTGCTGTAGCAAGCGTATACCTCACGAGTAGCATCTCGATAAAATAAGAAAAACCAGCTATTCCAAGAATAGCCCCAATAATTAGTGGACCAATGATGCGCGCACTTTTTTTGAATTCACTTTTTAAATGAGTTACTGCATGTATAACATCATCATATATCCCGAAAGAAACAGCCATTGTACCACCTGAAACACCTGGTATCACATTTGTGATCCCAATAATTATACCTTTAATTATCATCCATATGTATTGCATAACGATCTCCTTTTTTGTTTAAATACATTGTTCGAATATCCTAATACATTCTAGCATATTTTATAAGTTAAAGTTCAAAGAAATTATAAACTTTATAAATGAATAAAAAAGGATAAGATCTCTGACTGAAGAGATCTTATCGTCTAATTGTGTTTGAGTAAATAGTTTCTAAGACTAGGAACCAAGCCGCTATCGCATTGGATAATCAATTCGTCATTAGCTTGAAGCACCGTATCCCCTCCTGGAATAAAAGTTTCTTTATATCTGGAAATTTCAACGAGTTGTGCGTGTTCCGGTAAATTGAGATCCTTGAAAGCTAACCCATCAAAAAATTGATCGGCTTCTACAATTATGGTCACATCTACTTTTTCACCGTTTGGTTTAGATTCTAGTTGTTTCGTAGCATTTTCCATTAAGCGTTCATATAAAGACTTTGAGCCTAAAAAATTTGCTACAACATACGTACAAAGACAAACCAAGCTCAAAGGCATCAATTGACTTTCAGTTCCAGTGATTTCTGCAATCAAAATGATTGACGTCAAAGGAGCTTTAATCACTGCAGTCATGAGGCCACCCATTGCGTACATAATAAAATTTTGGTAATAAATCGAGTCAATGCTAGAATAATCCAACGCAAGATTACCATAAATAGCGCCCACTAAAGCACCTATACAGAGAACTGGAAAGAAGATTCCCCCTGGTAGTCCAGAAGAATAAGACACTAGGGAGAAGATGAAACGGAATAAAAAGATACCTATCAGCAATAAAGTTGACAAACGGTTCGTGTCGATAATATCTATGATATCTGTTCCGCCGCCAAGCATAGTCGGCAAATACAAACCGACTGGTATAACGAGTAGAAACGGGATCAAGCCATGATAATGAGGAGGAAATGGTAACTTATTGTATAAAGTGGGTAAATGAATTAGAACCTCTTGATAGATTCTACCAACAATAGCTAATGCACTCCCTAAAATGACTAAGTGTAAATAGTGCTCAACCGGGAATCGAATGGCCGTTTCTAGACTTAGAGCAGGTTCAATTCCAAAAATGCGCAGTGCAACAAAGTTCGCAACAATAGATGATGTAAAAGCCGATAAAAGTAATGTGCCGGAAAACTTATGGTGTACTTCTTCAAGGATGAACATCACGCCTGAAAGAGGTGCATTGAATGCAGCTGATAAACCTGCACTTACACCTGAAGAAATTAGAATATTTTCTTGCGAACGATTTCCTTTGAAAAAGCTGTTAACACCTTTACCGATGACACCACCTAAATGAACAGACGGACCGCCTCGACCTAACGCGAGTCCAGAGCCAATCGATAGACTGGCACCAATCAATTTCCGCCAAAAAATAGAAAACCAATTTATATCACTGATACCGTAAAGTTGGCTTTCGAGGTTGCGGACACCAGCCCCCTTGATATCTGGTTCATCACGAATGAGTCTAGCGACAACTAGTGCTACAACTAAAGAAAAGAGGATCCAAGCAAGAATCCAGGCGGGATTTAATCGCATAAAATCATAAGCATCTCGCGTATAGGTCACTAGTAGGCCAATTGTAAAACGAAACAAACTAACTACAATACCTACAACCGTACCCACAGCTACACCTTTCGCAACGAAGGAGATTTTGTTTAAGTCAAAAGATGGATGGATTTTCATAAAAAGCTCCTTCAAATAATATAGGTACTATAGAAGATACTGAATTTGATCTTAAATATCAAGTTATTCATTTTTATAAGAAAGAACAAGATACGATAAAGAAGCTACACTGGTAAAAGCCAGACTGAATTTTATTAGAATAACAGAATATGGTATGATAATATAGATGGAATATTTTACCTAAGAGCCGCTGTTAAATAATAAAAATGACAATCTAAGAGGTGAATGACAAATGAAGTTAATGGGAATCGAACTGACTATTCTGATTTATGATGCTTACTCTCTTAAAGACAAGCGAAGTGTCGTTAAAAGCATATTGAAAAAGGTATCCAATCAGTTTAATGTAAGTGTAGCAGAAACTGATGAATTAGATACGCAAAATAGAGCAGTCATCGGGTTTGGTATCGTAGGCAATAATAGTGTGCTTTGTGAAAAAATTCTGAATCAAGTCATAGAGTATATAGAAGCCAACTACGAAGTCGAAATCACAGATATTGATCGATTAGCTTACTAGTCAGAACAAGTTAAGTTAAATGAATAGAAGCAAAGGATGAAGTAAAAGTGAGTAAACAAGTAGCATTTCCAATAATCAAGAAAGCAGTTTGTTCTTCTTTGAGTGAAAATCTGAATAACTATACAAAAGTACAATGTGAAACGTTAGCCAGTGAACTAAAGGTAGAAACCAAAAAGAGCTGGAAAAAAGACCAATTAATTCAAGTATTGGCTGAATCTATCCAGAAACAATTTAGTCAGTTTTATAAACCAGTTGTTGAAGATTTACTTAGCCAATTTGGTGATCAAGTAGAACAGGCATTGGGGTTTCAGAATGTGAAACAAATAGAAGTCCTTGCGCCGCTGATCACTAAAGGATTTTTCTTTGTTTACCAGCAAAAAGAGATGCTCGTACTTGTCATTCCAGATGAAATCTGGACAGCTTTATGGCATGACGAAGAAGTAGAAGAAGTGAGTTTCGAAATTGACAGTAGCTTACTGGTCGAAGCACAAGCAGAAAAAGAAGAAGTATCAGACTATGAAATCTTGAAGAAGTGGAAAGAAAATGCAATACGTATTTACGGTCATGCATCATCTGTCTATTTCTCTACGATTTGGAACAAGTACTACGATGAAAAGTTAACTTCTGAACAAATTGATGATATATTAAACCGTTAAACAATTAACTGAAAGAAAGGTGTGAGACCAATGATAAAAGTCATTATTGATTCTGGTATCGATCAAAATGTATTTATGAAACAAGAATATACCTATGAATTTCTGCCTCTTAGTGTCATCATTGAAGATAAAGATTACTTAGATCAGAAAGAGATTTCGTTGGAACAAGTCCACGAACATATGAGTAAAGGAATTTTACCAAAAACCTCTCAAATTACGCCTCAATCTTTATTGGAGCTGCTAGATGAAGCAAGAAAAAATCGAGATGATGTTTTGTACTTGTGTATTTATAGTCAGTTCTCAGGAACCTTTCAAGTTGCTCATTCACTCATTAATGAATACAAAGTGAATCATCCCGAAATGAATGTTGAATTAGTAGACTCTCTAGGAGGATCAGGTGGAGGTGCGTTGCTAGCGTTTCAAGCCTTAGAAATGGTCAAAAGTGGGATGCAGTTTGAAAAAGTCGTAGATCAAACTCGTAAAAATACTAAGCATATAAAATATCATTTCACTTTGAATGACTTAAATTGGTTGGTAAAGGGTGGTCGTTTATCTAAAGTTGCAGGTGTAGCTGGGACAGCTTTAAATATAAAACCGTATTTAACAGTGGATCATACCGGAATCATTGTTAAAAAATTGGTTCGTGGTAAAGAAAGAATTTATAAGCGAATTATTCAGGATGTAAAAGAAGGTGTTGGGACGTTTGATGATCAATTAGTGACAATCAGTCATGTAAATGATATCGAAGCGGCTGAAAAGCTAGAAGCTATGATTAAAAAAGCATTACCAAATGTCACTACACAAATTTTAGATATTGGTGCTGTACTGGCAGCGCACTTAGGTATTGGTGGAGTTGGCGTATTCTACTTTGATGAAAAACCAGAACATTACCAATATATCGATAAAATATAAGGACTTCTTAAGAGTCGATTAGCTGAAAACTAAAGCTGATCGGCTTTTCAATATGCATTAGAAATGCATATTGTTTGTCAGAAATTCAATCCCTGTATATACTTAGTAGTAGTAATCAAATAAAAAGTAAAGGGGATAACATTATGAACAACATGACGAACACAGTTCAAGATGGTTTTAACACATTTTTGAACTTCTTGCCACAGTTGCTACTAGGTATAGTACTTATTATTGCTGCTTGGATTGTAGCGACACTTGTAAGCAAGGCAATTTCTAAAGGGTTAAAAGCAATCGGTATCCAGAAACACTTCCAGAAATGGGGTGCGACAAATACAGAAGAGCAATCACATACTTTGATTGATACGATCAGTAAAATTGCATATTATCTTGTATGGGTATTATTCTTGCCAGGTATCTTCTCAACTTTCGGGTTAGAATCAATTGGTCAGCCAATCATGAATATGATTGACACGGTATTGAGCTTCATTCCGAATATCATTGCCGCAGCTATTGTATTGATTTTAGGTGTATTTGCCGCTCGATTTGTTAAGAATCTTGTCTATAATTTAGGACTTGCAGCAAATATCGATAAACACCTTTCTAAGTTGACTGGAAACAATACAGACGAAGCAGAAATCGAGAAAAATAAAGGGACATTAGCATCCGTTCTAGGTAACATTGTTTTCTTCTTGATTTTAATTCCGATTATCTTAGTAGCACTAGAAGTGTTGAATATTAATACAATTGCTGAACCAATTAGCGCAGTATTAAATACAATTCTAGCGTCTATTCCAAATATTCTAGTGGCAATCGTTCTAATGATCGTTGGATTTGCTCTAGCAAAATTTGCTGGAATGATTCTAACAGATCTATTGAAAAGCACTGGAATCAACAAATATTCAACTTATCTTAAAAAGTCTAGTAACGTGAACATTGACCTTGCAAAAATCATTGGACAAACAGTTGCTGTACTAATTGGTTTATTCTTCTTAGTAGAAGCATTGAATGCCTTGAACCTTGTTATGTTAAACGCGATTTTAAGCGTCGTTATCGGATACGTACCAAACGTATTGTTCGCTGCGATTATTATCGGTCTTGGTTTCATTGGTGGACAATTACTTTCATCAGGAATCAAGAGTGCAACTGGAAGCTTACTAGCTGGCCTATTAACTAAATACATTTTGATCGTATTCTCGATCTTTATGGCGTTAGACCAACTGAACTTTGCTTCTGATATTGTACAAGCAGCCTTCATCTTTATCATTGGTGGACTAGCTGTAGCATTTGCTTTATCGTTTGGTCTTGGAGGACGCGAGTTTGCTAAGAAACAACTTGCCCGCCTTGACAGTAAAATTGATGAAGAAGCAAATAAATCAGGTAATGAAAACAGTAAGAATCCAACAGATTCACTATAAAAAGCAAAACAAAAAGGCTGATCACATATTAATGTGGTCAGCCTTTTTTCTGTCTATTGATCTTATTACCAGTTCAACATTCCAAATACTAAAATGATTAGAATAGCTATTGGCGCAACATATTTAGCAAAGAACAAGATTGCTGGAGCAAAAGCGTTACCTTTTAAATCAGTGTGTTCGAGTAGTTCATCTGATTTCCAAGACCACGTACCGTAAAGGGCAATGATCAAGCCACCAAGTGGTAACAATAGGTTACCGGAGAATTTATCCATAAAGTCCAGGAATGAATCTCCAAATACTTCAATAGATACAGCACCTTGGCTTAATGAAGAAGGAACACCTACTAGGAAAATCACAAATCCGATACCCAAAGTAGCAATCTTACGAGAAACACCAAGTCTACGGATTAGATAAGCAACAACAACTTCTAGAAGTGAAATGGCTGAAGATAGAGCAGCTAATGCCAACAAGACGAAGAAGGCCACACCTACTACAGCCCCGATCCCACTAATGTTTTGGAAGATAGTCGGCAATACAACAAACACTAGACCAGCACCTTGAGTAGGGTCTAAATCAAAAGCAAATAGAGCAGGAAATACAACGAGTCCAGCGATAATCGCGAATAAAGTATCAAGTATAATAATATAAGCAGCTGAAGAAGTAAGCGTTTCTTTAGGGCTTAAATAACTCCCATAAGTCAACATGATTCCCATACCAAGACTTAATGTGAAGAAGGCTTGACCAACGGCTGCAAAATAAACATTAGGGTCTCCAAAAGCCGACCAGTCAGGATGGAACATAAAAGTCAATGCTTCACTAGCACCGCCGAGCGTCAAACTATATCCAGCTAATAAAATTAAAAGAATACTTAGAATGGGCATCATCCATTTGGAAGAAGTCTCAATCCCTTTTTGAACACCAAGCATAACGATAGCTACCGTCACACCCATGAACAGGAATTGCCAGCCAATTGGTTCAATAGGTGACCCGACGAATTCTCCGAAATAGTCCCCAGTATTTCCTGAGACACCTCCAGTGAGGTAAGAAAAAATATATTTAAATGACCAACCACCGATAACTCCGTAGAAGGAAAGAATGACGAAAGCCGCAAGCACACCCATTCCTCCAGCAACAACCCAGAAAGACTTAGGCGCTAATTTCTTGAAAGCATCAATGGCATCTGTTTGAGCGCGACGACCAATTGCAAATTCAATCAGCATAACTGGGAAACCGATAATCAATACACTGAGTAGATAGATAATTAAGAAAGTAGAACCTCCACCTGCACCCATTGCATAAGAGAATCTCCAGATATTTCCTAACCCAACAGCCGAACCCATTGCTGCTAAGATAAACCCCCAACGGGATCCCCATTGTTCACGTTCTTTTTTCATAGTTAATCTCCTTTAATAAATGATTTAAAATCAGTTACCGAATGACAGTAAAGTCCTTGCGGAAAATTATTATAAAATAATGGCAATAAGATAAACTGATTTCTCATTAGTCTACGTTATAAAATGAGAGAAATCAATATAATTATCTAATTAATATCATAACCATTTATAATTAAACGATGAAGGCGCTTTAACCGTGATAAGCTCTGTAAGACGGTTAATATACTTAAGTAAATGAAGTTTAATAGCATTTCACTTAAGAAAAGTGAATATTAAAATGATTTATATGAATTAATCCATTATGAATATTTGTAATTGTGTATCTATTGACAATCATTTTATCTAGCGTTCTCATTTTTTATTAATGTTTATTATATTGTAAATTAGACGGAAATTTGACGAATACTATTTTTGGTAGCTGAGTTCTTAATTTTGACACAGACAGATGAAAAAGGTTGCGGTATAATCTTTTAATATCATAACTATTGTTCTTGAAATTCGGAAATATTAAACAGTTAATAGAAGATCAATATCATCATGAAGGAAGGCAATCTCACTATGCAAAATCAACAGAGAAAATTTATATATGTACTGGAATCTGTGTCAGAATCAAAAGAACTGTGTATCGAAGATTTTGAGGTTCTTGAGAATGCAGATGGAGAGATTGATGTTCCGCTAGACTCAGTGCTTAAGAAACACCATATGAAACTAGAAGACTTGTTTGAAATGAAAGTAGACAAAGTTTTGTTGATCGAGAAAGCTTGTTCAGATCGTAAATTGATTAGAAGCATTTCTTTTGAATTTCTTAGATTGAATAAATAACATTTTTTAAAAGTCGATCTAAATGAATCTAGGCCATACCTATTTGTACGCAGAGGGGGTTGGTCTTTTTGTTTTAGAAAGGATGAATTCAGCTTTGCTAAGAAGATTCTTGTAACAAGTTCTGAACCGATAGCCTTTAGCTTTTATGGTATAATAAGAACAACGTCAGAGCTGAAAAATATTCAGTAAGCTGTCGAAAGAGGTTTCTCTTCATATAGAATAAATATGATAAGATGAAACGAAGATAGCGTAGGAGGAAAAGATAGATGGAATGGTTGTTAATTTTGATTGTACTGGTTTTTGGTCTAATAGTTTATCTTTATTTACAAAATTATTATTTGGATGTTGATGAGTATACAGTAACCATACCGAAGCTACATAATAATATTAAAGGAAAGAAAATCGTACAGATTTCCGATACACATCTCAAGCTAAGATATAATGTGGGATATGTGAATCATATCGTACAAAAAATAAAAGCTCAAAACCCAGATATAATCGTTATTACAGGGGATTTAGTTCAATCAGAGCAGTCTGATTTAGATAATATTCCAATTCGAAAGCTTTGTGAAGGGTTAAGTGCAATCGCACCAACTTATATGGTAACCGGTAATCATGATATTCAGACAGTAAATTTTGAAGATTTAACACATATATTGGATAGTTCTAACGTAAGGTTACTTTTAGATGAAGCAGAATGGGTCACTTTCAATGAAGAAGAAGGTGGAATTGTTCTAATGGGATTAGCAGAACGTCCCAAAGATGAAGAAACTCCCAAACCTATATTAAAATATATAGAGTTGACCGCTGAAATGAGTAGACAACCTAAAATTTTACTTGCGCATCGTCCGGAACATTTTAAAGAATACCTAGATGATAAAACAAAAGCACCAAGTTTAACGCTATCTGGTCACACGCATGCTGGTCAAATGAGAATACCATTCATCGGAGGCGCCATTGCTCCAGGACAAGGTTTATTTCCAAAATTTGATTATGGCATCTTTTCAGATGAAGAAGATCAGTCTAAAAGAATGATCATCAGCAGAGGTCTTGGTAATTCTAGTTTTCCTTTCAGAATCAACAATCGTCCAGAAATCGTCGTAATCACTTTAACTTAAAAAAGAAGAGGAATGAATGGGATGTCAAAATTACAACTTGGTATTATTGGAACGAGTCATATCAGTGAAGTATTCGTTGAAGCAGCACTAGAAACGGGGAAATACGAACTATGTGCAGTGTATTCAAGATCTCTAGGTAAAGCAGAAACCTTTGGGAAACCTTATCATTCTAAAGAAGCCATGGATAATTATGATGCATTCATTCACCATCAAGATATTGAAGTGTTATATATCGCATCCCCTAATAGCTTGCATTACAAGCAAACGATAGATGGTCTAAAGGCTGGCAAGCATATTATCGTTGAGAAGCCTGCCTTCACAAATCCCGACCAATGGGAAGAGGCGAGCCGAATTGCTGAAGAACAAGGCGTTGTGCTAGTTGAGGCGGCAAGACATATTCATGAAGAAAACTTCAACAAAGTTAAAGAAGAAATCCAGAATCTAGAAACGCTTCACGGCGCGACATTAACGTATATGAAATATTCTTCAAGATATGATTTGGTGCTAGAAGGGGAAGAGCCAAATATTTTTTCAACTAAGTTTGCAGGTGGAGCTTTAATGGATTTAGGTATTTACACACTATATGCAGCAGTAAGCTGGTTTGGTGAGCCAAAAGAGGTCTACTATTTTGCTCAGAAGATTAGAACAGGTGTAGATGGCAAAGGAACAGCGATACTCCGCTACACTAATTTTGATGTTACTTTAATATTTGGAAAGACCGCTACGTCTACATTACCAACAGAAATTTATAGTGTAGAAAAGACATTGAGAGTCAACTCAATTGTAGGTATTGATAAACTAGAAGAAATCAGTACGAAGGATTCAAGCATAAAAGAAATTAAGATTCATCCGGCCGCGGAAAATACCTTGTTTGAAGAAGCAAGAATCTTTGCAGATGTCATTCACAGAATAGAAGAACCAGAAACAAAAGAACGCCTTAAAAAATGGACGGAACTTGGAAAAGCCGTTAACCGTACACTCTTCAAACTTAGAAAAAATGCTGATTTATCCTTCGATGATGAAAAGTAAGTTGGGTGATTGATTAAAAGTGGTTTGTTCTATACAAATCTGACACTTAATCAATCAAGGAGATTTAAGGAGGGGTCAAATATGACAAAAGTATCTATCTTACTCATATGTGCGACAGGAATGAGCACGACTATGCTTGTTTCAAAAATGAAGAGAGCTGCTAAAGAGCAAGACTTAGAAGTATCAATTACGGCAGTATCGGCGAACGAAGCAGCGACGCAATTTGGTTCTAGAGAATTAGACATGGTACTGTTAGGACCACAAGTTCGTTATATGAAATCTAAAGTACGTAAGCAACTTCAAGGATCAAATGTAGCTGTAGAAGTCATCGACATCAAAGATTACGGTAAGATGAATGGTGAAAAAATTTTATCTGACGCTTTGAGCTTAGTCAATCCTTGATGAGAAGATATCGAATAGAATAAAGCCCTTACTTACTCACTTTTCAGACCCCAAGTAAGTAAGGATTTTTTTTTGATTCAAACTATAACTAATTGTAAAAAGAGACGATTTTAACTTTTTTCGAAAAAGATTAGAATTAAGGGTTGTATTTGATTTTAAATTTCTGTATAGTAATTTTTGACAAGAGATTTATTTGAACATACTAGTATGTCAACATTTATCTCGAATTCACATTACATAGAAAAGGAGGGGCTGTACGATGAAAAATTTAATTATAGATCAAGTACAGCAAAGTCAAATGACATTATACGTTAATATATTACGACCAAAAACCTCCTTTTTCAAAGTAGAATGGTAAATGATTCTTGTAGATTAGATTGTCAGTGTGCAATCTAGTGATCTCAAGAAACACACATAGTTGCCACAGTCTATTTCTCATAGTGAGGGGTAGACTGTGTTTTTTTATGCGTAATAAAACGCTTTCGCACTTATGACGTTCAGAAATCAAGAGTTATAACTTTGAAGTTGATTCACCATTGCGCGTATAAAAAGACAAAGCCATTCATATTTTGAAAAAGGACGAAAGGATGAATTTATGTTTGATGTAATCAAGAAATTGAAATTTTTCTTTAAAGAAAATGCCTTACAATATACGCTATCGTTTATTGCCTTAGGGTTAGGAAATTTGTGTGCTGTACTCATTCCCAATATTGTCGGAAGAATGATTGACGATATCGTAACAAATGTTATGGATATGCAGAGACTTCAGTTTTATGTGATCAGCTTCATCGCTTTGATCATATTGACATATTTGCTCGATTTCTCTTGGGTATATGGATTGTTCTCTGGAGCTTATAAGTTACAGAATCAGATGCGTAGTAAAATGATGCGCCATTTGTTAAGAATGAGAGCACCTTATTTTGAAAAATTTAGAACCGGAGATTTAATGGCAAGAGGAACTCAGGATATCCGTTCTCTAGCAGACACTGCTGGATACGGAATGGAGGTTTTAATGACTTCTACCGTATACTTGAGTATCTTAATCACGATGATGGGGGTATCGGTAAGTTGGGCACTCACTGCAGCGACAATTTTACCGATGTTGCCAATGATTTATGTATTTAGAAAAAAAGGTGCTGAAATTGATGAACGCTATGAAACAGCACAAAAGTCTTTTTCTAAAGTAAATGAAGATGTTCTGGAAATGGTCGATGGCACAAGAGTGATTAGAGCTTATGTCAAAGAAGAAGATTTTATCCAGAAATTCAGAAAACAGACAGAAGATTTATATAATAAGAATAATCGCGTTGCAAAAACAGGTGCGGTATTCGGTCCAACGGTTAAATTCTTTGAAGCACTCAGTGTTGTGATTGCGCTTAGTTACGGTGCCTATCTAGTGGCTTCAGGTGTATTGACGCTTGGAAACATGATTGCTTTCCAGTTATACCTCGGGATGACGATCTGGCCATTGATTGCTGTGTCGGAACTGATTTTGATTCTTAGACAAGGGAGTGCTTCCATGCGCCGTGTCGAGGAAATCTTAAATGCAACGGATGGACTCGACTTAAAAGGGGAAGAAACGATCACTGAAGTAGAAGATATCAAATTCAATCAATTTGACTTCCGTTACACTTCAAGCGAATCGGTCAACCTAGAAAATCTGGACTTGGACTTAACTAAAGGAAAAATGCTAGGAATTGTTGGTAAAACAGGATCTGGTAAAACGACGTTAATTCGTCAGTTATTGAATCAGTATCCTGCAGGAACAGGATCATTTGAAATGGGTCAACATGCTTATGCGCATTATCAAGATCCTGAACTCAGAAGAATGATTGGATACGTTCCGCAAGACCACGTCTTATTCAGTCGAAGTGTAAGAGAAAACATCGCCTTCGGTAAAAAAGGGGCGAACGATGAAGAAATTATGAAGAGTATCCGAGATGCTTCATTTGAAGAAGATTTAAAGAAAATGGAACATGGATTAGATACAATGATCGGTGAAAAAGGGATGTCGATTTCTGGTGGGCAGAAACAAAGAATTTCTATCGCTCGTGCCTTGATAAAAGATCCGCAAATTTTGATCTTAGATGATTCACTTTCAGCAGTCGATGCAAAGACAGAGCAGAATATCATCTCAAATATTCAACAAGTAAGAGCAAACAAAACGACAATTATCACAACGCATAGACTTTCAGCAGTCAAACAAGCGGATGAAATCATTGTGATGGATAATGGTCGTATTGCAGAACGCGGTACACACGAAGAACTGATTCAGCAAAAAGGCTGGTATTACGAACAGTTCTTGCGCCAAGAAGTGAAATCAAAAGAAGCTATAGACGAGGAAGGAGAGGTGAAATAATGAAGACAGTTAAAAGACTCCTCTCATATATGAAGTATTTTAAATGGCAATTTGGTATCGGAATTTCGTTACTACTATTTTCAACGATTACAGATTTAGGTGCCCCTATCATTGCACAAAGAATTATTGATAATGTGATTACACCAGCTGCAGAAACAGGAGAAGCTTTTGGAGATACACTATTGCAATTGGTTCTGATTTATGCAGCATTAATGCTTTCAACAGCCGCTTTCCGTTATTTCAGTCAAATTATTCGTATGAAAGCTGCTAACGGATCAGTAAAGATGATTCGAGATCAAGTTTACGAAAAGGTACAAAAATTACCTGTTCAGTATTTTGATAATTTACCAGCAGGAAAAGTTGTGGCAAGAATCACGAATGATACAGAATCATTGCGTCAGCAATTTTACGTAACCGCAATTGGCCAAGTTTTAATGAACATCATGTATGTGATTGGGACCTTTATTGCCATTACATTGTTTAACCGAATACTTGGTTTAATCCTGTTGGTCCTGATTCCAATTATGTATTTCTGGGCAAAATTTTATAGTAAATTTGCGGGTGAGTTCAACCGTAGAGAGCGTGATTTGAATTCTGAAGTGAACGCAAAATTCAACGAATCCATTCAAGGCATGTCGATCATTCAAGCCTTTGAGCAAGAAGAGAAAACAGATAAAGAATTCTCTAAAATTAATGATGAATGGTACGACGTTATGAAGAAATACGTCATCTTGGATGCAAGTTCTCAATTTACCATTGCGGATTTCTTACGTAGAATTACTTTACTCGCTTTAATGGTTTACTTCAGTACGCAATACATTAATGGAGCACTTGGAATCTCGGTTGGTATGCTATATTTGTTCAGTGATTATATCTCCAGACTTTATGAGCCAATCAAAGGAACCATTCAACAAATGACTTTTATCCAACAAGCAGTTGCTGCGGGTGAAAGAGTCTTTGAATTGATGGATAAAGAGCCAGAAGAGAATGCTACAGAAAAAATGACGATGAGTAATGGTCGCGTTAAGTTTTCTAACGTAGGCTTTGGTTACAGTGATGAGAAAAAAGTTTTGAAAACTATTCAATTCACTGCTGAACCAGGAGAAACGGTTGCTTTAGTTGGACATACAGGTTCTGGTAAAAGTTCGATTATGAACTTATTGTTCAGATTCTATGATCCTCAAGAAGGGTCGATTGAAATCGATGGACAAAATACGAAGCTCTATTCAAGACAATCCGTTAGAGAGAAGATGGGTATCGTCTTGCAGGATCCATTCTTGTTCACAGGAACCATCTTATCTAATATCACACTAGACAATCCTGCAATTTCTAGAGAAACAGCAATGAAAGCATTGCAAGATGTTGGTGGTGACGATATGCTCAGTAAATTCGAAAAAGGACTAGATGAACCTGTTGTAGAAAAAGGGAGCACCTTAAGTTCCGGTCAACGTCAGCTGATTTCTTTTGCGAGAGCCTTAGCCTTTAATCCAAAGATTTTGATTTTGGATGAAGCGACGTCTTCTATTGATACAGAAACAGAAGATATCATTCAACATGCTATGGACGTATTGAAAGAAGGCAGAACGACGTTTATTATCGCTCACCGTCTATCAACGATTCAACATGCGAATCAAATTCTTGTATTAGACCAAGGTGAAATTATTGAACAAGGAGACCACGATTCACTTCTTGAACAAGATGGTTCTTACGCTGAAATGTACAAAATGCAGAAAAAAGGTCAGAAAATGGTTTCTTAATCGTTAAAAAACGCGCCTAGACAATTAATGTCTAAGCGCGTTTCTTTTTTACATATACGACTCTAGAGGGAATCGAACCCACGACCTAGTGCTTAGGAGGCACTTGCTCTATCCTACTGAGCTATAGAGTCAGTTTTAAACGAACGAACTTATTGTACTATGGAAATTTAGTTGATACAAGCTATGCATTGACTACAAGAGTTTTCTCCACAAAAATTTTCACACGATAAAAAGGCTTTCTGTTATAATGAAAGAAAAAAAGGATGAGTGGATGACAATCATAAAACGCCTATTTGGCGCTTCAATACTAGCAATTTTACTAGCAGGATGTGGAAATGAAACGAGCGAAACAGAACAAGTAGAACAATCGGCTCAAGAAACAAAAGCAGAAACAAATACGGAAAATCAGGCAACTGAGACGGAAGTTGAAGAAGAGACTAGTAATGAAGGCAGTATAGAAGTGGACAAAGGACTTTTCAGTACAGAGCTGACACTGCCTGCAGAATTATCGGAGACTTTTGAACCAGATGAACTGGCTTTGGAAGAAGCGAACATCACTCAAAACGAGGATGGAACAGTGACCATAAAAATGTCTAGGTCTCAACACCAAGGTTTGCTAGACGAAATGAGAGAAACCATCACTGATTCAGTGGAAGAGTTAAAAACGGATGAAAATTTTCAGTCTTTTAAAGATATAGAGTACAATAATGATTTTAGCGAATTTTCAATTATCGTAGACAGAGAAGTCTATGAATCAGGATTTGATGGCTTTGGGATATTTGGATTAGCGATTCAAGCGCTTTACTATCAAGTGTTTGAGGGGCGAAATCCAGAGGAGTTATCCTCAACATTTGAAGTTCAAGATGAAGCTACAGGTGAAGTGTTTAGTACAATTGTTTATCCAGATGACTTGGAAGATAGTTTAGATCTGGAGTAGAGTCTGTATTTTACTATAGAAAAGTAAGAGCGTATTATTTATAATGTAAGTAGATTCAAGAGATGGAGTGAGTTTATGAAGGTTTCAACAAAATGGGAAGGCAATCTTGCCTTTACAATGAACAATAGTAATGGAAAAGAATTGAAAATGGATGCAGGGGAAGCTGCTGGTGGAGAAGGATCTGGTGTTTCACCAATGGAAGCTGTTCTCGGCGGTTTGGCAGGATGTATGGGCATTGATATGTATATGATTCTTAAACCTTACCAAGATAAATTAGAACGAATTGAAATCGAAACAGATGGCGAAAGAAATGAAGAGCCACCTAAATATTTTAAGAACATTCTGATTATCTTACACGTGGACGGGGACGTTCCAGCCAGTAGAGTCTGGCGCGCTATTAAACTGAGTGATGAAAAGTATTGTTCTGTAGCCAATTCACTTAAAGCTGAGTTAACATACAAATTGATTTTAAATGGTGAGCAAGTAGAAAAAGAATAGTTGATTATAGTAGAGACCTTTCACAGTTTAAAGTCAGGAAGGTCTTTATTTTGTTTAAGAAAAGCAAACAGATACTATTGCTTTTTAAATTGTAAACGCTTAATATAAAATACAGCATGTACAACATAGGAGGAATACTATTGGCAGTTATATACGGAAATATTCAATCTGAAAGACTGATGCGAAAAGTTCCATTCGCAGCAATTTTACCATCAGAATTCGAAAACGACGAGAAAGTCGAACCGTTTAAGACCCTCTACTTACTTCATGGCTGGAATGATGCCTTTGATGCCTGGATTAACAACACAAGGATCGTTGAACTGGCTACAAAATACAATATCGCAGTGATCATGCCATCTGGTGAAAATAGCTTTTACGTTGACCTTGAGAATGGTAGCTACTACGGGCAATATATTGGGGAAGAACTCGTTCGAATAACAAGAGGCATGTTCAACTTATCTCATGAATTTGAGTCTACTTGGATTGCAGGCTTATCTATGGGAGGTTATGGTGCTTTGAGAAATGGTTTATACTACAACGAAACCTTCTCTAAGATTGGAGCACTTTCCAGTAAAATCCTTCAGTCCCAAGAAAGAGATCATGATCTCACGGAAGAGAATCGAATGAATCAAGCCATACAGTTTATTATTGGAGCAGAAACCTACCAAGATATGGAACGGGATAAAGACATCTTTTCTTTAGCTAAAAAGAACTCGATACCGGAACTATTTATAGCCTGTGGAACAGAAGATTTTATTTACCGTGAGAGTCTAAATCTGCATAACTACTTAAATGAGTTGAAAATAGATCATATCTATAAAGAGTCACCTGGCGATCATTCATGGAGTTTCTGGGATCATTACATTGAACAAGTGATTGAATGGATGGTTAGCGACTGAAGTCGATAAATCAAAAAACGATTGGACGGATAAATCCGTTCAATCGTTTTTTTACAGTTCGACTCGAAGCATTCGGTATCCAACACCAATATGTGTTTGGATATAATCTTCTCCGGGACTATTCTCTCGTAATTTTTTTCGCAATCCTGCCATGAAAACTCTCAGAACTGGCACATCATCATAATATTTGCCCCAAACTTCATTTAAAATATAGTTGTGCGTGAGGACTTTTCCAATATTTTTTGCCAATAAGCTGATTAACTTGTATTCAATAGGTGTAAGATGTAACTCTTTATCGTTGATCCACACGATACCAGCAGCATAGTCGATTTTTAACGAACCATTTTCTATAATAGAAGACTGTAATAGAGAAGTTTGCTGGTCGGTGCGAAGCCTACGTAATAGGGCTCTTAATCTTGCCAGTAATTCTTCGACACTGAACGGTTTTGTCAAATAGTCATCCGCCCCAGCATCTAATGCTCTAATTTTATCTTGGTCTTCACTGCGTGCGCTGACAATGATAATCGGAAGGTTAGACCAACCTCTGACAGTTTCAACAATGGAGACACCGTCCATGTCGGGTAATCCTAAATCAAGAATGAGAATATCAGGTTGTTTACTAACCAGTTCTATCAATCCTTCTCTACCGGTTTCTGCCGTTCTGTATTGATAGCCTTCTAGTTCAACGGTGGTGGAGATGAGTTTTCTAACTGCTTGATCATCTTCTACAATCAGAATGGTTGGTTTATTCATGCGCTGAAACCTCCTCTGCTTGTAAGGTGAAGCCGAATGTTGTTCCTTTAGGGAAATGATTTTTAACATAGATCTTGCCACCATGAGCCTCAATAATAGACTGACATAAGAAAAGACCGAGTCCCAATCCTCTGCGGCCATCTGAATTGGCACTATTTGTTGTATAGAATAAATCGAAAATATGAGCTTGTTCTTCATCGGTCAGCCCGTCGCCATCGTCTGATATTTCAATTCGTGCAAGGGGGCCTTCTCGTCGAGCTACGATCGAAATTGTTGAGCCACTAGGGGTGTAACGAATGGCGTTGTTCAAGATATTGATGAACACTTGAATGATAAGCTGTGTATCCATCTTGGCCATGAGTAAATCGTCTACAGTTTCAACATTTAAAGAATGATCCTTGATGGCGGGATCCAGATGCTGAATCGCTTCATCAATGACTTCTTCAAATAACTCAATCTCAGTCCGTAATTGTAGCTGTCCGCTATCTAGTTTCGTAATAGATAATAAATTTTCAATCAGGCGAATCAACCAAGCTGAGTCATCTTGAATCGTTTGATAAAGTAATTGCTTGTGTTCCGTTGAAAGTTTGTCTGCACTAGCTGATAGCAAACTGGCATTTCCTGAAATACTGGTTAGCGGTAATCTTAAATCATGAGAGATAGCTCTTAATAGTGTAGAACGTAATTTTTCCTGTTGCATCTCTGTATAGAGTTCGTTTTGAGCTTGCGTTGCTTTTTCTTTATCAAGTGCTAATGCACATTCATCAAGCATCGCAATCGCCAGACTTTTTTCAAAAATGCCGAGTCTATCTGATTGGTCATAAACAATACCAGCTACCGCTAGAGGATGCTCCCGACCGCGAATAACTAGATAAAGACACTTAGCGTTTGAAAGCGTCTGGGTACCAGCGCCGGCACGCTTGTTGTTTTTAAAAGCCCACTCCGCCACAGCTTTTTCATGTTCATTCAACAAAGATGCTTGATCTCCAGTAAAGGACTCATGCTTAAAGAATAGTGGGTCCACTAAATGGTCTTCTTTTGAAGGATAGAAGACGATGGACCGATTCGTCAACTTCATGATTTGCTGTGCCGTCTCGTAATAAATTGCTTCTTCATCAGAAGTTTTTTGTAACTTTTGACTCGTTTCTAGCAGAACTTCCGTAAAGTAGGCTTTGCGGGAAGCTTGTCTAGCCTGTTCAGCTATTCGTTTAGTCAAGGTAGACGTAATCAACGCAGCGACTAACATAATGAAAAATGTGATAATATGACCAGGATCACTGACTTTAAAAGTGAAACGCGGTTCGGTAAAGGTAAAGTTAAAAATGAGCACACTCACAATAGAAGACACTAGACTATATTTGCGTCCTTTTGTGACCATCGCATTGACCAAAATACCTAAAATGTAGAGAATGATAATATTAGCTTCGCTGAAACCAAGTACATAAAACCATAATCCGATCAATGTACAAATTAGCAAAAGAAAAACTGATTTTAACGTCTCCATAAAAGAGAAAGAAAAATCAACTGTTTTTTTTCTGCTTGTGAGCTGTCCATCCTGATTATCCGGTATGATATACAAATCGATATTTGGATCGTAATCTAATAACTTATCAACGAAAGACTGTTTTGAACGCCATTTCGTCAAATGTTTCGTTCGTCCGGCAACAATTTTCGAAATTTTGCTTGCTCGAGCATACTCAATAATTTGTTTTGGTATATCTTCTCCGTAGACTGTTACGATTTGCGCACCTGAATCTTCCGCTAACCGAATATTAGACTGAAGTGATGAGCGGTATGCATCACTGTGTTCATCATCTGCCGCCTCTACATATAAAGCAGTCAATTTGGCACTAAATGCACGCGCCATCCTTGCAGCCGTTCGAATCACTTTCATGTTCGAAGGAGAACCCGACAGACACACTAAAATATGCTCATTTGTAAAAGTAGGAGACTCCTTATTCGTGCTCGTATGTTGGTTTGCTTTTCGATTAATATGGTCAGCCGTTTTACGAAGTGCAATTTCTCTTAATGCAACGAGTTTTTCCATCGTAAAGAAATGAGAAAGGGCTTGAGCAATTTTATGTTGTTGGTAAATGCGCCCTTTATTCAAGCGATCAAGTAATTCTACCGGCTCAATATCAACAACTTCGATCTGATCTGCCAAGTCAAATAAACGGTCGGGAATACGTTCACGGACGACCACTCCGGTGATAGCAGAGACTTGATCGTTTAGACTTTCAATATGCTGAACATTGACCGTTGTATAAACGTCAATTCCCGCTCGAAGCAATTCTTCAATATCTTGAAAGCGCTTCTGATGCCGACTGCCCTCAGCATTCGTGTGTGCCAGCTCATCGACCAAAATTAATTCAGGCTTTCTTTTTAAAGCCGCATTCAAGTCTAGTTCTTTCAACGTCATATTTTTGTAAGTCAAAGATAGAGGGGATAGTTGCTCGAATCCATTCAATAGACTTGTCGTTTCTGGACGATCGTGCGGTTCCACGTAACCAACCACAACATCCAAGCCATCTTTCAAAATTTCCTGAGCATCACTCAACATCGCATACGTTTTCCCTACACCTGCCGCATACCCAAAGTAAATCTTAAGCTTCCCAACGCGCTCACTCGCTTCTGAAAAAAGCGGAAAATCATCTTGACCGTTTAGACTAATCGACACCATTCTCAATTCTCCTCGAAAAAAAGTCCTTCTATATTAAAAGGATTATAGCACAGTTACGCAATCAGGAACGTTAGGATTTTCAATCGCGCATTAAGATAGCATAAAGATTGATGAAGGTTTTAATCTTTACGCTATCTTAATCCTAATCGGTATTTGCTTATCCCGACTTAATTATGGAACTGCTAAGATACATCCATAAGCTGGTAGACAAAATAGGAGTATTACCAGCAATCTTAAAAAAGGAGTCAGTGATGGATACAGTTATTTTAGCAACCGGTATGATCGGATTAATTTTACTCGTTTACTTGTTTTATGTGTTGTTTAGGGGGGAAGACTTGTGAGTATAATCATTTTTCAGCAAGTACTCTTTTTACTCATATTGATAGGCCTTTCGATTCCACTTGGCTTGTACCTATATGACATTATGGTGGGAAAACCTATTTTCAAAAATAAAAAAGGAAATCGACTAGAAGCAGGTCTATTCAAAGTAATGGGTGTACAAGTCGAAGAGATGACGGCTAAAAAATACGCGATTTCGGTTCTCTTATTTAGTATGGTCGGTCTGGTCTTTGTCTTCACCTTGCAACTCGCACAACGTTTCTTACCTTTTAACCCAGAAGGAATTGAGAGCACAACATTAGACTTGGCTTTCAATACGGCTGCTAGTTTTGTATCGAATACGAACTGGCAAGCTTATTCTGGAGAAACAGATTTGTCTTATTTCACACAGTCTATTGGACTAACAGTGCAGAATTTTGTTTCAGCTGCCACAGGAATAGCGGTATTATTCGTTTTAATTAGAGGATTTATCTTGAAACAAAAACGAACAGTTGGCAACTTCTGGGTGGATCTTACACGGATCACTTTATACGTCTTGATTCCGTTGTCTTTTATCGGCGCGATTGTGTTGGTTTCTCAAGGAGTCGTCCAATCTTTTTCAGGTTACCAGGAAGTCACGACCTTACAAGAGGGTGTGGCACAAACAATTCCTCTCGGACCAGCAGCCAGTCAAATTATGATTAAACAACTTGGTACAAACGGAGGCGGATTCTTCGGATCAAATTCAGCGTATCCATTAGAAAATCCAACAGCCTTGTCGAACCTGATCCAGTTAATTTCAATATTACTCATTCCAGCTGCCTTATGTGTAACGTTCGGTAAAGCTGTAAAAGATCTCAAACAAGGAAAAACCCTTTATATCGCCATGCTGTTAATCTTTTTATTGACACTTGTCGTCACGACATTAAGTGAAGCATACGGGGTACCTGTCCTTTCCGGTGCAACTGGGCTTGGAAATATGGAAGGAAAAGAAGTCGTTCACGGAATCGGGATGTCTTCACTATGGGCAACGGCTACGACAGCGGCTTCTAATGGATCCGTTAACTCGATGCACAATAGTTACACCGCATTTGGCGGCATGATGCTGATGTTCTTGATGCAAATTGGCGAAATTGTTTTTGGCGGTGTAGGAAGCGGCCTTTATGGGATGATTGCCTTTGTTCTCTTAACCGTGTTTATTGCCGGACTTATGGTCGGTAGAACACCGGAATACTTGAGCAAGAAAATTGAACCGTTTGATATGAAAATGGTTTGTTTAATTGTGCTTGTTCCACCAGTTTTGACCTTGCTCGGAACGGCCATTGCAGTCGTTGCACCTGATGCTCAAGCTTCGGTAACCAATGAAGGGGCTAGAGGCTTTTCAGAGATTCTATACGCTTACTCTTCTATGGGAAACAACAACGGGAGTGCTTTTGCTGGTTTTAGTGCAGATACACCTTTAACCAATCTACTCGGTGGAAGTATCATGCTGTTCTCTCGATTCATCCCACTAGTCGCTACGATTTTTCTAGCAGGGAATATGGCGAAGAAAAAAACAGTAGCGGTCAGCGAGGGCACACTGTCGACAACCAGCAACCTATTTGTCGGCTTACTAGTAGGCGTCATATTGATTATCGCAGCATTGAGCTTCTTGCCTTCACTGGCCTTAGGTCCAATCGCTGATTACTTCACATCACGTTAAGAGGGAATGAATCATGAAAAATCAAACCAATCAATCAAAACTATTTATCGATGCAATCGCACAATCTTTTACAAAACTAATGCCACAGGTACAGGTGAAGAATCCCGTTATGTTAATGGTTTATATTGGTGCAATCTTAACTACGATTCTATACTTCTTGTCCTATATGGGTATACAAGATGAAGCAGGAGGCTACGTATTTTCAATTGCGATCATTTTGTGGTTCACTGTACTGTTTGCGAACTTTGCTGAAGCCATTGCTGAAGGAAGAGGCCGTGCACAAGCTGATACTTTAAGAAAAGCAAGAAAGGAAGTACAAACTAAAAAAATCAAGTCAATCGATCACCCTGAAGATTTTGAAGTCGTACTATCTGTTGAGTTGAAAAAGGAAGACTTGGTATATGTAGAAGCAGGAGAACAGATACCGATGGATGGAGAAGTTGTTTCGGGTGCTGCCTCGGTTGACGAGAGCGCCATTACCGGTGAATCGGCTCCAGTTATTAGGGAATCCGGAGGGGACCGAAGCGCGGTAACAGGAGGAACGACTTTAGTATCTGATTGGTTGATCATTCGTATCACCGTAGAAGCGGGGAACAGCTTTCTCGACAAAATGATCAGTATGGTAGAAGGGGCTTCTCGTAAGAAAACCCCTAATGAGATCGCGCTTCAAATTCTACTCGTTACGTTTACAATTATCTTTCTGGTTGTGTCAGCAACATTATTACCTTTTACGCAATTTACAAGTGCTTATGTAGGAACAGGCTCACCAATTTCTCTGACAAATGTCGTTGCTTTACTTGTCTGTCTTGCGCCCACAACCATTGGTGCACTCTTATCTTCAATTGGGATTGCCGGAATGAGTCGGTTAAACGAAGCAAATGTACTCGCAATGAGTGGCCGAGCAATTGAAGCCGCAGGCGATACGGATGTACTCTTACTCGATAAAACTGGAACCATTACGCTAGGAAATCGACAAGCGAGTGAATTTGTACCCGTCAATGGTACAGAAAAAGCAGCACTAGCAGAAGCAGCGCAATTGTCTTCTCTTGCGGATGAAACGCCTGAGGGTAGAAGTATTGTGAAGCTGGCAAAAGATGAATATGGCTTACGCAGTCACGATCTATCTAGTTTGCAAGCAACTTTTGTACCATTCTCCGCTAGAACACGAATGAGCGGGATTGATTACGCAGGCGACGAGTGGCGAAAAGGTGCCGCGGATACCATCAAGCAAAAGATTCAGGCGAAAGGTGGAACGTTTCCGGAAGAATGTACACAAATCGTGAATGACATTGCTAATGCAGGTGGAACACCACTTGTTGTAACGAAAAACGAGACAGTTTTAGGTGTCATACACTTGAAAGACATTGTAAAAAGTGGCGTTAAAGATCGCTTCAATGAACTCAGAAATATGGGGATCAAGACAATCATGATAACAGGAGATAACCCGATGACAGCTGCAGCGATTGCGGCAGAAGCAGGCGTTGATGATTTCTTAGCAGAAGCGACACCAGAGGCAAAACTAGAATTGATTCGTCAATACCAAAAAGACGGTCATCTCGTTGCGATGACCGGAGATGGTACTAATGATGCACCTGCACTTGCGCAAGCCGATGTTGCGGTAGCTATGAACACAGGGACGCAAGCCGCTAAAGAAGCGGGGAATATGGTCGACTTGGATTCAAATCCAACTAAACTGATTGATATTGTCCGTATCGGTAAACAATTGTTGATTACAAGAGGCGCGTTAACCACTTTTAGTATTGCGAATGATGTCGCTAAATATTTTGCGATCATTCCGGTATTGTTCTTCTCCATCTATCCTCAATTAGAAGCTCTTAATTTCATGGGTTTGACGAGTGCAACGACCGCAATCTTATCCGCTGTGATCTATAATGCACTAATTATTATTGCATTGATCCCACTAGCGCTTCGAGGTGTTAAATATAGAGGGTTATCAGCCGAGAAATTATTGAGACACAATATGCTTGTGTACGGTTTAGGTGGACTAGTTGCACCGTTCATTGCAATCAAATTAATTGATATCATACTCACCGTTATGGGTATTGGATAAGGAGTAAAAAACATGAGAGTACTAAAATTACTGAGAACGGCAATCACGTTATTTTTATTTTTCACTGTGGTCTGCGGGGTACTATATACCGGTGTCGTAACTGGTATCGCACAACTGGTATTTCCAAGTCAAGCGAATGGAAGTGTCATCCAAACGACCAATGCATCGAATGAAGAAGTTGCTGTTGGTTCAAAATGGATTGCACAAACCTTTACAGACCCAGCTTATATGATTGGGAGACCTGATTGGGACCGAAATTTATCGCCAACGAGCGAAGTATTGAAAACACTCGTCCAAGAGCGAGTCGAATGGTTTGAAGAACTGGATCCTGATAATCCTGAACCAATCCCTAATGACTTACTTTCTGCATCTGGAAGTGGCGTTGATCCAAACATTTCTCCTGAAGCAGCTGCTTATCAGGTCAATAGAATTGCAAAAGAACGCAATCTTTCGAAGGAAGTTGTACAAGCAGTAATCAAACAACAAACAACTGGACGAAGCTTAGGTATCTGGGGAGAACCAACTGTAAATGTGTTAGGTGTTAATCTAGCATTGGACGAAACTGTAGCGAAATAAAGAAGGAAAGTGCTGATGGCCAATAGGTCGTCGGCCTTTTTTATAGTAGAAAAATAAAATTAAAAGAAAAGGCTTGCAAAAAAATGGGGAGTTGGTTATAATTCATTTATCGAAACGTTTCGAAAGGAAGTGAACAAGATAAATGACAACTGTGGACGCTTCGTTTTTCTCAAAGAATTTAGAAAGAAAAGTATCTTATTCAGCTATTATTCCTAAAGAAAATAGAACGGCACGACCCTTTAAAACACTCTACTTGCTTCATGGATATAGCGGAGACAGAAGAGATTGGTTCTACGCAGGAAACATCGAACACTTGGCTGAAACGTATAATATTGCTGTCATTCTGCCAACAGGTGAGAATAGTTATTATGTGAATCATCCTAACGGTATGAAGTATGGTGAGTATATCGGTCAAGAACTGATTGAAGAAACCAGAAGCCTATTCCCATTATCTACTAATAGAGAAGAGACTTGGATCGGTGGGCTATCTATGGGCGGGTATGGTGCTTTGCGAAATGGTTTATATTATCATGAAACCTTTGGTAAGATCATAGCCTTGTCGAGTCGAATCATTACAAAAACGGTAGATAAAGAAGATCACATGTATCCAGAACGGATTATGGATGTAGTGGTTGGCCATTCAGAGATTCAAGCTATACCAGATGAAATAGATTTATATCTACTAGCGCATAAAAAGATTGATTTACCAGAGCTTTACATGGCTTGTGGAACAAGTGACTTCTTATACGAAGACAATGTAGCTTTTCATCAAGAACTGAACCGTCTTCAAATCAGCCATCAATATGTTGAAGATGAGGGAGATCATAACTGGACATTTTGGAATCAACAGATTATCCCAGCGTTAAACTGGTTAACAGAATAATCTTTTTGGCTTTTTGTCGAAACGTTTCGACAAAAAACAAATAAGTAAATAATCTCATAAAAATTAGGAGGAATAAATAATGAAAATCAATAAATTAATGTTAGGCACAACATCTTTGGTAGCAATGAGTTTACTAGCAGCATGTGGAAATAGTGGAGACGAGGGTGCTTCAGAAGGCTCTTCAGATGAATTATCTGTATGGGTAATGGGTGACGGAAACGAAGTGACGCAACCCCTTTTTGATTCATTCACAGAAGAAACAGGCATTGACGTTAACGCACAGAGCATACCTTGGTCAGCTGTCCATGACCGCTTGCTGACAGCGGTTGCTTCAGGTGAAGGTCCCGATGTCGTGCAAATGGGTTCTACTTATATGGCAGAATTCGTAGATGCTGGTGCATTGATGGATATCACAGAATACGTCGAAGGTAGTGATGAAATCAGTCCAGATAATTTCTTCGAGGGAAATGTTGAGACAACGGTATTTGATGAAAATTATTATGCAGTCCCTTGGTACACTGAAACGAGAGCGCTTTACTATAGAACAGATTTACTTGAAGAAGCGGGTTATCCAGAAGGTCCAGCAACTTGGGATGAACTTTCGGATGCTGCGATGAAGTTGTCTGAACGTGGGGACAACTATTATGGTTTCACAATTCCAATCAATGAACAGACATTTGGACCAATGTTTGCAAAACAAAATGGTTCACCAATTATAGATGATGAAGGAAATGCTGTAATGAATGAACCAGAATTCGTTGAAGCGATTGAATACTTGAATGGTTTCATAGAATCAGGTGCTTCACCAAGCCAAGATTTAGGTATTGAGATTTCTCAAAGTTTTGGTGGAGAAGGAATCAATCCAATGTTTATCAGTGGGCCGTGGATGATTACAGCGATTCAAGATCAAACAACAGATATTGAAGGTAAATGGGCAGTGAGAACCTTGCCTGAAGGACCTGTTAGTAACGTATCTAATACAGGTGGTGCCAACTTAGCTGTCTGGAATAATTCTGATAATCCAGAAGAAGCGGTTCAGTTAATTGAACACTTAACAAGCACAGATAGTATGCTGACATATTATGAAAATTCAAGTTCTCTTCCTGCAAGAATGTCTACATGGGATGAGGAACCATTCCAAGACGAAAATGTAGCGGTATTTGGTGAACAGCTTGAAAATTCTGAACATATGCCAGTAATCGAAGAATGGGATAGAGTATCTCAAGCGTATATCAGTAGTTTCGAACAAATCATCGTTGGTGGTGCAGACGTTCAAGAAACACTGGATAACCTGAACCAGGAAGTTCAAACAATGATCGACTAAAAAATTCAAACATTCAGAGAGTGGAATCGTTTCGATTCATTCTCTGAATTTTGATTTTAGAGAGGAACCTTTTCATGAAAAGTAAAAAAGCACCTTATTTCTTTATTGCACCTGCTATTGGTTTACTATTAACGTTCTCTATCTTCCCAATTATTTTAGCGTTAGTTATCAGCTTTACCGATATGAGTTTAGCAGGACTAGCAGATTATTCACGAATCAACTTCACGGGATTTCAAAATTATCAAAATATCTTGCAAGATAGTATATTTTTGAAATCCATCACCAATACCTTATTCTACGTAATCTTTGGTGTACCGCTCGTCATTCTCTTTTCACTGACCATTGCAATTTTGATCAATATGGGGAGAAGTCGGTATTTCTCATTTATGCGGGTAGTATTCTACTCACCTTCCATTACCAATATTGTTGCGGTTGCGATTGTTTGGGCATTCTTGTTCAATCCAAGTCAAAGTATTGGTTTGATCAACCGCGTCATCGGCATGGTTGGTATTGGACCGATCGGCTGGTTAACGGATACAAGTGTTTCAAAAATCTCACTAGTCATTTTAGCGGTTTGGAGAAGTATCGGGATCAATATGCTGATTTTTTCTGCAGCACTACAAAATATTCCGCGTTCGATGTATGAAGCGGCTGAACTAGATGGAGCAACAAAATGGGAACAGATTCGTTTTATTACTGTACCCCAATTGAAGTTTTCAACGTCTTTTGTCACCATCACTACGATTATCGGCTGGTTACAATTCTTTGAAGAACCCTTTGTTATGACTGAAGGTGGACCACTGAATAGTACGACAAGTGTGGCACTCTTTATCTACCGCAATGGTTTCCAAAACAATCAATTTGGATATGCTGCGGCTGGATCGTTGCTCTTGTTTGTTGTCATTATCTGTGCAACACTCGTTCAACTCAGATTACAAAGACGAGCAGATTAAGAAGGGGATAAGTTGATATGATTAATATAGACAAAAAACTAAAAATTACTATTGGAGTAGTATTAGGCCTTTGGGGGCTGATTACGGTCATTCCGTTTGTATGGATGATTCTTTCAGCATTCAAAACCAATCCAGAGATTGTAGCCGCACAACCGAATCTTTTGCCAAACGAATGGACACTAGATAATTTTAGAGAACTCTTTCAACGGTTAAATTTTGATGTATATCTACTCAATACCGTAATCATTACTGTTCTAGGGTTTGTTGGATTATTGCTCAATGCAATGGCAGGCTTTGCATTTGCACATTATGAATTTAAATTCAAAAACTTTCTATTTGTTCTCGTTCTCGCAACGATGATGATTCCAGGACAAGTGACGATGATTCCGGTTTATCTCTTATTAAACCAGCTTGGCTTGACGAATACGTATCTGGGTATCGTATTACCTGGACTTACAGGTGCTTTTGGAATTTTCTTGTTCAGACAATTTTTCTCAAGTATTTCAGAAGAATTTTTTGAAGCGGCAAGGTTAGATGGTGCGAGTGACTTCTACGTTTTCTTCAGAGTTGCTTTACCCTTATCTAAACCCATTATTGCAGTACAAGGTATTTTAACCTTTATCGGTGGTTGGAACTCATTCCTATGGCCACTGATTATTGCGAATGACCAACGTTTCTATACCTTATCGGTTGGTCTGCAATTGCTACAAGGACAACATGGAACAAATTATGCTTTACAAATGGCTGGAGCTGCCTTCATGGTCGTGCCAATTCTGATCATTTTTATCATTTTCCAAAAATATATTCTTACTGGCTTTAACATTTCCGGTGGAAAATAAGCGCAGACAAAGGAGTCACTTATGAAAATTGATGCATTAAAAGCACTACTCAATGAAATGACCACTGAAGAAAAAGTTGGACAGACGATTCAATTGTCCGCGGACTTTTTCTCTGATCAATCAGAAGATATCACAGGGCCAATGAATGAAATGGCTATGACTGAAGAGAAGAAATACCAAGTCGGTTCCGTTCTGGGTATCTCAGGTGCAAAAGAAACCATTGCATTGCAAAAAAGATATATGGAAGAAAATCGTTTAAATATACCTTTATTGTTCATGGCAGATATTATTCACGGGGATCATACTATTTTCCCAATTCCGTTAGGATTAGGCGCGACTTGGAATCCTGATTTGATCAAGCAAACTGCACAAATCTCAGCTAAAGAAGCGTCTGCTCAAGGACTTCATGTAACGTTCTCACCAATGGTTGATCTCGTTAGAGATCCTAGATGGGGTAGAGTCATGGAAGCAACTGGTGAGGACAAGTTACTCAATAAACGATATGCCAGAGCTTTTGTAGAAGGTTATCAAGGCGAGGACTTGAAAGAAGATCTAACGAAGCTTGCAGCTTGTGTGAAACATTTTGCCGGTTATGGTGCGCCACGTGGTGGTAGAGATTATAACTCAGTAGACTTAAACGAAAATACTTTAAGAGAGCACTATTTGCCAGCCTACCAAGAAGGAATTGATGCGGGCGCAAAACTGGTCATGACCGCCTTTAACACAATTGATAACATCCCAGCAACTGGTAATAAACGTCTGATGCGAGATATCCTCCGAGAAGAAATGGCCTTTGATGGGGTTCTGATTTCTGACTGGGGTGCAATCGGCGAACTCGTCCCACACGGTGTTGCAGAAGATAACAAAGCTGCAGCAAAACAAGCATTAACAGCAGGTGTAGATATTGAAATGATGTCAGCAGCTTATAGTGAGCATTTAGTGGACTTAGTGAATCAAGACGAAACATTGAAAACACTTCTGGATGAATCGGTCTGGAATATCTTGAAATTAAAAAATGACCTAGGCTTATTCGAACAACCCTACCGAGGTGCTAATGAAACAACCGAGAAAGAAGCAGTCTTTTCAAATGAAAACAAACAAGTCGCTTTAACAGTCGCAGAACAATCGATTGTTCTACTCGAAAACAATGGCGTATTGCCACTAAAAAAAGATTCAAAACTTATCTTAACGGGTCCGCTCAGTCAGTCAACTGACCTTTTAGGCGCCTGGTCTTGGAAAGGTAACAGAGAACAGACAACAACACTTGAAGATGCGATGGCAGCTGTTGCGAATCCAGATGTATTCAGCGTAATTGATGATCGAACATTCTTAGAGGGACAGAATAGCTTCTTCATGGACGATTTACGTACGGCGGATACCGTAGTGGTTGCACTCGGAGAAAGTTCAGAAATGAGTGGCGAGGCAGCCAGTCGTACAAACATTAAGTTGCCAGAGAACCAGTTAGTCTTATTGAGAGAACTGAAAAAACTAAATAAAAAAGTTGTAGCTGTTTTGATCAATGGTCGCCCCTTGGATTTATCTGAAGTGGTACCGTTAGTAGATGCTCTTGTTGAAGCCTGGTTCCCTGGAACGATGGGAGCGGAAGCCATTACGAATATATTATTTGGAAAAGTGAATCCTTCGGGCAAATTGCCCATGTCATTCCCTAGATCTGTTGGTCAGATTCCACTGACCTATAACGAAGACAGTACCGGCAGACCCATGACAGAAGGAAAAAGAAGTGAAAAATATCTATCGAGGTATCTTGATGCTGAAAATACGGCTCTATATCCATTCGGTTTTGGACGTTCTTATACAACCTTTGAGTATGCAAACTTGACATTATCAAGTCAGAAAATCTCTGAAGACGATGGATTGCAAGTTTCGGTAGATGTTAAAAATACTGGCGATGTTAAAGGGCTTGAAACGGTTCAAGTTTACCTTCGCGATAAAGTGGGCGAAGTAGTGCGTCCAGTCAAAGAACTCGTTGATTTCAAACAAGTTGAATGTGCACCAGGCGAATCTAAAACCATTACCTTTGAAATTACAGAAGAACAGCTCCGCTACTCACACGCAGACCATTCAGTCAGTAGTGATGCGGGAACTTTCTTGATTGGTATCGGTACGGATAGTTCAGTCACACTCAGTGCATCGTTTGAGTTAGAAAAATAGATATTTAGTAAAAAATTAAATCGTTGAAGAGTTGAGGGGTAGTAAAATGAAATCAATCGTACAAGCACAAAAACATATGGTTACCTTAAAAGAAGGTCAGACGACTGTAACGTTTTTACAGTCAGGGGATCTATACAAAATGAGTCACGAATCAATTATGATCAATCAAATCGAAGGAAATATGATTGATGGGTCTTTAAATAATCTATATCTTAGACGATTTGATGAAACCGGCGCAGTTTTAGAGGCAGTGCCGTTACTGGGAATACAATCAAATAGCCGATTTTCAGTAGGGGAAAAACAAGTCAGCTGGTCAGGGGCCGTAGCGAACATTGATTATTTGGTGCGATTCAGTTTAGCGGAAGAGAGTATCTGGTTCTGGGAAGTATCCCTCAAAGGATCTAATGAACTGATTGATATTGTTTACGGTCAAGATCTGGGATTAGCTGCAGAAGCTGCGCTTAAAGCAAACGAAGCCTATGTAGCCCAGTATGTAGATCATACAGTAAGCGAAATAGAAACTGGCTATGTGATCAGTTCTAGACAAAATCAGCCACAATCTGGAAAATTTCCGTACTTACAACAAGGAAGTCTTACAGGGACGGATGGATTTTTAACAGATGGCTTCCAGTTTTTTGGAAAAACTTATAAAGAGACCAATCAACCAGAAGCACTGAAAAAAGTAGCGCTAGAGAATCGTAAAAGTCAATTTGAATTCGACTACACTACATTGAAATCTCGCTCAGTAAAAGTAGCTGAATCCGATACAACCACTGTTGTCTTTTACAACCTGTTCAAAACGGACCATCCAGAAGCCGTCAAAGAAGTAGAAGATCAAGAGCGTATTCAAGCAGCTTATCAGACATTGGAGCAAGAAAAACTGACACCTTGTGAACGCGTAACGAAACAAACAGTGATTGGGAAACCGTTACAGACGACGACTATTTCGCAAGCAGACTTAGAACGCCTTTATCCTAAGCGTATTCAGGATGAGGTGATTGACGGACGTATTGTCTCTTTCTTTACAGAGGATCAAGCACATGTGGCTTTGAAAGAGAAAGAGTTAATGTTAGAGCGTCCACATGGTCAAATTTTATTTACGCACAACAAAACCGTTCCAGATGAAACCATTATGAGTACGACCGCTTGGATGTATGGAGTGTTTAATGCCCAACTGGTTATGGGCAATACAGATATGAATAAAGCGATGTCCAATACCCGAAATGCCGTCAACTTTTTCAAAACAAGCGGACAGCGCGTATACGTCAAGTTGGAAAATCACTATAGACTGTTAACGATGCCTTCATTAATGGAAATCGGTATTAATTATGTGAAATGGGTTTACCAAACAGAGACAGAAACGTTTACCGTTGTGAATCTAGCAGCGTCTAACCAATCAGCTATCCAATTGACGGTCTCAAGTGAAAGTGGTCAAGCTTACGAATATTTGATCACGAATCAATTGACAATGAATAGCCGAGAATATCAGACACCTGTCTGGGTCGAAGAAACAGACGAAGGCGTCATTGCGACATTCGATGAACAGACTGCTGCGTACAAGAAATTACCAAACCTCGCTTACAAATTTCAAGTGTTGAACGCGAATGCAACTGTTGTCGATGAGAGTGCATTTTTATCTGGCGTAGAGGAAGGCACAGCTATGTTGTTGAACTTTAAAATAGATACAACGGATACGTTTACTTTAACAATGTCAGGAGCACTTGATGGCAAGCATTTTGCAGCAGCCGAACTTGATTTTGAGAAAGAAACAACAGCTTTTTCTACATTCTTTGACGAATTGAGCAATGGTTTTTCAATGAGTGGACCGGATGCAGTGAAATCAACAGCCGAAAAGATGAATTTGACAACACATTGGTATACACATAATATGCTGGTTCACTATTTAGTCCCTCACGGTTTGGAGCAATTTGGTGGGGCCGCTTGGGGAACAAGAGACGTTTCTCAAGGTCCGGCAGAATATCTAATGGCGATGCAACAATATGACAGCACGCGCGAAGTGATTAAGCGTGTATATAGTCACCAACATATTCAAGATGGCAATTGGCCACAATGGTTCATGTTCGATTCTTATGTAGAAGTGCAAGCGGATGAAAGCCATGGCGATGTGATCGTATGGCCGCTTAAAATGCTAGCAGACTATCTTGAAATTACAGGGGATGACAGCTTATTGGAAGAGTCCGTTTCTTATTTTGATCAAGCGACGCAGACTTACACAACAGCGAACGACTCCATTAAAGTACATGTGGAGAAACAATTAGCGTACATTCAATCTCACTTTTTATGGGATACCCACCTGTCTTCTTATGGTGACGGTGATTGGGATGATACTTTGCAACCACACGACCAGAGTCTGAAAAAGAATATGGCGAGTAGCTGGACGATTGCACTAACCTATCAGACACTCAAGAAGTTTGCAGCAGTACTTAAAATCGTTGATCCAAAATGGTCAGATGTCATGAGTGAACGAACTGCAGAAATCGAAAAAGATTTCAAACACTATATTTCTTCGAATGAAGTCGTTCCTGGCTTTATCTATATGCCGAGCGAAGAAGAAATCGTTAAGATGATTCATCCTGAAGACACAACGACAGGGATCCAATACCGTTTGTTACCGATGATTCGTGGCATGATCAGTGAGCTGTTTACGAAAGAACAGGCAGAAAGTCATTACGCATTGATTCAAGAACATCTAAATACACCAGATGGGGTTCGTTTGATGAATCGTCCGGCTACCTACCAAGGTGGAGTCAGTCGCCAATTTAAGCGTGCTGAACAAGCAGCAAACTTTGGACGTGAGATTGGTTTGATGTATGTACACGCACATATCCGTTACATTGAAGCGATGGCCAAAATCGGTCAAGCGGAAGAAATCTGGAAAGGTTTGGAAACGATCAATCCAATTAACATTTCATCCGTAGTTGAAAATGCAGAAGTCCGTCAAAGTAACACGTACTTTAGTAGTTCTGATGCAGATTTTTCTGATCGTTATGAAGCGCAAGAAAATTTCGATCTAGTTAAAAAAGGCCAAGTGAAAGTAAAAGGCGGCTGGAGAATTTATTCAAGTGGGCCGGGAATCTATATGAATCAATTGATTTCAAGTGCTTTAGGTATTCGAATTCATAATCGAAATCTAGTGCTCGATCCTGTATTAGTAAAAGAACAAGATGAACTGCAAGTCACTTATACCTACAACGGTTATCCAATGACGATTCAGTATCATTTTGCGGAAACTGAACAAGTACAGGTGGAAGTCAATGGCGAAGATATTTCTCAAAAGGCTTTAACAAATCCTTACAGGAAAGCCGGAGTTGAGATCAAGCAAGCTGATCTGGAAAAAATATTATCAAAAGAGTCAAACCAACTAGATATTTATTATCCAGTTTATTGAAGATAATATTTTAATAAAACAAGCGCATACAGTTAAAATTGTATATAATAGAGTAGAGTGTTTTTTAGAAGAAATGAATTTAGTTAAAAACGATCATTCGGTATACAAATAAGGAGGTTGGAATATGACGGGCATAAAGGAAATTGCAAAAAGAGCAAATGTTTCTATTTCAACCGTGTCTTATGCATTGAATAATAGTCCAAGAGTCAGCGAAAAAACCAAGCAGCGTATTTTAAAGATTGCTAAAGAAATGAACTATATCCCTAACCGGGCTGGGCAAAATCTACGCCGAAAACAAACCCGCATCATCGGTGTCCATTTGTCTAGTTACAGTGGGAGTTTCTATGGTGAATTGCTAGATGGAATCCAACATATGGCAAAAGAACTTGGCTTTGATATTATCGCCTGCTCAGGAGAAAAGTCGCGCCTATTTTTACCGCAGGGTATGATAGACGGTATTATTGTTTTAGACCAATTCTACCCAGACGAACAACTTCTCGAATATGCAAACGATGGTCATTCTATCGTTGTACTAGATAGACAACTCGAGCATAAAAATATCCGACATGTGTTATTAGATAATAAAGAAGGAATCAAACAAGCGGTCCAGTCGCTGGCAACATCTCCAGCTGAAACGATTGATATCATTAATGGTCCAAAAGGAAACTTTGATAGCCGCGAACGATTAGAAACGGCAACGCGAGAAATCAGCAAACTTGGCAAGAAATTCCGAATCTATAAAGGCTGGTTTACAGAAGAGTCTGGCTTTATCGCTGCACGTGAAATTGCTCGAGAAGTTGGAAATGAAAGCCCAATTGAAATCCTGGCTTTGAATGACGAAATGGGGATTGGTGCTTACAATTATTTCAAGAAAAATGACCGCTTTAAGGGTACCGAAATCAACATCACTGGCTTTGACAACTTGATGGTTAGTCGCTACCTTGATCCCCGAATGAATAGTGTTTCATTCTCAAAAAGAGAATGGGGAGCCCTCAGCATGAATACACTGTATAAAATGCTGAACGGTCAAGAAACCGAAGATAAACTGATTTCGACTCGTTTCCTGACAACCTGAAATAAGCCTAATATATGTAAAAAAAGGCATTGCTGAAGCAGTGCCTTTTTTGTGTTATCCTTTCAGAAAAGACCTTAAAAGGAGTAGCCATCATGGAAGAGTTGACCATTCGGACAATCACCGACGAAAACTGGCGTGCAATCGTCGAACTCAAAGCAAACCCAGAACAAGCCAACTTTATCAGCCCAAACGCAGAATCCATGCTCGAAGCTTTCTACGAAACCAAATTCAATTGGACAACTTATGGTCTTTATATAGAAAATTTACCCGTCGGCTTCGCCATGATCGGTGCATATAATGAGGAACATCAATACATTTGGCTCGACCGTTTTATGATCGACGCCCAGTCTCAAGGCAAAGGCTACGGTAAAAGGTTTCTCGAAAAACTGATAGCCTTTATCAGACAAAACTGGTCCGTCAAAGATATCGTGCTCAGCATCAACGAAGAGAATCTAGCGGCCAAGCGCTTGTACGAAACCTTTAACTTCAAAAACACAGGTAGAATCGATGAAGAAAACGGTGAACGCATCATGGTGCTGAGCGAAAGATAGCGGCGTATTTAAATAGGTGGCTGAGAAGACCGTTAGAAACTGATCTCCGATCAGTAAGAACAGTAATAGTCCCTCTCGCAAGAAAATCAGACCTCGAGAGGGAATGAAACAGCGAGATAGTCCCTCTCAAAGGAGAGCGAGGCCGCGAGAGGGAATGAAAGAGAGAGATAATCCCTCTCGTAAGAGAATTAGACCACGAGAGGGAATGAAACAGCAAGATAGGCCCTCTCGTAAGAGAATCAGACCACGAGAGGGAATGAAACAACAAGATAGTCCCTCTCGTAGGAGAATCAGACCACGAGAGGGAATGAAACAGCAAGATAGTCCCTCTCGTAGGAGACTCAGACCACGAGAGGGAATGAAACAGCGAGATAGTCCCTCTCGAAGGAGAGCGAGGCCGCGAGAGGGAATGAAAGAGAGAGATAATCCCTCTCGTAAGAGAATTAGACCACGAGAGGGAATGAAACAGAGAGATAGTCCCTCTCGTAGGAGAATCAGACCACGAGAGGGAATGAAACAGAGAGATAGTCCCTCTCGTAGGAGAATCAGACCACGAGAGGGAGTGAAACAGCAAGATAGTCCCTCTCGTAGGAGAATCAGACCACGAGAGGGAATGAAACAGAGAGATAGTCCCTCTCGTAGGAGAATCAGACCACGAGAGGGAATGAAACAGCAAGATAGTCCCTCTCGCAAGAAACTAAGGCCACGAGAGGGAACAAATAAAGGATGAATCTCGCCAGTTCAAAGACTGACGAGCTTCATCCTTTTAAAAGAAAAAATCAGGTGCTTCCCTAAAGGCAGCACCTGATTTTAATATTCTAGAATTTAAGCCCAAGTACCTTTACGGAATACTGGAACACGTGTACCATCTTCACGAATACCATCGATATCCATTTCATTTGAACCCACCATGAAGTCAACATGAACGTCAGAACGGTTCAAACCAGCAGCTTTCAAGTCTTCTTCAGACATTTCAGTACCGCCTTTAAGGTTGAATGCGTAAGCTGAACCCAAAGCAAAGTGATTTGAAGCATTCTCATCAAACAAAGTATTGAAGAAGGTTAAACCAGATTGAGAGATAGGAGACTCGTCTGGAACAAGTGCAACTTCACCTAAACGAGCAGATCCTTCGTCTGTTTCAACAAGTTGCTGGATCACATCTTCGCCTTTTTCAGCAGTCACTTTAACAACTTTACCATCTTTGAAGTGGAATTCCATTCCTTCGATGATGTTTCCTGCATAGCTCAAAGGTTTAGTCGAAACAACAACGCCATCTACACGATTTGCATCAGGAGCAGTGAACACTTCTTCAGTTGGCATGTTAGCCATGAATCGCTCGCCACGTACGTTAAAGCTTCCAGCGCCTTCCCATAAGTGACCATCAGGTAATCCAACCGTTAAGTCAGTTCCAGGACCTGTGTAGTGTAAAGCAACGAATTGTTCTTTGTTTAATTCTTCAGCTTTCGCTTCAAGCGTTTTATCTTTTGTTTCCCAAGTTGCGATTGGGTTTTCGTCATAAAGGTGAACCGCTTTGAAAATAGCATCCCATAAAGCATCTAATTGTTCTTCTTTAGAATTTAAATCCGGAAATACTTTAGCTGCCCATTTTTCACCAGCAGCTGCAGCGACCAACCAGCTGACTTTGTTAGATTGAGTTGCTTTTCTCATTGCAGATAAAGCACGACCAGCAGCCGTTTGATAAGCAGCGATCTTAGAGTTGTCTAATCCTTGTAAAGAATCTGGATCAGAAGAACGAAGGCTGATACGACTAGCGCCTTTTTCAATATGATCTAAACTTTCATCAATTTTATATTGCGGAATATCAGTCAAGACTTCTTGAGAAGCATGCTCAAAAGTTGAACGACTAACGATATCATCCGTCCATTTAACGATCACTTCTTTAGCGCCTTTTTGATAAGCAGCTTCAGTTACCAAACGTGCAAGTGGTGCTTGGTCAACATCAACACTTAATACAACTGTATGGCTTTCTTGTACGTTAACACCAGTCGTCACGATTAGGTCAGCGTATTTGTTCAATAAATTGTCAAAGTTTTCTAAGGTCATTATGATTCCTCCTAAAATATTAAAACGCTCACTTAATATAATATCACACAATCGACGTTATCGCGAGAATGGGGTAATGATAACGATTCTTAGGTAAGAATTAGGGTATACTTAGCATCGAATTGTAAAATTTTGCTATTATCTAACTATCTGTTATTGGTAGTATAATAACATTAGACTTACTTTTAATTAATAACGTACGTTATAAAAATACTGAAATAACGGTGTTTTAATAACTTTTGTTTTTTAGTATACTAGATTATACAGTATAAATTAACTTTTAAATACATGTTAATCATGTTATACTTATGTGGTTATATAGCTTAGTAAGGTAGAAAAAAAATTTTTGAGGGAGTCAAAGAAGGTGCCAAGACAAAGGACGATATTGAGAGAAAACATACTGGATGCTTCTATGGAACTCTTACGATCGAGCGGTTTTAGTCAGTTTACAGCAAGACAAATTGCGATTAAAATGAACTCGTCAACGCAACCGATATATAAAGAGTTTAAAAATATGGAAGACTTGAAAGTTGGCTTACTAGAGTATATAAAGCAGTATCTTTCTGAAACGGTGTTCAATAGTCATCACACTACTGATCCACTTGAAGAAGTTTGTGAAAAGTATATACTGTTCGCCAAAAAAGAACCAACACTCTTTTCAGCAATTTATATGGATAGAGAGCTGGAAGTCGTCCAGCTTCACAACTATTCTTACGAAATGATTGAAAAGATTTTGAAAGAAACGGATTCAGAATACGATGAGAAAAATATTCTTCCGTTTCTAAATATTCTTTGGCCTAGCGTACTAGGGGTAGCTATGCTAGTAGCACAAGGGAAAATACAGTATGATCAAAATCAGATCAATCAGAAAGTTAAGGATATTCTAAATACCAGCTTAACTTTATTAGCTTAATCGCTCAAAAAAGAAGGTACTCCGATATTTCGGAGTGTCTTCTTTTTTTGATTAAATGATGATTTGATGAAGACACGACGATATGCTAACACTTCTGATCGTGAACATGATAAAATGGGTAACGATTGAATTTTTTAACTTAGGAGTGTAAAACATGGCTAAATTATTCGAACCGATTCAACTGAATCGATTAACACTTAAAAATAGAATCGTTATGGCACCCATGTGCATGTATGCCGTACATAAAGAAGACGGAGAATTGACCAACTTTCACGACGCACACTACGCCAGCCGGGCAATCGGTGGGGTCGGACTGATTTTCCTTGAAGCAGCGGCCGTTTCAGAAGAAGGACGCATTACAAACCAAGATCTTGGAATTTATAATGACAAACAAACAGTGAAACTAACAAAATTAGTAAACACCATTCACGAACTCGGCAGTAAAGTCGGTATCCAAATTGCCCACGCCGGAAGAAAAGCAGAAGATGCACCAAATTCCGTTGCACCAAGCGCACTAGCATACAGTGATGCTTACCGAACACCAGACGCACTGACAGAAACTGGGATCGAGAAAATCATTACCGATTTTAAATCAGCTGCAAAACGAGTAGAAACAGCAGGATTTGACGCCATTCAAATCCACGCTGCTCACGGCTATCTAATCAACCAATTTCTCTCTCCATTAACAAATAAACGAACGGATACCTACGGGGCTCAATCACTAGAGAACCGTTTCAGATTACTAAAAGAAATCATAGAACAGACCAAGACCGTTTATACTGGAAATATCTGGGTACGATTCTCTGCAACAGACTATGATATAAATAGCACAACACTTGAAGAATACGACCAGATCAATCATTGGTTAAAGGAACTGGAAGTGGAAGTTGTTGATGTATCGACCGGCGGACTGCTGCCTAGAAAACCGGACGCCATTTATCCTGGTTATCAGACAAAGTTTGCAAGTCATTTCAAAGAACACTCAGATCTTTTGATTTCAACAGTGGGGAAACTAGGTGATCCAGATTTAGCAAATTATGTTCTGGAATCTGGTCAAGCGGACATAGTCTCACTAGGTAGACCACTACTCAGAAATCCAAATTGGGCAGCAGCGGCTGCTAAAGCCTTACATGATAAGCAATTCAAACCTTTTAACCCTTCATATGGAAGAGGATTTGACGAATAAATAAAATGGTAAAATAGAATCGAGGAAACAACATGAAAACATTGTCCGTCATTATTCCTGCATATAATGAGGAAGAAGTACTTCCCCAGCTGATTGAAAGACTGAATGAAGTCAGTGAGAAATTAGATCGCTATGCATTTGAGTTTTTGTTCGTGAACGACGGAAGTACCGATGAAACGTTGAATATATTAAAAGCATTAAACAAGCAAGATCCACGCATGAAGTACGTTGATTTATCGAGAAATTTTGGTAAAGAAACAGCTATGCTAGCAGGATTTGACTATGCAACAGGAGATGGCATCGTAATTTTGGACGCAGATCTTCAGCATCCACCCGAAATCATGGAAGAAATGATCCACTGGTGGGAACAAGGTTATGAAGATATCTACGCTGTAAGAAAAAAACGAGAGGGCGAGTCTTTCTTAAAGGAATGGACCTCAAAAACCTATTACAAAGTCGTTCAGAAAATGACACCAGAAAAAGTGATTCCTCAAGCCGGAGATTTCCGTTTGCTGGATAAGAAATGTATCATTGCCTTGAGACAACTAAGAGAACAAGAACGCTATACAAAAGGAATGTACGGCTGGATTGGATTCAAGAAAAAAGAAATCACTTATTTTGCTGAAGAACGAGCAGCGGGAGAAACAAAATGGAACTACAGTAATCTTTTCAAGTTAGCTATTGATGGCATTACTTCTTATAGTACTGTCCCTTTAAAAGTCTGGTCTTATATCGGCTTTGCGATTTCTGTTTTTGCTTTTGTGTTTCTAGCAGTTGAAATCGTTAAAACCATTCTATACGGTACAAACGTTGCCGGCTATCCGACACTGTTGGCTGCGATTCTATTTTTAGGAGGCATTCAACTCATCTCTTTAGGGGTGATCGGAGAATATCTCGGAAGGGTCTTCGTAGAGACTAAGGGGAGACCGCCTTACTTTATTAGAGAATCGTCTCAAAGCGATGTAGATAAGGGAGAACAACATGATTAATCAAGTGCATGAACTTTATAAAAAATACGAAGAAGTCATTAACTATCTTTTCTTCGGTGTGCTCGCAACGATTGTAAATATTGCCGTATTTTACCTATTTGATACGGTTTTAAATGTACCCTATCTCTATGCAAATGCGATATCCATTGTTGCGGCCATTTTATTCGCATTCGTAACTAATAAACTATACGTATTTAAATCACAATCAGCAAGTAAAGGTGAAGCCTTCAAAGAATTCTATTTGTTCGTAGGATTCAGATTGTTATCTGGAGTATTCGACATGCTTAGTATGTTTATTCTTGTTGATTTCTTGACTATCAATACAAATGTTTCAAAAATAATCACACAATTTATCGTCGTTGTTGTCAACTACGTCTTCAGTAAGTGGTTTATTTTCAAACAGAAAGAAGGCTAAAATGAGCGCAGTAAGACAGTCCTACAAAGAACAAATCACTAAGCGAACGCTTTTAATCTATACGGTCTTGTTCATCGGAATGATGGCAGCAGTTTTGGGTGCCTATTTTCTTTCAGCAGGAGCGTCTTTTATTTGGACGACAGATGGTTATACCCAACATTACTTATTATTTCATGATTATCTAGAAAAACTTAGAGCCCTCTTTAATGGACAAGGATTTGCGATGTGGGACTGGACGATTGGCATGGGTGCCGATGTGATTCAGTCTTATGGTTATTATGTGATCGGAGATCCATTCGTCTATCTGGGCTTACTATTTCCAGAATCAATGACAGAGTTTGCCTATCATGCACTGATTTTTTTAAGGATTTGGAGTATTGGTGCAGTATTTTTACTCTACGCTCGAAAAATGCAGTTTTCGCATCAGGCTGGGCTAGTAGGATCCATTCTCTATGCATTCGCCAATTACGGCATTTTTAGTATGTCGAGGCATCCGTTCTTTGTATTACCGCTAATCTGGTACCCGTTACTCTGTTTAGGGGTAGAGAAGATCCTTAAAAAAGAATCTAGTGCAGTGTTTACCCTTGCTGTTACGCTTAGTGCAGTGAGTAATTTCTATTTCTTCTATAAATTGACGATTCTGATTCTATTATATGCAGTGGTTCGCTACTTTATGATCTATAAGGCAACACAAGCATTCTGGCAAGCTTTCTTGAGAACGACCATTGCTTATATTATTGGGTTGATGATTGCTGCGGTCGTTTTTATTCCGATCGTTTACGGATTTTTGAATTCTTCAAGAAGTCCTGGTGGAATAGAGATTAATTGGTTTATCTATCCACTAGAGTACTATCTTGCACTATTCAAACATGCTATTTCACCGGGAAGTTATTTCTGGACAATTGGTGGATTTTCATTACTTTCATTTGTAGCACTAGTTTCAGTCAAGAAAAATGCAGGATTCAATGCTATTAAAATCATTTTGACCGTACTCACTGTGTTTTTACTGTTCCCGTTTTTTGGATCATTTATGAACGGCCTATCAGGTCCGTATAATCGCTTTTCATTCGTCTTTGCTTTTTTTATGGCTCTAGCAGGAGCCTATCTAATTGATCAAAATGGACGATTCGCGCCGAATGCAAAAATGAAATCCGCTTTGCTTTTAGCAGGTTATACCTTACTATCTCTATTGGCTTTTGTGTTTCCAGAAGTATTGACTAGCTATATGCTTGTGCCAGTCTTAATTGGCTGGGCATTCTGGTGGGTCATGTTTTCAGCAAAAGTTACTGACAATGTATCAAGGAATCGAATGATTCTAAGTCTGGTCGTTTTGAATATGGGGCTGAATACCGCGGCTTATTACTATCCTTTTGGTGGGAATATGATCTCTAATGTATTAGACTATGGGACGGTTGATGATCTCTATGAGCAAGCTTTGGGTGGCTTAGAGCAATCAGAGTCATCAGATCTAACGAATCGTGACGGAGAGGTTAACCGAGTCGGTGTGACCTATGCGGATGATCAAATTAAAAATCAATTGATTTATTTGGACACGAGGGGGTTGAATGCTTATCTTTCTATTTCAAATGGGCGCGTGTCTGAGTTTGCAAGAGCAATGGAGATCAGTACGTATCAAACCATTCAACCGCTTAGAAATGGTGTAGATGACCGAACAGAGTTGAATCAGTTTCTAGGTGTTCAATCTATTATCACTTCGACCGAAAATGAACCTCTACTACCTTATGGATATGAGGTAATTGAAACGAATTCAGATGAAACCTTTATTAAAGCGGAGACGGCAAATACTTACCCATTTGCTTATGCAGTTGATCAAGGTATTGCAGAGTCTGATTTAATGAAAAGAAACGCACTCGAAAGAGAAGCTTTACTCTCAAAAGGTGTGATCTTAGAAGATGCAGCATTCAAAAAATCGCAATTAGCGCCAATGGATACTGAACCAGTCACAGAAGAACTGGCATACAACTTAACGGTATCTGAAGAAACGCCAGTGAAGCTAGAAAATCAGCGTTATATAACGCAAGGAAAAGGCATCAATCTAACCTTGACCGTTGAAAGACCAGAATTAATGAATAACGCAGAACTCTACGTCAGACTAAATGGATTGAAGTATCATCCCCTAAATGAATCGCCTCTATTAAGGCAACAAACGAATTATAGAGTGAATGCATCAAATGGAGAGTCAGGAAAGAGTGTGTATCAAGCGGATCGTTTAAGTTTCAGTTCTTATTTCTATAGAGAATCGATGCTGATTAATTTGGGATATGCAGAAGAAAGAACAGACAATCAAGTTCAGATCCAGTTCAATCGACCTGGAGAATACGAAATCGATCATATATCATTACATGCTAAACCGATTGATAGCGAGCAGCTTAATCAAGAAGCGGCTGACCGCAAGGAACGCGCAATGGAGATCTCTACCTTTGAGCAGGGTCGAGTAGAAGGAACGATTAATAGTGCTGGTTCTGAAATGTTGGTTACAACCACTCCTTATTCAACAGGCTGGCAAGCAACAATCAATGGAGAAGCAGTAGATCCAGTAAAAGTCAATTTAGGCTTCGTCGGACTACCATTGGTTGAAGGTGAGAATACAGTAACCCTAACATATCAGACACCTTTGCTTAAGCTAGGCGCTGTGATTTCAATTCTAGGTTTACTTTTACTAGGAGCTAATCAATTTTTTTACAAGAGAAAATAACATTAAAAAAGGAGCATCCTGATTAAATTCAGAATGCTCCTTTTTAGGTGGAGTTAGATTAGAATGATACGTTATCAGGATCTGGTGCTTCTCCAGCAGTTCCTTTAAGTCCATCGATTGTTTTCATGTCAGCATCTTCGATTTCAAAATCAAAGATATCAGCATTTTCATGAATACGTTTTTCGTGTACAGATTTAGGAAGTGGAAGGAATCCGTGTTGTAGACTCCATTTCAAGACTAATTGAGCGATAGACTTATCATATTTTTCAGCTAATTCTTTTAATTCGTCTACTTCAAAGATTTTACCTGTTCCTAGTGGGCTATAAGCTTCAGAAACAATATTATGAGCTTGATTGTATTTCACAACTTCGTCTTGCATAGCACTTGGGTTCAGTAAAATCTGGTTCAGAGTTGGTTCGATTTTAGCTGTTTCCATCAAAGCGTCGATATGATGAGGGTGGAAGTTAGAAACACCCAATGCACGGATTTTTCCGGCTTCAACAGCTTCTTCCATTGCACGCCAGCTTTGAGCATTCATTTCTTTCCAGTTATCTCTGAATTTTTTTGGATTCGGCCAGTGAATAATATATAGGTCGATATAATCTGTATCTAATTTTTCAAGAGAATCTTGGATAGCTTGTTTCGCTTCTTCGTATCCGTGATCATTGTTACCTAGTTTAGTAGTAACAAAAACATCTTCACGATTTAGACCGCTTTTTTTAAGACCGCGACCAACGCCTGCCTCATTTTTATAAGCAGAGGCTGTATCGATATGGCGATATCCAGCTTCTAGTGCCCAGATAACCGACTGTTCAGCATCTTCTTCAGAAGATTGCCAAGTACCAAAACCAACTACAGGAATTTCTACACCATTTTTCAATTTATACGTATCTGTTAATGACATTTTACATTCCTCTTTCCTATTTATGAATAAGTAAAAGTATACACCAAGAAAGTCAGGAGTGCGAATGATTGAAACTCAGAGAATGGATGAATTAAAAAAAGCATCGATCAAACCTGATAAGCACAGGTCGTCGATGCGGATGATTTGGTATTAGGATTGACTATTTTCGTAAGATTCAAAAAGTGCTTTCGCGAAAGCGCCCAGCTTTTCTTTATCAGCTTCTTCTGGTTCTAAATCGACTTTTACACTATCAGCGCCTTTGACTGCACCGGTTTTATCGAACTGGTCATTGAAGTCATCAACGGACTGGCAGAATTTATCGTAAAAAGTATCTCCTGAACCAAACGTTCCGTATATTTTGCCGCTCAAATCAACTTCTTCGAGTTCTTCATAGAAGTCTACGATTTCGTCAGGTAAGTTGGCATCTGTTCCGTACGTGTACGTTCCGACGATTGTAATATCAACGTCTTCAAAGTCCTCAGGGTCAGCTGAAAAACTTTCGACAAGTTCAACTTCTGCTCCAAGTTCTTCAAAGGCCGCTTCAATGATTTCAGCACATTCCTCTGTATTTCCGGTCAGGCTAGCGTAGACGATCATTACTTTAGGCATGTCAGTCCATCCTCTCTCTGTTCATTCTCATTAAAACAGTATAGCAAAGAAAGGGGAGGGAAGAAAGTGATGGAATATAAGAATTGTTTCATCTATTTAAAAAGAAGAGGCCTACCCATTGGGAGACCTCTTCTAGATAGATTATTTGATGTTGATGACGATTTTACCTTTTGCATGATGCGTTTCACTCAAACGGTGTGCTTCTCTTAAACCTTCTTCAGTGAATGGGAATGTTTCACCAACAGTAGCTTTAAGTTTTCCGTTAGTCATCAGTTCGCCCAGTTTAGCTAGACGTTTACCATCTGGTTGTAAGAAGAAGTAGCCTGTTTTAATGCCTTTTTCTTCTGCAAGTTCTTTATCCGGTTCGTCTGTGATTGAAATCAGAGAACCACCTTTTTTCAAGACGTTGAAACTTTTCTTCTGAATGTCGCCACCCATAGTATCAAAAACGATATCATAATCTGACAGAAGCGATTCGAAGTCTTCTTCTTTATAATTGATGAAGGTATCTACACCTAGTTCTTTCAAGTAAGCTGCGTTATCGCCACTAGCGGTAGAGGCAACAGTAGCGCCAAATGATTTTGCAACTTGTATCGCTACACTACCAACACCACCAGCACCTGCGTGGATCAAGACTTTATCGCCTTTTTTGATTTCAGCCATTTCGACTAAAGCAGTCCAAGCAGTTTCCCCAACTAATGGGATAGAAGCTGCTTCACCAAAAGAAACATTTTCTGGCATGGGTGCAAGCAATTCTTTATCAATCGCAATATACTCTGCATAAGTTCCGCGAGGGTTTGTTTCTGGTCTAGAGAAAATTTTATCTCCAACAGCGAAATCTTGAACATTTGCGCCAACTTCTTTGATGATACCTGCTGCGTCCCATCCTAAGATAATTGGGAACTCGAATGGCATCATGCTGCTGAGGTAACCTTCACGCATTTTCCAGTCTACTGGGTTGATGGATGTCGCATGTAATTCAACAAGGACTTGATCTTCCGTGATTTCTGGTTTAGGTACATCTCTTTCGACTAATTGATCGGCTGAGCCGTATGATTCGATAACAATGGCTTTCATTGATATTCCTTCTTTCGTTTAGTTTAAATAATGATGAATGTGCTCTTACGTAATTGAATATAACAAAAATACACAAATCATCAAGTAAAGTATATCTAACTAACATAGTATACAAATTAAATTGTGCAAAATCAAATAATCGAACTTTCACATAAAGTTCACTCGCCAAAAGATAGAAAATGGTATGATAGACTGAAAGCGGATAACTATTTTATTAAACTTGTAGAAAAGGAAGATTGAAGAGCAATGGCAAAGACACAAGTGAAAGAAATTTTGCAATCGAACGACACAAAAAAAGAGAAATTTGATTACTTATGGGAATACTATAAATGGCATGTTTTTGGGACAATTGCAGCGATTTTGTTTGTGATTTATATTGTTGTGCAAATGCTGACTCGACCTCAAGTCTCTTTTAACATCGGGGTATTAGGACCTGAAACAACTTCCGAACAAGAACAAGCGCTTAGTTCAGATTTAAAGCAGTTAGTGGATCCAGAAGAGGAAGAAGGCGATATGTTTGTAACTGTGACACCTGAAGGTCAAATGGCGGAACGATTTTTTGCACAACTAACGGCTGCTGAATATGATCTGATCTTAATGTCAGAAGTGGCTTTTGAAAATTTTGCTTCTGATCAAAGTATGCAAGGAATAGATATTAACGGCATTGATGAAGAAGACTTACGATATTCTGAGGGAACTGAAAATGTGATTGGCATCTCTACCAATGCAGTGCCATTTTTCAATAATCATGATGCGACACAAGATATGATTGTGATGGTTCCACAAAATGCTCGACATAAAGATCAGACCGTACGCTTTTTTGAAGCACAAGGAATCGATTTATCTGAATAGCAATGCCTGTTTAAAAAGCGAACACCACATTAAAGGGTGCTGATAAACACTTAAAAAATTGTCTTTCTCCTGATAACCTTTAAAGATAAGGTTCCGAAATGAACAAATTTTCGGTATAATAGTTGGTGACTTTAAGTTTAGACAACAAGGGGACTGATTATGTGATTACATTAAAATCACCTAGAGAAATTGAAGCAATGGACCAGTCAGGTGCAGTGCTCGCTGATATCCATGAGAAATTGAGAACGTTTATTAAGCCTGGGCTCACAGGTAAGGATATTGACCAGTATGTAGAAAAGATTATTAAAGAGCACGGCGCAACAGCTGAGCAAAAAGGATTTGAAGGCTACGAATATGCAACGTGTATCAGTGTAAATGACGAAATCTGTCACGGCTTTCCACGTAACGAGAAACTGAAAAAAGGTGACTTGATTAAAGTAGATATGGTCATTAATTTGAACGGTGCTTTGTCAGACTCTTGCTGGAGCTATGCAGTAGGTGGCGCGACAGAAGACGTACAAAAGCTGATGGATGTTACTTTGACGGCCTTGTACAAAGGAATCGAAGCAGCTCAGTTGGGTAACCGTATTGGAGATATTGGTCATGCAATTCAAACATACGTAGAAGCTGAAGGATATGCTGTCGTTCGTGAATTTGTAGGACACGGCATTGGACCAACCCTTCATGAAGGACCAAGTATTCCTCATTTTGGAGAAGCTGGCAAAGGTATCCGCTTAAAAGAAGGCATGGTCATCACGATTGAACCGATGATCAATACTGGAACATGGCAATCAAAAATGGACAGCAATGGCTGGACAGCACGTACGAAAGATGGTTCGTTAAGCTGCCAGTACGAACATACATTGGCCATTACAAAAGAAGGACCTAAAATTCTAACCAAGCAAAAAGGTGTATAAGATCGTTCTACTAAATGAATCTGTTAAATCTGGAAGTACGGGAAATCGACCGTGTTTGAAACGGTTCATTTTTCGTCGCTCCCAGATTTTTTAATGGTCTCTTTTATCCAGCACTTATGAATACGTTCTAGCTTAGATTTTCTGATATGATATTTTTACAATAAAGTCGAGGAGAATCATCTTATGAAGCAAAGAGTCTGGTTTGCAGACGTTCTGAGAATTGTGGCCATCGTCATGGTCATCTTGATCCATGTCATCTCAAAAGATACGCACCGCTATGATTTGGATACGTATCAATGGCAGTTTATGAATGTACTCAATGGCATCAGTCGAATTTGTGTCCCACTACTCTTTATGGTTAGTGGCATGTTTTTTCTAGATCCCAAAAAAGAACTAGAACCTAAAACAATGTATACAAAATATATCTGGCGACTTGTTAGAGCCTTTTTATTTTGGTCCATCATCTACGTCTTTATGAGCCGATTCAGACAACCGGATCAGCCAATCGTGGATGAAGTCGACCAAACCATGCTTGAAATCGTACAAGGCTACTTCCATTTGTGGTTCCTGTACCGCTTAACTGAGGTCTACATTATGACACCACTCCTCAGACCGCTCACACGAGACAAACAACTCGCCCTATACTTCCTGCTCGTGAGTTTCGTCGTAGGGATCTTAATTCCAACAATCAATCAATTTCCAGTTAGGTCAACGGCAACCGTCGTCGACAATGGCTTAAATGTCGATATTACGCTTGGTTATGCAGGTTATTTTATGGCCGGATATGTGCTGAACCAAGTCCAATTGAAACAGAATTGGCGCTACGGCATTTATCTACTTGGATTGGGCGGTTTTGCGGTTACGATCATTGGTACAGCCATTCGCTCCATGCAAGATGGTGTGATGTATTCTCTATTTTATGAATATTTAACGCCAAATGTATTTTTTGCAGCGATAGCAACCTTTGTCTGGTTCAAGTACGCAATGGAGCCGGTCGAATTATCAGATCGGGTGAAAAAGACGATTGTCCATTTTTCTAAATATTCTTTTGGCATTTATTTGATTCATGTACTCGTTAGAGATTTAATCTGGGACAGAGGCATCAATACAACTTTTGCGACACCCGTCTTGTCGATTCCAATCATGGTCATTTTTGTTGGTGCTGTAAGCTATGTCTTGATATGGATACTGATGCGTATTTGGAAAGTCATCACGACGAAATGGCGAAAAGTAACAAGCAATAAACTAGAAACACAATAACGACTATTCGATAAATCTTCACTGCATGATTTGTTTGAACCTGAAGGAGTAACCGTAAGTGAGATACAAAACGCACCTAGCAACAACCTTCGCTGTTGCCCTCCCTATCATGGATTCAGCCCAAGCGCTGACTGTAAGTGGCGTTGCGCTACTAGCGATAGGAACAGTCTTTCCAGATATTGACGAACCAAATTCTTATATTGGGCACCGCATGAAAGGTGTGAGTGGTGGCATCAACGGGTTATTTGGCCACCGTGGTCTGACGCATAGTCTGCTTGGACTAGTAGCCATCTCTTATCTATTCTACTTATTAGCTAGCTGGATATCTTTTCCAGTTGAACTGATTCAATGGTTCAGCTTTGGATATCTAGCGCATCTAGTTGAAGATTCATTTTCCAGAAAAGGTATCGCCTGGTTACAGCCCATATCTAAAAAACGATTTCAGTCTGGGTTTGAAATATTTTATTACTCAACAGGTGGACTAGTAGAACAAGTAGTATTTTTTGCATCCATTTTAGCTATTTTGTATCACTTATCCCAGTTACAATTGAGTGATGTGTCCTTTACCTATTTAAACCGGTTAGTCCATCAATACTTTTAAAAGACTTTCAAAGTCAGTGTTCCTTAAATGTGGCACCTGACTTTTTGTTTTATCTTAATAAAAAGGGAACATCAGCCTTTTGATCAGCTAGTATTTTTTTGATAAATCTGATACTATTTTAATTACGAAACGTAAAAGGTTTCAATAGAGGAGGGTAGGTTAGATGCCGAAGTATAAAGAAGTTGCAGAAACCATTAAAAAACGAATCAATGATCAAATTTATACGGTCGACGAGAAATTACCCGACCAGCAAACACTCGCAAAAGAGTTCAATACAAGCCGAGTAACTATCAAAAAAGCTTTGGACTTACTTCAGGCAGCGGGGCTACTCTATACCATCCAAGGATCTGGATCGTACATAAAACGAAACGCATTGCTTAAAGCACAAACAAGTATTCAAATCGGGCATAATGTCGGCTTAACGACCGCAATACAAGAAGAAGTTAAACTTGAGAGTCAAGTGATTACTTTTACTGTGCGCTTTCCCGATGAGAAAGAACAGCTTCAACTCTTGATTGACCGTGAAACACCTGTTTACTATTATCAGCGCTTAAGAATTTTAGGAGGTAGACCGTATTCACTTGAAAATACTGTCGTACCTGTTCACTTGATACCAGGAATAACAGAAGATGTTTTAAAGGATTCTGTTTACCGCTTTATCCGAGAAGAACTTGGAATATCCTTCAAGGATAATAGACAAATTGTTCGAGCTGCAAAGCCAAGTAAGCTCGATCAAGTTCATTTAAAGTGTAAAGAAACCGATCCCGTTTTAGAAGTAGAAAAAATTATGTACTTGACTTCAGGTACGCCATTTGAATATTCTGTTGTTCATCACCGCTTTGATATGGTAGAAATGTCCTTTGAGAACCAGAGCAATTGAGTGTTGGGTTAAAATAAAATAGCTTAGAGAAAGAGTTGTTCGGTTACTAAACGAGCAGCTCTTTTTTAATACGTAAAATTTGTATATACAAATTATATATTTATCTTTACATTTTACCCATAACGCGTTAAACTGTTTTTGAAAGCCATTACATAATATATAGAGGAGGAAAAAAGATGTTGGAAGATAGTAAATTTGTTAGTGCATTAAACCAAGTAGCGTATAAGATCAATAGCTATAAATACATCATAGCGATTAAAAATGCGTTCACACTGTTGTTACCCATTATTATCACAGGTGCCTTTGCGACCTTATTCTCAAATATGGTGTTTGATAGTACCAATGGCCTTGCGCAAATCAGCTGGCTCGCTTGGTTAGAGGGACTAAAACCACTGTCTCAAATGGTCAACTATGCCACAATGAACATGATGGCACTAGGTGCAGTGTTTCTAATTGGGAATGAAATGGCCAAGCTGAACAATCTAGATGGACACTTTCCAGGACTCTTGGCAGCTTTATCTTATATAGCCATTATTCCTACGACGATTGACATGGTTGTAGACAATCAAACTTTTGAAGCAGCGAACGTGATCTCAAGAGACTATACGGGTTCAGGTGGCTTGTTCCTAGGAATGATTGTGGCAATTGGCTCTATTGAATTGTATACCTGGTTAGGGAAACAAGATAAGTTGAAGATCTCAATGCCAGATTCGGTACCAACAAACGTATCACGTTCTTTTTCAGCATTGATCCCAACGGTTTTTACAATCATCATCGTTGCAGCTGTTGGGTTTGCAATTAACGCGATTACAGGTATGCATATCTACGACATTATTTATAATCTCGTTCAAGCCCCGCTTGAAAACATCGTACAAGGTCTACCAGGCCTACTTGTCTTGATGCTGGTTTCTCAATTGTTCTGGGTCATTGGGATTCACGGAAACCAAATCATCAAACCCATCAGAGAGCCCATTTTATTAGCGGCTATTGCTGAAAATACACAAGCTTTTGAAGCGGGAGAAGCCATCCCCAATATTATCAATATGCCTTTTTGGGATATTTACATGACGGTTGGGGGGTCAGGATTGACTCTAGGATTATTGATTGCCATCTTTATTGGGAGTAAACGAGAAGATTTTCGTTCGATTGGTAAGCTATCTTTTGCGCCAGGAATCTTTAATGTCAATGAACCCGTCATCTTTGGTTTACCAATTGTTTTAAATCCGATTATTGCTATTCCTTTTGTCATCACACCACTAGTTACAGGAACCATTGCTTACTTCCTAACATCCATTGGCTTTGCAGGTAGAGCAGTCGTCATGATTCCATGGACAACACCACCACTTCTAAGTGCCTGGATCGCAACAGCAGGAGACTGGGGCGCAGTTATCACACAACTGATTTGTATCGTCGTTTCTGTATTGATTTACTTACCATTTATTAAAGTATCGAACAAAGAAACAAAAGTAGAAGACATTGAAAAAGAACAGTTTGGTGAAGAAAGCGTTCAGTAAAAATAGAGGAGAGATTAGATGATTCAGAACATTCCAAAAGACTTTATATTAGGTGCAGCATCGTCCGCTTGGCAGACAGAAGGCTGGCAAGGGAAGAAAGAAGGACAGGATTCTTATCTTGATTCCTGGTACAAAGAAGAATACTTTGTCTGGCACGAAGGTTACGGTCCAGACGTCGCAACAAACTTTATGGAGAAATATCAAGAAGACATTGATCATATGCAGGAAATTGGCTTGACGCATTACCGTACGAGTATCAACTGGTCACGATTTTTTACGGATTACGAGTCATTGACGGTCGACGAAGATTATGCGAAACATATCAGCGATATGATTGATGCCTTGATTAAAGCCGGCGTCGAGCCGATGTTATGCCTAGAACATTACGAACTGCCTGCATATCTGCTAGAAACTTATGACGGGTGGAGTTCGAAGAAAGTGGTCGAATTATTCACTAACTACGCAGAGATCGCTTTTGAACGATATGCTGATCGAGTAAAGAACTGGTTTGTTTTTAATGAACCCGTTGTCGTGCAGACAAGAGTGTATCTGGATGCCATCAGATGGCCCCACGAACAAGATACAAAAAAATGGATGCAGTGGAATCATCATAAAGTACTGGCGACTGCTAAAGCCGTAGAAGTTTACCGAAAAGGAAATTATGATGGTCGTATCGGAACGATTTTGAATCCGGAAGTCACTTATGCTCGTTCATCTTCAGAAGCCGATCAAAAAGCTGCACACATCTTTGATTTATTCTTTAACCGAGTATTTTTGGATCCGGCTGTAAAGGGCGTCTATCCTGAAGAACTGATTGAACTACTCAAGAAGCATGAGATCTTGTTTGATCATGATGAAGAAGAACTCGCAATTATAAAAAGAAATACGGTGGACTATCTAGGCATCAATTTGTATTTTCCAAAACGTGTACAAGCGCCGAAACACGCTTGGAATTCAGAGACGCCTTTCCATCCAGAACAATACTATGATTCCTTTGAACTGCCCGGAAGACGCATGAATAAGTCAAGAGGATGGGAAATCTATCCAAAATTGATGTTTGATATGGCAATGCGTATCAAAGAAGAGTACAATAATATCCCTTGGCTAATCACAGAAAACGGTATGGGGATTGAACAAGAAGAACGGTTTATGGACGATAAAGGGACCGTGCAAGATGAGTACCGCATTGAATTTTTAGGAGAACATATTTCATGGCTACTGAAAGCCGTTGAGGCAGGTTCAAGCTGTGAAGGCTACATGCTTTGGGCCTTCACTGACTGCGTTTCACCAATGAATGCCTTCAAAAACCGTTATGGACTCGTTCGTATCGACATCGAAAATGATTTGAATCGCTCGATGAAACAGTCGGGTTACTGGTATAAAGAAATGATTGAAAATAGAAGGTTAGAAACAAAAGACTAAATTTGAATTAGGTTAAAAACAGCGCCTCACATCGATGTGGCGCTGTTTTTTATACTCTATAGGTTTGTGTTGCGTTCGAAAAAGAGCTCGATTAATGATGAAATGAAACGTAAAGCGGAGATGATTCAATTCTGATTCGGTCCTTGTATATTCATTTTCAGTAATAGTATAATAAGCTTACGAAAGAGAAGCGCTTGAGTCAGTAACTGCTGAAGAAGGCGTCAAAAGGAGAATGTACATGCTAGACGGCCACAACGTCGACATCGATAAAGCAATGCTGCAACCGGTTAGTCAGTTTTTCAAAACCATCAGTGATCCAACGCGTCTGTCTATTTTATTCTTACTGCAAAAGAAAGAAATGAACGTAGGAGATATCGCTGCGGCACTCGATATGCATCAGTCAGCGATATCTCATCAACTGAGTACGCTAAAAAAGAATCGACTCGTAAAGCCAAGACGCGACGGGAAAACGATTTTTTACAGTCTAGATGATGATCACGTCTTCAAAATACTCGAACAAGTCATGACGCATACAAGAGAAACAATCGATAAGGAATTAAATTGAAAAAGCCATCGAATCTCCATTCGATGGCTTTTTGTCAGCTTGTTTTAAGTGGTAATAGAAGGCGCAGACCATTTAAAATAACGAGAATTGTGCTGCCTTCATGTGCAAGGACGCCTATTCCGATATCGACTTGTCCGAGAAGATTTAATGTAACAAGTAATACCACTACGAACATGGAGAAAGCAATATTCTGCCAGACAACTCGATTCAGTTTTTTAGAAAGTTGGTGAGCGTATTGAAAACGCGTCAAGTCATTTTGCATAATAACGGCATCAGCCACATCAATTGCAATATCTGTACCGTCACCCATCGCAAATCCAATATCTGCATGAACCAATGCTGGAGCATCGTTGATTCCATCACCAACCATCACGGTTTCACCATGAGACTTCTGCAGTTCTTCAATGATTTGAGATTTATTTTCGGGTAAGACATTTCCGACAACTTCATCAATTGAAAGAAGGTTCGCAACGGCTTTACCGGTTTGTTCAGCATCTCCTGTAATCATCGTTGTATGAATGCCTTGAGCTTTCAAGTAGTCAATCACACCCGCAGCATTGTCGTTTGGGAGGTCCATCATAGCAATCAATCCAACGACTAGGTCATTTTCACTAAAGTAAACGACCGTTTTTCCAGCTTTTGCCAAGGTTTCTGTTCGGTCTTGAATCCTTTCAGGAATTTGATTAAATAAGGACGGTTTTCCGATCCGGTACTGTTTGCCGTCGCTTTGAGCAGTCAATCCTTTTCCGATTTCGTTTTGAACGGTTAATTCAGTTGTCGCACTAGTTCCTTCAGCTTTAAAGGCTTCTATAATCGCTTTAGCTAGAGGATGGTTCGCTTGTTTTTCCATTGCTAAAATGAGTTGTTTCCATTTTTTTGTTTGTTCAGTATCGGTAAAATACGTATCCGTAACGACTGGTTTTCCTTGGGTCAAAGTACCCGTTTTATCAAAGGCGACTGCTTTAGTTTTTGTCAGGTTCGACAAGTAGGATCCACCTTTGAATAATACGCCTCGTTTAGCGAGGTTCGAAATTCCGGATAAGGTTGCCGGAACGGCACTAGCTGCTAATGCACAAGGGGAGGCTGACACCAGCATAATCATTCCTCTGTAAAAACTTTCTGAGTAATCCCAATTTGAAACGAAAGGCATGAACAAAATGAAAATCGGAACAACAATCATGACAGAAACTACATAGATTGGTTCGATTCGTTTGATGGTCGTCGCTGTTTTAGAAAGATTTGACTGTGACTGATCAACCAATGCAATGATTTTGGCAAAGATTGTATCCTCACTATCTTTCGTGACTGTCATCGTGAAAGGTGCATCACCGTTGACCGTGCTACCAAATACTTCATCTCCGGCCGTTTTTTCACGTGGCATACTTTCTCCATTAATAGCGGACTCATCTATATAAACGGAACCAGAAACGATTTCACCATCGGTTGGTACTTGATCACCCGGTAAAACACGTAACTGATCTCCAATCGCTAAATCTGAAACAGACACCAGTTCCGTTTCACCGTTTTCAAGTATTCGTCTAGCTTCTGTTGGATTCATTTGCAGTAGATTCGTAATTTCTCGCTTACTTTTTCCTTCAGCATATTCTTCTAGAAAATGCGCGCCTGCGAAAATCAGTATCAGCAATGCACCTTCGTCGAACGCACCAATGATGGAAGAACCTAGAGCCGCTAGCGCCATCAAAATATGAACATTTGGATAGAATCTTTTACGTGCAATTGATTCCTTTACAGTTTTGGATATACCTTCAGCGAGTACATGATATCCAGAAGCGAGCATGGTTACTACAAAGAAAATATCCGTCAGAACTGCGCTGAAAGAACCGAGGAGCGCAATCAAATAGACGATTAATCCAAACAGATAAAATAGGACTGGAGAGCGACCATGATCTTCATGAGATGGAGATTGCAGTTCACTTTTAATAGCCGGTCTTTTCGGGTTGATTGTACTAGAATGTGGATTGTGCATGAGAATCATCCTTTTCTAAAATTTGTTGGTAGAGTAAGTGATGTTAATCAAATGAATACTCACTCATATGTATAGTTGGATTATACATGAATGCTCATTCATTTGTCAAAAGAAATTATGGTATTTAAAAAAGGTTTAAGAAACAGACGATTAATGAAAAATCGGAACGCAAAACCCATTGATTTAAGAAACAACCGGTAAGGAATCTTATAAAACGCAAGGTATGCTCAAAGCGTTATTCAAATGCGAAAGATCTATGATTTGATCGTTTACAAAGAAAGCTTTTGAAAGTATTAAGGATTTACTGAAGTGTCCGATAATACTATAGAAGAATTCAAGCACGAAGAAGTTAAGCGTTTCAGCCAGAATTCACATAATCTAATACGAATATGAGCAAAATAGACCAAAGAAGGTTTACAGCGCTTTTATCTCATGTTATATTTATTTAAGTGAGTTAATTGAAGGATTGTTACTGATTCGATCAGGCATTACCTAAATCTGAAATCACCGGTAGGTACCGATGTGTTCAATTTGGGTTATTTTTTTGTTCAAAATGAGGAGGGTACCTGTGGAATTTTTGAAAAAATTCAATAATAACGTTGCATTAGTTCTAGATTCAACAGGAATCGAATGGATCGTCATTGGAAAAGGCATTGGATTCGGGGCTATTAAAGGCGAACCAGTCGACGAAGAGATGATTGACCGACGCTTTATTGCAGAACCTACTCATGGCCAAATCGATTTGTTGCAAACGATTGCGAGTATGGATCCAGAGATTATTGATGTCGTATCGGACGTTACAAAAGAAGCAGAAACTTACTTAGAGATCACATTTAGTACACGGAATTACATCACTTTAGCAGATCATTTAAACTACGCTTTAAAACGAACCCAAGAAAGCGCAGAATACACTGAAAATCTGCGTTGGGAAGTTAAAAAACTCTATCCTAAAGAATATCAGGCAGCGCTAAAAGCCATCGAAACCATCAATAAACGACTAAACATCACCTTACCTAAAAGCGAAGAAACCTTTATTACGTATCATTTTGTAAACGCACAAAATGACGAAGGGAAATTAGAGAACACGGTTAAAATGACGAAGCTCATCAATCGAATCCTTGAAGTCATTAAATATCACTTCCAGGTTGAACTAGATGAAGATTCACTCAACTATGTTCGTTTCCTAACGCACTTAAGGTATTTCATCATAAGACAGACCCACGGAGAAGCGATGCATCACGAAGGTATCGACAAGACGGTCATCGAAGCGGTCAAGGCGACGTATCAACGTGCCTATGAAGCTGCTGAAAAAGTTTCAACACTCTTAAACAAGCAAGAAGGCTGGGAATTGTCTTCTGACGAAATGCTTTACTTAACGCTGCATATCTTCCGAGTGACCAATAGAATCGATAAAGAAAACACTTAAGGATTGTCACTGATTCGATCAGGCATTACCAAATGTTTTCTTATATATAGGCTTATTTCCTGTATATAAGAAAATATTTGGTATTTTTTTTACCAGTATTTTACCCTCACTGCAGCGAACTGCAGTAAAAACCATTAACAGGAGGAAACAAATGAGTTCAAACAAAGAAATCGCTCAAAAAGTTCTCGAACTTACAGGCGGAAAAGAAAATGTCAACAATGTTTGGCATTGCGTTACACGTCTACGCTTTAACTTGAATGATAAGGACCAAGTTAAACTAGATGAAATCAAAGATGTAGACGGCGTCATGGGCGCACAATTTTCAGGAGACCAATTCCAGGTCATCGTTGGAAACCGTGTGTCAGATGTCTACGAAGAATTAGAAAAAGAATTGGGTGGCGCGTCTTCAAATGAGCCAACAGAAGCGAACAACAACGAAGGCATCGTTTCTAAATTAATGGACGTGGTTTCTGGAATCTTCTCACCAATCTTACCAGCACTTGCCGGTACGGGATTACTTAAAGGATTCTTAGCACTATTTGTAGCAGTAGGCTTAATGTCAGACACAAGCGATATTTATCAGATCTTATTCTTAATTTCAGACATTGTTTTTTATTTCTTACCATTCTTACTAGCAGTATCAGCAGCGAAGAAATTCAAAACAAGCGAGTTCTTGGCATTAACCGTTGCGGGTGGATTAATGTACCCGACAATTCTGAATGCAGCTGGAACAGATGCAACACCCTTAAGCTTATTTGGCTTAATTGATCTTCCAAACATCAATTACAGTTCATCTGTAGTGCCAATTATTTTAGGTGTATGGTTACTTTCTTATATTGATAGATGGGTCCGTTCTTGGATGCCAAACGTCATTTCAATGATGTTTAGTCCATTAGTTTCCCTTGTAATCACGATTCCTATTACACTTGTGGTGCTTGGACCCCTTGGAACGTATATTGGTAATGCCCTATCCGGTGGGGTTAACTGGTTATTCATGAACACTGGACCATTTGCAGGATTGATTCTTGGTGGAACGATGTCACTACTGATCATGACCGGAATGCATTATGCATTCTTACCTCTTGTGGTAGAAAACTTAGCTACTCTTGGATTTGATACGACCATTATTCCCGTTATGTTAATGGCCAACCTTGCGCAAGCTGGTTCAGCATTAGCAGTAGCTTTCAAGTCAAAAGATAAAAATATGAAACAATTAGCAACGTCATCTGGAGTCTCTGCTTCATTTGGGGTTACAGAGCCAGCAATGTACGGGGTTAACTTGAAACTGAAAAAACCATTTTATGCAGCAATGGCTGGTGGTGGATTAGGTGGAGCCTTTGTTGTCTTTATGTCGGTTCGTGCTTACGGTACTGGAGTCCCTGGCCTTCCAATGATTCCTGTATTCATCGATTCACAAGATGCATGGAACGTGATTTATCTATTAATCGGTATTGTTATTGCGTTCGTTACAGCGTTCGTACTAACGCTTGTTCTAGGTTTCGAAGAAACGATTACTGCACCAGTTAAAGCAGCAGCTGTAGAAAATAAACCAGAAGAAAAAGCAACAGCAGTTGTAGAAGCAAATAATGAAAACAAAAAACCATCTGATATTTTCGCAACTGTAACAGGTCAAATCGTTCCCCTTAAAGATGTTCCAGACGAAACATTTGCTGGAGAAATCATGGGTAAAGGGATTGCGATCAAACCTACAAACAACCAATTCGTTGCACCAGTAGCTGGAGAAATCACAGTATTTCCAAGTTCTCATCACGCTATCGGTATCAAAGCAGATAGTGGTGTAGAAGTACTGATTCACATCGGTATCGATACTGTCGAGTTGAAAGGGAAACACTTTTCACCTAAAATGGCAGTAGGAGATCGCGTTGAAGTTGGAGATCTTCTTGTCGTAGCGGATGTTGCTGCAATCGAAGAAGCTGGTTACAACACAGCAACAATGGTCATCATCACCAACACATTTGACTATCTTGATGTTGTACCAATCAACAACGAAGGCGAAATCTTCGAAAAAGAACAACTGCTTTCAGTTATATCTTAAATTGGAGAGGAAGAAGTACATGAGTTTCAACACAGACAAAATCACTGGCTTCAAAGAAGGATTCCTATGGGGCGGCGCAGCAGCGGCAAACCAATTCGAGGGTGCTTTCGATAAAGATGGTAAAGGCTTATCTGTACAGGATGTCACACCAAATGGCGGATTCGGAGAAATCACTGACGGTCCTACAGAAGACAACATGAAACTAGTCGGAATCGACTTCTACAACCGCTACAAAGAAGATATCAAATTATTTGCGGAAATGGGTTTCAAAACATTCCGTACATCAATCGCTTGGACACGTATCTTCCCTAATGGAGATGAAAGTGAACCAAACGAAGCGGGTCTGAAATTCTATGATGACTTGTTTGATGAATTAAATAAACACGGCATTGAGCCACTAATTACCTTATCACACTACGAAACACCACTACACCTTTCAAAAGAGTATGATGGATGGGTTAACCGTAAGATGATTGGATTCTACGAAAACTATGTTCGTACAGTCTTCAACCGCTATAAAGGCAAAGTTAAATACTGGTTGACATTCAATGAAATCAACTCAGTATTGCACGCTCCTTTCATGAGTGGAGGCATTTCAACATCGCCTGAGGAACTTTCAGAAAAAGACTTGTTCCAAGCGGTTCACCACGAGTTAGTGGCTAGTGCTTTGGCTACAAAAATTGGACACGAAATCATGCCCGAAGCTGAAATTGGTTGTATGGTTCTGGCTATGCCAACATATCCATTAACTTCAAATCCAGATGATGTCATTGCAGTTATGGAATCTGAAAGAAAGAACTATTTCTTCTCTGACGTTCACGTACGCGGGGAGTATCCTGGATACATGAAACGCTACTTCGCTGATAACAACATCGAATTAGATGTAACAGATGAAGACTTAGAATTACTAAAAAATACGGTTGATTTCATTTCATTCAGCTACTACATGAGCTCAACAGACACTGCGGATCAAAGTAAAAAAGTTAAAGGCGAAGGAAATATCCTTGGCGGCGTGCACAATCCGTACCTTGAAGCTTCAGAATGGGGCTGGCAAATCGATCCTAAAGGTCTTCGTATCGTATTGAACGACTTCTGGGATAGATACCAATTACCATTATTCATCGTTGAAAATGGACTTGGTGCTAAAGACGAATTGATCACCGACGAAAACGGCAATAAAACCGTTAACGATGATTACCGCATCAAATACTTGAACGACCACTTAGTTCAAGTTAAAGAAGCCGTTAAAGATGGCGTAGACGTTATGGGTTACACAACTTGGGGCTGTATCGACTTAGTCAGTGCATCAACTGCACAACTCGCTAAACGTTACGGATTCATCTATGTAGACCGCCACGACGACGGATCTGGCTCACTAGACCGCTACAAAAAGAAAAGTTTCAACTGGTATAAAGAAGTGATCGAAACAAACGGCGAAAGCTTAAAAGCTTAAACCTATAGTCAAATAAAGACCGAGTACGCGAAGCCTAGGCCAAGCATACTCGGTCTTTTTGCGTCTAGCGGACTATGTTCGGTCTGAAAGTTGAGGATGAGGAAAATGAGGTTGAGCCTAGTATGAAGCCAGTGGAACGCAATTTTCTTCTCAAGGAGTAAAAGCCAAGCAAGAGGGAATGAAAGAGCAAGATAGTCCCTCTCAAGGAGTCAGAACCTGGCGAGAGGGAATGAAACAGTGAGATAGTCCCTCTTAGGGAGTCAGAGCTTGGTGAGAGGGAATGAAAGAGCAAGATAGTCCCTCTCAGGGAGTCAGAGCTTGGTGAGAAGGAATGAAACAGAGAGATAGTCCCTCTCAGGGAGTCAGAGCTAGGTGAGAGGGAATGAAACAGTGAGATAGTCCCTCTTAGGGAGTCAGAGCGTGGTGAGAGGGAATGAAAGAGCAAGATAGTCCCTCTCAGGGAGTCAGAGCTTGGTGAGAGGGAATGAAAGAGCAAGATAGTCCCTCTCAGGGAGTCAAAGCTTGGCGAGAGGGAATGAAACAGTGAGATAGTCCCTCTCAGGGAGTCAGAGCTTGGTGAGAGGGAATGAAACAGTGAGATAGTCCCTCTGAGGGAGTCAGAGCTTGGTGAGAGTGACTGACAGAGCAAGATAGTCCCTCTCAGGGAGTCAGAGCGTGGTGAGAGGGAATGAAACAGTGAGATAGTCCCTCTCAGGGAGTCAGAGCACAACGAGAAGGAATGAAACAGTGAGATAGTCCCTCTCAGGAAGTCAGAACGCAACGAGAGTCACTATCTGCTCAAACATAGACTACATAAAAGGATTAGATCAAGAGTAAGTGCAAGTTCAGCGGAAAAGAGCATTAAAAAAGGACTATTATATTACCAGTTCAAACGATCTTTTACATAAATCCTACAGTTCTTTACACAAATCAAACATCAAGTCAGTAAAGAATCTGTTACGATAAACGAAGCAAGGATTTGAGAAGAAAAGGAGAATGAATACGTGAATAAGAAATGGTTACTTACATTAATGTCAGCAACATCCGTACTAACCTTAGCAGCTTGTGCTTCCGGTGAAGGATCAGATGCTTCCATGTCACCAGAAAATGATTCAGATGAAAGTGGAAAAGTGCTAGTCTATTCAAACTCTCTAGCTGATGGTAGACAAGAATGGATCGATGAGAAAGCAACCGAAGCTGGATTCGACATGCAGTACGTTGAAGCAGGCGGTGGAGAAATCTTTAACCGATTACTTGCAGAATCCAGTTCACCTCAAGCTGATGTCGCTTTTGGAATGGACGAAGCGATGTTTTTCCAATTAAATAGTGAAGAACTACTCGTACAATATGAACCGAGTTGGATCAGTGAAATTCCTACAGAAACGAATATTGGAGATCAATACTTCCATCCTCTAGTAGAACAGAGAATTTTCATGATGTATAATCCAGAATTCGTTGAAGGTGACGATATACCAGAAAACTGGCAAGACTTAGGAAAAAACGAAGCATTACAAAATAAATACCGTATCCCTGAGAACCTTACAAGTGGTACAAATCAGAAATCGATCTTAAGCATCCTTCTCCAATATGTAGATGAAAGTGGAGACCTCGGAATCGCTCAAGAAGGCTGGGACGAAGTAGAAACATTCCTGGCAAATGGATACGCAACACCCGAGAGCGAAGATCAACTTCAAAACTTTTCTGACGGAACGGTACCGGTCACATTTTATTTCTCAGGCGGTTTAGGCAATGCAGAAGAAGAATACGACTTCACTGGAGTACCAGTAAATCCAGAACAAGGCGTCGTTACGATGCGTGAACAAATCGGTATTTTGGACAAAGGAGACGACCACGATTATTCAAAAGCAGAAGAATTTGTGGATTGGTTCGGAAGTGCGGAAATGCAAACAGCTTTCATAGAAGAATTCGGTGGATTACCAGTTAATGAGGTAGCCGCAGAAAATGCTTCAGAACGTTTACTTGAAATTGCAGATACAACTACGCCAATGGACATTGACTGGAACTTCGTACAGGAGAACTTGAACAGCTGGATGGAAAAAGTTGAATTAGAGTTAATGCCATAACAGAAGATAACGTATAGGTAAAAAGCGGAATAGCTTCTATTTCGCTTTTTATCCATTTTAAGGGATGAGGAGACCGCAACATGATTGAAATCAAGAATTTGCAAGTTAAATATGATGACTTTATCGCAGTAGACGACGTTCATTTCAAAGTAGAAGAAGGAGAATTCTTCACATTATTAGGACCATCGGGTTGTGGGAAAACGACTACGCTCAGAACAATCGCTGGGTTCATCCAGCCTTCAGAAGGAAGTATCGACATTCGAGGCAAAAATATTTTGAAAGTGCCTGTTGAAAAAAGAGATCTTGGAATGATATTTCAGTCATACGCTTTATTCCCAACGATGACCGTTTATGACAATATCGCTTATGGGCTTAAAATAGATAAACAAAGCAAAAGTCAGATTCAAGAGCGGGTACAGGAATTAGCGACCCTCGTAGAGTTGAATACAGAACAGTTGCAAAAAAACGTCTCGGACCTTTCTGGTGGACAACAGCAACGTGTAGCAATTGCTAGAGCCTTGGCGAAAAAGCCAAAAGTTGTACTATTCGATGAACCTTTATCCAATCTGGATGCAAAACTAAGAAAACAATTACGTGCAGAATTGAAAAGGATTCAACGAGAAACAGGGATGACCGCAATCTACGTTACCCACGATCAAGATGAAGCACTAGAGATTTCTGATCATATTGCAGTCTTCAACAATGGAAAAATCGATCAAATCGGTACACCTAGAGAAATTTACGACCAATCTTCTACGGAGTTTGTCTGTAAGTTTATCGGCGATGCCAATTATCTGGATACTTCTCTGATAGAACATATTAATAGACACTTGGATACGAATCAATTTGATCTGAAAAAAAGACACTATATTCGTGAAGAAAAGATTAAACTCTGGGCATCAAATACGGATCAAATGATACCGATGGATGTGCAGGTTTTGGATGAGTTTTTCTATGGAACCTTTACAACTTATGTATGCAAGTTTCAAGAGACTACGCTTAGGATCATTGTAAAAGAAGATGGTAATATGCAAATCGATCCAGTTATGAAATGGACCGTTTATATCGATCCTACAGATATTTTAGAATACGAGGTGAGCTAAAATGAAAGCAACGATGAGTATGCCGAAAAAAGAACTGAATAGAGATACAACGATTTTTTCAAAAATTCCGTTTTATCTATTTTGTCTATTCATTCTGTGGTTTGTATTGACCTTTTTGTTGTTGCCGAATTTTAATGTGTTAAGAGATATTTTCTGGGTAGATGGACAATTAAGTTTATCTGCTTTTCAGAGATTATCCAGTTCAAGTAGAGCGATACAATCAATCTTGAATTCTTTCTTGTTAGCTTTTGTATTGGTTTTTACCGTAAACATCGTTGGTACATTTATTGTACTGGTAACAGAATACTTTGAAGTAAAAGGAGCAAAATTCCTGAGAATCGGCTTCATGTCGACTTTTGTCTTTAGCGGGATGGTTTTAAACAATGGTTATCTGTATGTTTATGGACAGAACGGCATTATAACCAAACTTTTAACAGGTGTCTTTCCCAATTTGACGCCAGGTTGGTTCACTGGTTTTCCAGCTGTTTTATTCGTGATGACTTTTGCCTGTACGACAAACCATATGTTGTTCTTAAGAAATGGCGTAAAAGGGTTGGATAATAACACCATTGAGGCTGCGAAAAACCTCGGAAGTAGCCAGTGGCAAGTTCTTAAAGATATCGTTTTTCCAACACTCTTTCCCATTATGATCACTTTGGTGATCATGTCTTTCCAACTTGGATTGAGTGCTATGGCAGCGCCGATAATGGTTGGCGGTAAATTTGAGACGATTTCTCCAATGATCTTAAATTTCACTCAAAGACCACAATCAAGAGATTTAGCAGCGTTACTTTCCCTCATTTTAGGTGCCGCACAAGTTGTCTTACTGATTGTGATGACAAGAAATGAGAAAAAAGGGAACTATATGTCCATCTCTAAAACAAAAACGCGTGTGACGAAGCAGAAGATTAGTAATCCGATTGCCAACACGATTGTACACGCCATATCTTATATCCTTTGTTTTATTTACTTACTACCGCTTGTTTTAGTGATTTTATTTTCATTCATGAATTTACAAGGTATTTCTCGTTCCGTATTGTCACTTGAATATTTCACGCTAGAAAATTATCGACAAATACTCTTCAATCGCAATAGTTTCGGGCCAATGTTGACGAGTATCGGGTACGCTGGTATAGCAGCCGCTTTGGCCGTTTTGTTTATGATTCTAGTTGCGAGACTAGTTATGAAGAATAGGAAAAAGAAAATTGCAGAACTAACAGAATATCTGTTTTATATCCCATGGTTGTTGCCATCACTGATGATTGCGCTCGGTTTAATTTTATCTTATGGTGCACCATCACCGCTGCTCTTTGGTCAAAGTGTGATCGGCAGTTTATGGATCCTACCGCTAACCTATATGATCATGATGTTACCAGCGACCTTGAGATACATCAAAGGAGCCTACTATTCATTTGATGAAAACTTAGAAGATGCCTCACGCATATTAGGATCTTCATCCATTAGAACCTTTTTAAAAATTATTTTGCCGGCACTATTACCAACTGCACTGGCGCTTGTGGCATTGAACTTTAATAACTTTCTGGCCGATTATGATTTGTCGGCATTCTTGTATCATCCGGCCTATCCAACAATCGGGATTGCGATTCGGTCAAACGCAGATTCCGCAAATAACTTGAACGCAGCCGCAATCAATCTCGTGTATTCTGTCATTTTAATGGCCGTTGGAGGGGTTATGTTCTACCTGATTTACGGTAGAGGATCAAAAATCGGTGAAAAAAGAAAGAAAACAGTCAAAGCGAAAGGACTGTTAGAAAAACCAAAAGGTGAGAACACATGAGTCAGAACCCCTTTTTGAGAGCTAGACATACCGAACCATTTCTGATCATGGCGCATAGAGGATTCTGGGGCGGGAACATAATAGAAAATTCGATTGAATCAAGTTACCTGGGATACAAAGCCGGTGCAGATATTGTGGAAGTCGATATTTGCAAAACCGCTGATGACGTATATTATTTATTTCATAATAACGCCGAACCAAAGTTATTATCCCGAACCGAAGACTTTGGGCAACTGACCTCAACAGAAATCGACAGCATTATTTTGAATAATAGTCTAGGAACAAAGTCCGGCTATAAGCTCAACAAACTGACGGACTTTCTAGATTGGCTACCTGAGGGTAAATTGGTTAATCTAGACCGATCATGGCATTACTGGACGGATCCTGATTTTTTCACAATTTTAAAACAATCAGACAAGCAAGAACAAATCGTTTTGAAATCCCCTGTTCAAGCCAGTTTCCTAGACCAACTCGTAATGCAAAACGACCAGTGGCAGTATATACCGATTGTGAGTGACCGTCAAGAGATAGAATTGGTGCAGTCGTACAGAGACATTCACACAATCGGTGTAGAGTTCGTGATGAGTAGTATGGAGTCAACGCTATTAGACGAAGCCTATGTTCAGCAACTACATGATGAGCATTTACTGATTGTTGCCAATGCAGAAAACTTGGGTATATCATTCAATTTATTTGGTGGTTTAACAGACGATCAAGCTTTATTTGACGACAAGATCTGGGAAAAGTTTTTAAAAGCAGGTGTAGATATCATCCAGACAGACTGGACTAATTTTCTTTCGGATTACCGTGAAAAAGTCAGAAAGCAGGTGGAAACATGCTCGTCGATCAATTCGATTTAAAACCTTATAGTGGAGGAACGGATCCAGCGAAGTTGATTCCCAGAATGGGAGACAGTTATAAACACATTGAGGCTTTCAATGATAGTATAGACTTGATTAACTGTTGGAAAGTGCATGAAGGATTCCATAAACTAGACGAAGTTGCAGAAAGTAAAGAGTTACGTATTCTAGCAACATTGCTTAAAGGAGAAGTGCTTGCGGTTCTCGAGTTCAATAAACTCGCTTTAGACTGCTTTAAGGCTGTTTTAGAAGAAGAGGAAGCGTCTCTTTATGCGTTATATATGACGCTCGTTCAACTCTATTTGCTGAATGCTTCTCACCAGGAAATCAAACGCTATTCAGACAAGCTTAGTAGACATGCACCGATCTTATTTGATCGGTTAGATGAAAAGTTACAGTTCATCGAGCAGACGTATACTGAGTTTGATTTATCAAACGATCATCAAGCGCTAGACTTAATTTGTGTATTTGGGTTGTTATTGAATGAAGACGGAACAATCCCAACGCAACTTGAAAATCGATTAAAAAAAACACTCGAGCTCGCAAAAAGGAATCCGAAGGCACCAATCTTACTGAGTGGTGCCGCAGTGCATAACAAATACGGTGAAGCAGAAAGAATGAAAGCATATCTTGTAGATGCGGGAGTAGAAAGTTCAAGACTAGTAGCCTGTAACTATGCAAAAGATACAGTGGGGAATGTCATAGAATTTAGAGATTATACTAAAGAGGGAAGGTATAAATCTATTGCAGCTGTAAGTTCAATTGATCATATCCCAAGAGCTTGGATGACACTTGTGAGTATACTAGAGAAGACTCGATATTCAGCTCAAGTTTATCGTTATGCTACAGAAGAAGAACCAAACGAAGATGCAAGAGAAAAAGAATGTCGGCTCGCTTACCATACAGTACTTCGAGCGGCAGGGTTATTTACTAAAGATGAAGTCGAAAAAATTGAACAATAATTACAGAAAAGATTGCTGACCTTACATTCTATAGGTATGCGATCTTTTAACTGTTCTCGAAATTTTAAAGTCAAATTAATGGAATCAAGAATAGGCTGAAAAGCGTGAAATAAAAGTACTTAAAAAGGTACTGAATTAAGTATTGAATCTAGGTGTTTTATGTTATACTATTTATGAATAAAGTATATAAGGAGTGAAAATATGCTTAAGACTATTGGAAATACTAAATCTATAACGCAAACTAAAAGTGAATTATCAAAAATTATTAAAGATGTAAATGAAACCAGAGAACCAACCTTCATTCTAAATCATAATACTCCAGAAGCTGTAATAATGAGTAATCGAGACTACACGGAAATGGTAGAAAAGTTTCATGTTATGGAAGAAAAACTTTTTTATAGCCATTTAAAGAATAGGGTTGAAGAAGGTCCTATTGAACTGATTGATTCTAAAAACGTTATCGAAAAATCTGATGATGAGAACCCATTCGCTCTTTTATCTGAAGAAGAATTGTTCGACTAGTGAATAAAATTGTTTTCTGGAAAGAAGCTGCTAAGGAATATAAGAATATGGATGGAAATTCAAAACAGTGGGTCAATATAGCTATAGAAAGACTAGAGCTTAAAGGATCCTCAATTGGGAAATTATTAGGAAACACTCAATACGCAAAGTTATCAGGTTTCAAAGAATTAAAGAATCAAAAATTAGGTTTAAGAATGATCTACAAAGCAACTGACGAAGGACAAATTGAGGTCATTGAAATCATTGTGATTGGAAAAAGAGAAGACGCTAAAGTTTTCAAAGAAGCTGAAAAACGTAGAGTTAAAAGAATTGAAAAATAATCAAAAGATGATTACCGCATCAACTAGTTGAACGATCATTTAGCACAAGTTAAAGAAGCCGCAAACGTTATGAGTTACGCAACAAAAGCACAACTCACTAAATGTTACGGATTCATCTACGAAGATCGTCACGACGACGGATCTGGCTCACTAAACCGCTACAAAAAGAAAATTTTCAACTGGTACAAAGAAGTTATCGAAACAAACGGCGAAAGCTTAAAAGCATAAGCCAATAGTCAAATAAAGACCGAGTACGCAAATCATCTGGCCAAGCATACTCGGTTTTTTTGCGTCTTATGGAAAGTGTCCGGTCTGGAGGTTGATGATTGATAATGGGGATGAGCCTAGTATTCGCCTCGTGGAATGCAAAATTAGGCTATTATTGTAACTCAATCAGATGCAACCACCGAGTGATAAGAATAACCCTCATATTATTGAGACTCAGTTTGTTGAAATCACCAAGTTAAAAGAATAATCCAAATATTGTTGTAACTCACGAAGACGAGCCCATCGAGTCCCAACATTAGTGCCCATATTGTTGAGACTCAAGAAGATACAATCAATGAGTACTAAGAATAGCCAAAGAGTATCGAAAGGAGGAACGCCTAGTGTTCCTTACCGCTGAGAGATTGAGAAAAAGGATTGCCAATAGGAAAAAAATAAGATATTAAAGTAATTAAAGAAGCTGAGAAACGAAGAGTTAAACGAATTAAAAGATAACTAAAATGAAAAGGACGAAGCACTCGGCTTCGTCCTTTTCATTTTATGCATACCCATTTGGGTTGTTTTTTTGCCAGTTCCAAGAATCACGACACATGTCTTCAAGGCCCAGTTCGGCAGCCCAGTTCAGTTTCTCGTGTGCTTTTGTAGAGTCCGCATAACTTGTTGCAATGTCTCCAGGACGACGGTCAACGATTTCGTAAGGTACCTCGACGTCGTTCGCTGTTTCAAAGGCTTTCACCACATCCAGAACAGAGTAGCCAACACCAGTACCTAGGTTGTAAGCTTCTGCTCCACCAACAGATTCAAGTACGCTTTCTACAGCGCGGATATGACCTTTTGCCAAGTCTTTAACGTGGATGTAATCTCTAACACCAGTACCGTCTTTGGTATCATAATCATTTCCAAAAACGGCTAATTTTTCGCGTTTACCAACAGCGACTTGAGTGATATAAGGCATCAAATTATTTGGAATATCATTAGGATCTTCACCGATACGACCAGATTCGTGGGCGCCGATTGGATTGAAGTAACGTAGTAGTGCCGCACTCCAAGAAGGATCAGCCGCTACTTGATCTTGGATAAATTGTTCGATAAATAATTTAGTTGTTCCGTAAGGATTCGTTGTTGAAAGAGGCATATCCTCAGTAAATGGTGCTTTGTTGTTCATACCATAAACGGTTGCACTTGAGCTGAACACAATATTTTTGACGTTATAGTCATTCATCAGTTCCATCAAAACGATTGAGCTGAGTAAATTGTTGTGATAATACTTCAATGGTTCAGCTACGGATTCGCCAACAGCCTTGTAACCAGCGAAATGAATTACCGCCTCAAGGTCATGTTGTTCGAAAATTTTTGCGAGTGCTTGTTTATCAGAAACATCTGCTTCATGGAACACAAAGTCTTTTCCAGAAAGTTCCTTGATTCGATTCAAAACTTCTGGTTTTGAATTAGAAAAATCATCAACAATGACCACTTCATGATTTTCATTCAATAACTCAATAACTGTGTGAGAACCAATGTATCCCGCACCGCCTGTAACTAATATAGCCATATTATCGCTCCTTCATTTGTATATAGCAGTATGATAAAAGGAATCAATTGTAACCCCTTTTAAAGTTCAGTTCATTCTACCATAAGTTCATAAAAGATGCATTCTGAAAAAAGCTTCTATTTCTATCCTTGTACGTAAGTTATGAATATGAAATAAACCTATTAGGATAAGATATCTGTAATCCTTTTTATTCATAAAATTAATATAATTCTTATAAATGTTTAGAAAACCTATGTTATAATGAGGAGAATTGCTATAAAATAGTAGTGAAAACACCATCTATTAGGAGTTAGGAGAGGTATTATGTTCGATGTATCCATTATTATGCCAGTTTATAACGTCTCAGCTCATCTGCCGAGGGCTATTCAGTCTGCCTTAAACCAGACAAAGATGGACTTTGAATTAATCCTTATTAACGATGGCTCCACAGATAACTCTGGAGATATCTGCGATCAGTTTGCAGAAGAAGAACCTTTACTGATTCAAGTGATCCATCAGAAGAACCAAGGATCTGGTAAAGCCAGAAACGCGGGACTTAGAATCGCGAGAGGGAAATATATATATTTTGCAGATCCAGATGACTACTTTAAACCAACTTTGCTGGCTGAAAACTATAGACTAGCAGAAAAAAGAGATGCAGAAGTTGTTGTTTTTGGTTATACAAAAGAAGTTGAAGGGAATCCTAGAGAAAGAGAGACCTTTTTACCGAGACAACCCCATTTTTATACGCAAAAAGGGTTTCGTGATCATTTCCGTAACTTTTACCATTTTACGCCTTATGCATTATGGAATAAATTATATAAACGTGCTTACTTGAAACAACATAAGATTCGCTTTGACGATCAAAAGTTAGGACAAGATGCCCTTTTCAACCTCAAAGTATACAAAGAAATTTCAAATGTGGCCTTTAATCGAAACACGTATTATCACTATGTGACACATTCTGGTTCTGCAGTTAATCGATACCGGGAAGACCGTTTTGTAATGGAGTTAAATATCGCATTACAGTTCAAGAATTTAGTTGAACATTGGGGACGCGAAAAAGAATTTAATGATTTACTGAAACAAGAATTCTGGCATCCGGTTTATCTGGAATTGGCAAACATTACACATCCTGATTGTCCGATGACAGAAGAAGAAAAAGTCGAGTGGATCAAAGCGATTTGCGAAGAAGAACACATTCGAGCGTATGTCGTTAAACAAGATTTGAAAGACCCGAATCCTTTCAGATATTTGCTCCATCAAAGAATTCAAAGAGAACGCTATTTACTAGCAATTAAATTGATGGAAAAACGAAATGCTTCAGCGAATAATTATACAAAGACGTTCCAGAAATTAAAACAGTTTTTCAAATCTTAAATTGAAATATAGTTAGGGAGAACAGGTAGTATGTTAGAGAAGTTTAAAAGTGGTTTGTTTTATACGGCTATAGGGAAATACTCAAATGTAGTAGTACAACTTGTTGTGCAGCTTGTTTTGTCTCAGATACTAACTTCAACAGAATTTGGAATCGCGGCGACAGTGAATGTCTTTTTAGTGTTCTTTCAATTATTAGCTGACAGTGGAATTGGTCCTGCAATTATTCAAAATAAAGATCTCAAGAGATCTGAAATCAATTCTATTTTCGCTTTTAGTTTATACTTGTCACTAACCTTAGCGATTTTTTTCGTTTTCCTTGGCTATCCAATCAGTTGGATTTATAACAACGTCGCTTTCGTTTCACTGAGCAGGATACTAGCTATCTGTCTATTTTTCTATGGTTTATTAGTCGTGCCTCAGGCATTACTATTAAGAGAAAAGAACTTTAAAACAGTCAACTACACTGCAGTTGTTAGTTCCATGGTTTCAGGCACTGTTTCCATTATTTTCGCAGTGATGGGTTTTAGTTATTACTCTTTGATTTTAGGAAATACTGCTAAGGCAATTATACTATTTAGTGTCTATTACTACAGGACAGGCACAACATTCAAATTCAAACTGAACTGGGAACCGTTGAAGAAAATATACGCTTTCTCTAAAAATCAATTTTTATTCAATTTTATTAATTACTTTTCCAGAAACTTGGATACGTTACTGATTGGTGCAGTATTTTCTCAAAGTGCTTTAGGGTATTATGATAAAGCCTATCAGATTACCTTGTATCCAAATAATGTGCTCACAAGCTTGGTTACATCAGTCGTTCACCCGATCATGTCTGATTATGAATCACAGCTAGATAAAATCAAACAAGTGTACTTAAGAGTATCTAACTTACTAGCTTTGATTGGGCTACCATTATCAATCTTCCTATTTTTCGCTTCCCAAGAAATTATCTATATCTTTGGACAAAATTGGGCACCGAGTATTGCATCCTTACAAATTTTATCTCTATCCGTTTGGATACAAATGATTTTGTCGTCAACAGGTGGGGTTTTCCAATCTGGAAACCGTACAGACTTGCTATTACTATCTGGTGTTTTGTCTACCATATTAAATGTCTCTGGAATCATTACTGGGATTTTATTTGGAAGAATCGAAACGGTTGCTCTTTTCTTGGTCATTGCCTTCGCGCTGAATCTTATTCAGGCAAACTACTTGTTGATGATCAAAATGTTTAATGCTTCTATACTGGAGTTTCTAAAAGTACTGATAAAACCCGCTATACTAGCAGCGATGCAACTAGTTGTATTCTTACTCCTACCAACGTTGCCGTTCCACTTTTTCGTCGTTTTAATCATCAAAGGGATGATTTTTGCAGTCGTATGGATGATAGGAATTGTCATTACTGGAGAATTTAAAAAAATTAGAACAGAACTTCTCGCTCGTTAAGCGGAAAGTTGGATAGGAGGCGGTTGTTATGAAACAACCACTTGTTTCAATTATTATTCCTACATATAACGTAGAGAGATATATTGAAGAATGCTTGGACTCTGTTTTAGCGCAGACCTATGAAGCACTAGAAATTATCGTGATTGACGATGGTTCAACGGATGCAACGCCTTATTTGCTTAAACAGTATGAACAGAACGTAACCTTAATGCTCAACAAAGAAAACAGAGGTCAAGGGGCTGTTAGAAACCAAGGTACTGAAAAGGCATCTGGTGAATATCTTTTATTCGTTGATTCAGATGATTGGATTGAAAAAAACACCGTAGAAACACTAATCTTTAAAGCGCAAAAGACCGGAGCGGATCTTGTAAGATTTAACGGACAGTCCTTTTCTGAAGGATCGGAACAATTTGAACATAGTGTAGACTATGATTTTTCTTCTATACTCGATGAACATATTATTTATGAAGGCGAAGTTTTATTAAGTAAAAACCAGAAGGCATACTCAGCTTCGCCTTGTTTATACATGATAAATAAAGAAATAATTGATATGGAACAAATTCGTTTTCCAGAAGGTATCTTGCATGAAGACGAATACTTTACGACGAAAATATTTATCTCTTCCAAAAAAATGGTATATGTGAATAAAACTTTCTACCACCGTAGATATAGAGTAGCTTCTACAATGACTGAAAGTACACCACTTCATAAAAAAAAATCCTTTGATTCTTACATGGAAGTCTTTTGTTTGATTGAAAGTGATTATCAATCGAATCAATACAATTTGATTGAAAAAACTTTTCTAAAAAGACAACTGATTTCTATCTATAGTGGCTTGCAACATAGTCAAGTGGAACCTAAAATGAAAAAGCAGTTAAATAATCTTAGAACGATTAAATTACAAGATAAGCTAAGAATTAAGATTTCTATTTTGAGACAAAAGTTAAAGAAATGACCTCTAAAGTACATGGAGTTAATGAAAACTTCACACCTTTTTAGGTTTTTTTTATGGTAAAATACAAGTTGAATGCTTAGAAACCTACAAATAAAATCTTTTAGCAGTCTTATGAGTAACCAAGAAGATTGCGCTATTTAATGTAAAAGGACGTTTTACTTAATGATGAAAAAGAAAATTGGTGTCGTGTTTGGTACAAGACCCGAAGCTATAAAAATGGCACCTGTAATCAAAGAGCTAGAAAAACATAAGAATCAGTTCGAAACGGTTATCATTGTTACTGCTCAACATCGTGAAATGCTCGATCAAGTTCTTCATGTTTTTAACATCAATCCCACCTATGATCTAAATGTTATGAGACCTAAACAATCCTTGTCTGATATTACAGTTAATGTAATGAAAGGACTCGAAGAAATCTTCCTAGATGAAAAGCCAGATATGATACTGGTTCATGGAGATACAACCACAAGTTTTGCTGCAGCCTTGGCAGCTTATTATCAACAGATTCCAATTGGACACGTCGAAGCTGGACTTCGCACATATGACAAATACTTCCCGTTTCCAGAAGAAGCGAATCGTCAGTTGATCGACAACCTAGCAGATTTGTTTTTTGTCCCAACTGAGTTAACTAAGTCGAACTTGTTAAAAGAAAATAAATCAGAAGATCAGATTATGGTAACAGGTAATACAGCCATCGACGCAATTCAGTATACGAAGCAATTGAACGTGAATCATGAGTTACTAAATACGATTCAAGGTTATAAAAAACCCATCTTGTTGACCATGCATCGAAGAGAAAATCATGGAGAACCGATGAAACAGGTATTTAAGGCAATAAAACGAGTGGTTAATGAGCATGAAGATGTTGTAGTGGTTATGCCTGTCCACCTAAGTCCGGTGGTTCAAGAACTTGCTAAGGAAATGCTATCTGGAAATGAACGAATTATATTATCTGCTCCTCTTGAAGTGGATGCGTTCCATAAAATACTTTCTAAATCTTACCTTGTATTGACGGATTCTGGAGGCTTGCAAGAAGAAGCTCCAGCCTTTGACATTCCGGTCTTGGTGTTAAGAGATAAAACAGAACGACCTGAAGGCTTCACTGCGGGCACGTTAAAGGTGATTGGTACAGAAGAAGAAAAAGTGTACCAGTCAATTGAGCAATTATTAAACAATCAGGTCCTATACAATAAAATGGCTAAAGCTGATAACCCATATGGTGATGGAACGGCAAGTCAAATCATTGTAAATACAATTAAAAAATATTTTAATAAATAGTACTAGGAGGTTCACTCATGGCCCAATCAAGCGGTTTTGATCGAACAAAAAAAATAGCAATTGGGATAGTAGATGTGATTATTTATCATTTTTCTATCGTATTATCTTTCCTCATTCGATATAGTTGGGAATTACCACAAAGGAATTATGAAGCATACCAAAAAGCAGATACTTATATATTAATCGTATTTGTACTTTTGAATATTCTATTTGGTATTTATATTCTTTATAACAAACAAAAAACTGACTTCTTATATTTAACAATCATCGTTCAGTTATTGATGTCAGTAATGATTATGGCAATGACATTTGTTGGAAGATGGTTCGCTTTTCCACGAACAATCATCTTAATTAGTTTTATATTAAGTACAATTTTCTTGTTTTTATGGAGAATCTTCATTTTTAAACTGTACGAAAGAATTGATGGTACAAAAAAAGTTATGGTTGTAGGATCAGAAAAAAATTGCAGAAAAGCGATTCACAACTTTGAAAATTCTAAAAATAAAAGACATGTTATCACCAAAGCCGTTGTGAATGATTTCTATAACAATGTCAAAAAGCATATGCGCTCTGTAGATATTGTCTACATGGCAGGACATGTTGAAGAAGAAGAAAAAGTGAAAATTTACGAAATGCTGATTAGAAATCAAACGAAACTGTTTTTGAATACTAGTTTTGAAAACATGGTGCTAGTAAATCCCAATATGATGAGTATAGAGGATGAAAGTATCATTGAAGTATCTAATTTTCAAATTCCACCTGAAGATGATTTGATCAAACGGATGATTGATTTAATGGTCTCATTAGTACTGACTGTTATCGCTTCACCGATCATGCTTGTGACAGCGATTATCATTAAAGCAACTTCTAAAGGTCCAGTATTTTACAAGCAAGTTAGAATTACAAAAGATCAAAAAGAATTTAATATACTGAAATTCCGAACTATGAGTGCTACAGCGGAAAAAGATTCAGGACCAGTGCTAGCGAGTGCAAATGATGCCCGCGTTACTACAGTGGGTAAGTATTTAAGATCGCTCCGAATCGATGAGTTGCCGCAATTACTGAATGTTCTAAAAGGTGATATGGCTTTAGTTGGACCTAGACCTGAAAGACCTTTTTTCGTAGATCAGTTTAATAAAGAAAACCCTTATTATTATCTTAGACATAATGTGCGAGCTGGAATAACTGGGTACGCACAAGTATACGGAAAATATGCTACAGACTTTAACAGTAAATTGAATTTTGATTTAGTCTATATCAAAAAATATTCCTTTATACTTGATATCAAGATACTTCTTCAAACGATAAAAATATTATTTGATAAAGTTTCTTCTCAAGGTGTAGAGGAAGAAGTTGTTATAGGAAATATCCCTGAGTCAGTTGAACTGATTAAGTAAAAGAACCTACTATGTATTTTATCTAGGAGTGAAGAGATGCATTATTCAGTTCAAACGACAAAGAATATAAGTACATTTGATATGATCCTACTATCTATTATAGCGTCGCTATTTGTTTTCAGCGACTGGATTGTAGGAGCTTTTTCTTTGACAGAACTATTGATTTTTCCAACAGTCCTTATTATGGCTGTAGCGAAAAAAATATCCCTGAATAAAACAGCGATTTTGTGGATGGCACTCCCGATTGGGTTTGTCGCGATTCATACGCTGATCAGTTATCTTTCCAATGAAGCTTTCGACTTGAAAGTTGGTTTATACGGCTTAATCAAACTTTCTTTTTATGTCGTTGTAATTTCAATTTTCATAAGTTATATTAAAGCAAATAATTTTCAAAAGAATTTTTTGACTATAAATAACGTTGTTGCTGTTATTATTGGTTTAATAGGTATTTATATTACCGTTGCCATATACTCAGACGGAATCCTTCCTTATGAATTCTTTTGGCGATTCACTCGTTATGACGGTTATTTGTTTTCAACAGATACATTTTACGTTAGAACGTTGAGTATTTTTTATGAGCCAGCTCATATGGGATATTACTTAAACACCATACTAGCGATTAATCTATTCAGTAAATTTAACTTCAAACTCAACTATTTCTTTAACTTTTTAATTGTTATATTCGTACTGACGACTTTTTCATACAGTGCAATTGCCGTGATGGGTATCCTACTGGTACTGTCGTTCATAAAAAGAGTTGATTTCAGGAAAATCAAACTTGATTGGAAATTGTTGATCCCGATTGTAGCATTACTGATTATCTACTTTGTTTTCCAAGAGACAATCCATACTACTATTATCGATAGAACAGTTTTAATTTTGCAGGGTAAAGAACCTTCTGTTAACGAGAGGCTAAAAGATAGTTGGAAATATATTAATGAAAGCAATATCTGGTTAGGCAATGGAATTGGTCATACACCAGTTGTTTGGCATAATTTCGCCTATATGATATCTGAATTTGGAATCATAGGAATTGCGTTATTCTCAGGATTCTCACTTTTCCTTACTTTTAAAAACGTACCCCTAGGCCTATTTTTCATTGCAATGAACTTTTCTAAAGGTGGTTATCTATCGCCTGCGTTTTGGTTCTTAGTAATGATGATCTTGCTTTATGATACTTTGGTTGACAAAAAACACTATAAATAAAAGATTATCGAGGAGATAAAATGAAAAAAAAAGTTGGTATTCTTACAATAACGGATTACGGAAATTATGGGAATAGATTACAAAATTACGCAACACAAGAAATACTAAAAGGTAAAGGGTTTGAGGTAACTACCGTAAAGAGTAGGGTAGGGAACCAAATCGAAAAATCATTCAAAGAAAAATTAAAAGAGTTTAGACCAAACGATATTTCTCGTATCATAAAAAATAGAATGAACAACAAAAAGCATGCTGAGGTTAAAAGCGAAAGATATTCTAAGTTTGTTAAATTCAGTAAAGACAATATCAAAGAGACTCCTTATACAGTAACGGAAGAAGCAATTCCTAGTGATATTGATCAACAATTTGATTATTTTGTAACTGGAAGTGATCAAGTTTGGAACCCAAATTATAGAAAAGGTTCGGGTATTGATTTCTTAACCTTTGCATCTAAAGAAAAACGTATAGCTTTATCTCCAAGCTTCGGTATTTCAACGATTCCTTCTGAATATAGAAACAAATATAGTAAGATGATTGAAGAAATGGCACACCTCTCTGTTAGAGAAGAAGCTGGAGCAAAAATTATAAAAGAACTAACAAACCGCGAAGCCGAAGTTCTTGTAGATCCTACTTTGGTTTTAGAAGAAGTTGAATGGAAGAAACTTTCAAAAAAACCAAACATTATCTCTGATAAGAAATACTTACTGACTTATTTCTTGGGGCCTATTGCAGAAAAAACGCAGGCGTTCCTAGATAAAGTCTCTTCTGAAAAAAATCTAGAGATCATTTATCTGCATGATTTAAAGAGATCACCTAGCTATTATTCTGTTGATCCTTCTGAGTTTTTATATTTAATTGATCACGCGGAGTTATTTTGTACAGACTCATTTCATGGTTCCATTTTTTCAATCGTCTTCAAAACACCTTTTGTAGTTTGCGATAGAATAGAGAATAGCGAATTGAAAATGAGTTCTAGAATTGATACCCTATTAAAGAAATTCAGTTTAAGTGAACGTCACGAATCGCAAAGTTTAGGACTATCGGTTGAAGAAGTGCTGGAGCTGAATACGAGTCATATTGAAGACGTTTTGATTAAAGAAAGAGAACAATATATCAACTATATAGATAAAGCGTTAGTGTAAAATATGTTTATAGACTTAAGTGAAAGTTGGAAAAAATGGTGAAGTTAAGTGTCGTTGTTCCAGTGTATAATTTAGAATCGTACATTGATCAATGTATTGAGAGCGTAATAGATCAGACCTATTCTGATTACGAACTTATTTTAATCAATGACGGATCAACTGATAATAGTCTAGAAAAATGTCATCGTTACGCTCAAAAAGATAGTAGAATTAGAGTTGTTGATAAGGAAAATGAAGGGATTTCTCTTACTAGAAATAGGGGGATTCAAGAAGCTTCATGTGAATACATCTTTTTTATTGATGGTGATGATTGGATACATCGAGAAACACTTGAGAGTTACTATAATATTATCAAAAAGGATCAGACAATAGATCTCGTATTCGGAAGAATGTCCCTGTTTTTTGACGGAGATGAGCAGTTAAAAGCAGATGAATTCATTGTTGAAAACGAATGGGTTTATCAAAAAACGGGAAAAGCCTCTTTTATGTCCATTGTTGATCATATTGGATTCATGCGATTAGGAGTAAGAGGTCTTTTTAGACGACAGTTTTTACTTGAAAATGGATTGTTCTTTAAACCAAATATGTACAGTGAAGATGTTGAGTGGATGATGAATTGCGTATTGCATGCAAAAAAATGTGCCAGCAATGCAAATCCTTATTACAACTATAGAGGCCGACGCAAAGGCTCCTTGGTGAACACACCTTCTATCGATAAAGCTTTAGATGTTTATAAGATATATTCTTGGTGGATAGATAGAGCTGAGACAGAAACAGACAAGTCATTTAAACAATATTTCTTTAATGAAATAGCAGAAAGATATATCAACACATTTATAGAGTTTTCCTATCAATTTGTGCCTAGTAATACAAACATGACGAACTTCCACAAAGTTGTGAATAAGAATAGGAAGATCATCAAGAGAAGTAATCGAAAGGCTACTTTAAATAAGGGAATGCCTCTAGTTATACTTGGTTCCAAAGTGACATCTAGACTGTATTACAGTATAAAAAAACGTAAAAATAAAAATGCAGATCCTAGCTATTTTTAATAGGCTTTAATCAGTGGAAATAGCGGGTTTATTGATTAATTGAGTAGAAGATAAAGGAGAATGACGAAATGAATATACTCGCTGTAATCCCTGCAAGAGGGGGATCAAAAGGTATCCCTAGAAAAAACGTGCGATTTTTAGCAGGTATTCCGTTAATTGGGTATGCCATAAATAACGCGTTGAATAGTAGTTATTCGATTGATGTCTGTGTTTCTACAGATGACGTGGAGATTGAAAGAGTCGCTTTAAACAATGGTGCGGAAGTCATTAAACGATCTGAAACGCTATCAAGTGATGCCGTCACACTCGATCCAGTTATATACGATGCATATAAAAAAATGAGCGAAAGTAAAAACAAAACGTACGACTATGTTGTTACTCTTCAAGCAACTTCGCCATTGTTAACGGTTGATGTACTGGATGAGGCATTAAAAGATTGTATTGAACATGGATATGACACACTATTGAGCGCTGTCAACCAGGCACACCTTCACTGGGAACAAAACGATCAAGGGAAATTCGTGCCGGGGTATACTGAGCGACTAAATCGTCAATACTTACCTAAACGCTTTGTTGAAACGGGTGCATTTTTAATTACGAAAGCTGAATGCATGAGCCCAAATGCTAGAATCGGATCAAATGTATCAGTTTTTGAAGTTCCAGCATGGCAATCAATTGATATTGATACGGCAGAAGACTGGTGGATAGCAGAAAAACAATTAACTAAGAAAACTGTAATCATTAGGGTAGAAGGTTATTCAAAAATTGGGCTTGGCCATGTATATAGAGGCTTGTCATTGGCATATAACTTGATAGATCATGATGTGAGCTTCGTTGTTAGCAAATATTCTGATTTAGGGATAGAGAAAATAAAGGATAGCCATTTCAAGTATGATATTATAGAAGATGACTTCGAGATGGGGAAAATTATTGAGGCTAGAAAAGCTGACATTGTAATCAATGATATGTTGAATACAGAATATGATTACATAAACTATCTAAAAGGTCTGGGAGTTAGAGTAATCAATTTTGAAGACTTGGGTGATGGTGCTGACATTGCGGATGCAGTCATCAATGATTTGTATGCTCCTCAAAAACCGGGCGACCATATTTATTGGGGTAGTGATTACTACATTATACGCGACGAATTTCTTCTAAGTAAACCGAGTGAAATTAGAAATGATGTTAAAAATATTCTAGTCATTTTTGGCGGTGTCGATCCTAGTAATCTTACATTCAAAGTCTTTCGCGCTATTGAAAAAAGCAATAGCCTTGACGGTGTGAAATTCACCATCATTGTTGGCCCGGGATATCCGCACTACAAAGAATTGACTAAATTAGCAGAGCAATCTACTTCAAATATTGAAGTCATTCAAAATGTAAAAGTTATGAGCGAACATATGAAAGAGGCAGACATAGCAATTTCTTCTCAAGGAAGAACCATGTTAGAACTTGCAGCGATGGCTGTTCCCACCATATTATTAGCTCAAAATGTGAGAGAACTAAAACATGAATTTGGTTATTTGAATAACGGGTTCATCAACTTGGGGCTTGGAGATATTATTGAAGAAGATACAGTTAAAGATACGATTGAATGGTTGACGAAATCTCATCAAATAAGAAATCAAATGCATAGCCAAATGCAACAAAGTAGTTTGAGAAGTGGCTTAGATCGCGTTATGAAAATTATATTTGACTAAAGGAGAGTATCATAATGAGTATATTTAAAACAATTGAAGAACAAGGGTATTATGTTATTGGAGAAATTGGTGTAAACTATTACGATATTGCAAAAAAAGAAAACATTACACCAATGGAAGCTGCTAAATTGATGATTGACAAAGCAAAAGAGTCTGGTATGGATGCGATTAAATTTCAAACGTATAAAGCCGGTACGATTGCTTCTAAATTTTCACCATCATATTGGGATACTTCGGAAGAATCCACTACATCACAATATGAATTGTTTAAGAAATTCGATTCTTTTGGTTATGAAGAGTATAAAGAATTATCAGAATACAGCAAGCAACTAGATATCGAATTTTTCAGTACTGCTTTCGATTTTGATTCTGCTGATTATCTTAATGAATTAATGAGCATTTACAAGATATCTTCTTCAGACCTTACGAATTTACCTTTTATTGAGCATCAAGCAAAAAAAGGTAAGCCCGTTTTGATTTCAGCGGGGGCATCTACAATTGAAGAGATAAGAGCGGCTATTGAAACAATTAAAAATACAGGTAATCAAGACATTGTCTTACTTCACTGTGTTTTAGAATATCCCACACCGTATGAGCATGCGAATTTAGAAGTTATTGAACTTTTAAAAGAAGAGTTCCCTGAATGCATAATTGGATACTCAGATCATACTAAGCCGGATGAATTCATGGATGTCGTTAAAACTGCTGTTGCTTTAGGTGCACCAGTTATTGAAAAACACTATACGTTAGATAAAACACTACCAGGAAACGATCACTATCATGCGATGGATCCTGAAGACATGAAAAAACTAAAAAGTGCTCTAGAGTTTCAAATGAAAATCAGAGGTAGCAAAGAGTTAAATTTAGATACGCAAGATGCAGCAAGAAAAAATGCACGTAGATCAATCGTTGCTGAAACCGAAATACCAGCTGGTACTGTAATCACTAGAGAAATGATTACGTTTAAACGTCCAGGACATGGTATATCGCCTTCAGAGATTGACAAAGTGATTGGTAAGAAAGCGAAAAACACGATAGAAGAAGATAGTATTTTAGAATATGATTTACTAGATTAAAGATAACGCATCTCAGGTGACGAAGCATTTGGTAGTGATTAAATGCGATATCTAATGAGATGCTTTTTCTTTGACGAATTGGACGAAAGTGAGAGAATATTTATGAGTACACCATTTTTTACATTAGTGATGCCCGTTTATAACGCGCAAGATCATATACTAAAAACGCTGACGTCAATCACTACACAGACTTTTAGAGACTATGAAGTCATACTGATCAATGACGGTTCTACTGATGGTAGTACGCAGATTATTGAAAAATTTATTGTAGATAAAAGCCAGTTTAAGCTTATTAATATAGAAAATAGCGGACCAGGTTCTGCAAGAAATCACGGTATCGAATATGCGAAAGGGACTTATTTGCTTTTCGTTGATGCTGATGATGTATTAAAGAAGACAGCTCTCAACGATAGGCATGATCTTTTAGTTGAATCAGAAACAGACTTACTAATATCCTCTTATAATATGAAAGTATTAGACGATGGAGAAGTCGTTAATGAGAAATTGACTGAAGCGCCTGATAGAACGTATCAAACACAACAAGATTTTAAAAATGACTTATTTGAACTCATGGAAAAACAATTGCTTTATGTCGTATGGAACAAAGTTTACAAAGTAGATATTGTAAGAAAAAACGGTATTACTTTCCCGCCTTACAGAAGTTGTGAAGATCGGTTATTCAACTTAGCTTATTTTGAAAACGTGCAACAAGTAAAACTTGTAAATCAAGTTTTATATGAATACTATTTTGACGGAAGAGGCGGCTTAACAAATAAGCATTTCTCTAACAAATTTCAAACGTTTGTTGAGTTCTATGAGGCTTGTTTGAAAATTTCACAAAAAGACACAAAAGGATTCAGTGCATTATTTTTGAAGGGCGTAATGTCGAGCATCATTCCAATCTATTCTGTTAGCACATTTACGTTTAAAGAAAAGCGTCGATATATAAAAGAGATTCTTCATCATGATAGAGTTGTTCAAGCTTCTAAAGAAAGTTTGCGAAACTCCTTAATGAGAAAAGTGCTAGCGACGGTTTTTAAACTGAAATCTGTTCTTCTTATGTATGTAACTTCTTGGCTTTTGTATAAGGTCAGTAATACATCTCCTAGATTTATTGAGAAAATTAAAGGTAACTTTTAGTAGTTGATCAACGATATGAATAGAAAATGGTGATAAAGTGATTAGTGTAGTAATGCCAGTATATAACGTAGAAAAATCTCTAAGAAAAGCAGTAGCAAGTGTTCTGAACCAAACTTATAAGGAGTTAGAACTGATTCTAGTTGACGATGGATCAACGGATACTAGTGGTAGGATTTGTGATGAACTAGTAAAAGAAGATAACAGAATAAGTGTCATTCATAAAGAAAATCGCGGCTTATCTTCTGCCAGAAATGCAGGGATTGAAAAGGCGTCAATGGAATATATTACCTTTATTGATAGTGATGATTATTTCGAATTAGATGTTTTTGAGAAATTTATTGAAAAAAAGCAAACCGATACAGAAGTATTTGTCTTTAACGTTAGACGAATCAGTGATAAGACTATTCGAAATCTAGACAGTATAGATGAAGTCGTTTTGGATAATGAACAGTCAATTAGTCATTTATTCCTTCATAAAGGAACAGATTTTTATGCTTGGAATAAAATTTATGCGAAATCATTGTTTTCTAGTATTCGCTACCCTGAGGGACATTTATACGAAGATATCGTTCCATCGTTTAGGCTTATACTTGCTGCGAAAAAGGTGCAGTTCACAACCTTTATTGGATACAACTATATTCAAAATACTGCAAGTATCGTAAACGCAGACTTTAACCCTAAACAATATGATAATGTGGAACAGCGTGTCATCTTGCTGGAGCTAGTGAAGAAACAAGTTCCGAATTTGGAGCCGTTAGCTTATGATAAGTTAATAGATGGTTTCCTTTCTACAGGGTATAAGTTATCTCTATCGAAAGGCTCAAATCATACAAAAGAATATTATAAAATCTTAAAAACCGATATTAAAAAGTACAAGAACACAGTATTGTTACAAAATATTTCAATGGCAAAAAAAATTGCATTGAAAATTTTACAGATAAATTTATTCTTATATGGTAAAATGTACAAGATTTATCTAGGTAAGTAAGGAGTAACTAATGATTAAAATTGCATATTTAATACTAGCACATAGCGATCCTGAAAATTTAAAAAGGCTTGTAGATAGACTCGACGATCACAAAGCCAGTTTTTTTGTGCATATCGATCAAAAGACTGATGTAGAAAAGTTTAAAAACTACTTAGTCGGTTACAAGGATGTTCATTTTATTGAACAGAGATACAATATATATTGGGGTGGGTTCTCAATTATACGTGCGGAAATTGCACTGGTTAGGGCCTCTATTGGATCTAGTAAACAATTTGATCGTTATGTACTGCTCTCAGGGGCTGATTATCCTATAAAATCAGCGGATTATATTTACGACTACTTCGAAAAAAATAAAGAAATAGAGTTTATAAGAGGAATCAACCTTGAAAAATTGGAAAATAAAGAATTATTTGGAAGTCATATAGATTATTGGCAAAAACACGATTATCCCTTTATTCGTAAAACAAATACGATTTTCTTCACAGCATTTAGAGCGTCTATCAATAGGGTTTTGAGAAACTTTAAACTATCGAGCAAAATTCGTCATGACAAATTCGACTTATACCACGGGTCACAGTGGTGGGCACTATCCGATGACTGTCTCAGGGAATTGATTGAAACATATGACCAGAACAAAGAAGATTATAAAGTATTTGAAATTATGTTTGCACCAGATGAGAAGTTTTTTCATACACTCTTTTTCAATTCAAACTATTCAAATCGTAATCAAGCAAGTGGGCCTGATCAACCGATTCAGATGGATAAAAGAGGTGAAGACACTTCGAGACAAACTTCACTACTGGCCAACATCCACTTTTTGGATGCATCAATGACTAAATGGTTCACGAAAGAGGACTATGATCTATTAAAAAATAGCGAAAAGCTTTTCGTGAGAAAAGTTTCTACCGATAGGTCAGAAGCTTTACTGGAAAAGATAGATAAAGAAATTTTAAATAAAAGGACTGTTTAGAATGACAATCAAAAAAGTGTTGGATAATTATTTATTGAATCCTATGATTTACAGGTACGTTAACCTCGTGATTTTTATGGTTTATTTTATTCCGAGTGCATTAAATATAGAGAATATACCGATGAAAATTTCATTCGTATGGGGATTAGGTGTAATAGCTTACGATTTTGTAACAAAAAGAAATATGCTAAAGCAACCGTACTGGCTTATTCTTGCTTTGCTAGCGGCTTCTTATCTGGTATCCGTTGTTACGAATTATCCCTACCAATTTCCAGATACCGCTATCAATTGGGGATACTTGATCATATCTTTGTTTATCTTTTACGCGTTTGATACAAAAGAGAGTAAGCAAAGTGTAGATAAGAAGATAAGAATTTTTAATGATATTTTTATTTATGCAACACTCGTGTTGGGATTGATTGCAATCGTCCTCTTTGTATTCAATATTTCTTATAGAGTACCAGCGGGACTAGGAACCTTTACATTAAGACAAGGATTTATCGGAAGTAGATTGTTTGGTGTTTATACTAGTCCTAATATCGGATCGATGTTTGGTTATGTATCAGTCGTATTGATGCTCGTAAATAACCATTTTAAAAGAGGTACATGGACGAAATTTCAAACTTTATACGTGATTAATGGTATCGTACAATACATATTCTTTGTATTGTCAAAATCTAGAGGTACTCAAATTACGCTCGTAGGTCTGGGTTTTATGCTCTTTTCTATTGCCGTTCTATTAAAAATTAGCAAAAAAAGAAAATTAACTTCAGCATTGAAAATCTGGGGACTAGGAGTAGGATTGTCACTACTTGTCTTTTTCTCAGTAAGCCGTACGGTAGAAGAAACCCTAAGTTACGTTCCTTCTACTATTGAAGTCGTTAAGTATGAAGCAAGCAATTTATTTAACAATGATAATGATACTGAGGTAGATCCTGACCAAGATCCTGATAGCGAAGTTGAAGAAAAACCAGCACCGCCTACCTTCTCGAGAGTAGACTTAAGATCCGACGAAGGCGGGGAGCTATCCTCTGGTAGGTTCAGTATTTGGATGGCAGGCTTACAATTGGTTAAGCAAAAACCGTTCTTTGGTGTTGCGGATACAGACATTTATAGAGGAATTGAAACAACAAATCAAATTGACGAAAGTCAGTTATCTGACTTAGATATTTCTGAATTACAAAGGGCAAGTGGGAATATGCATAACACCTATGTATCCGTCTTAGCAAAATCAGGGATTGTTGGGTTTACCCTTTTAGCTGTATTCGTCGTTTTAATCTTAAAAGACAATATCGTCTATATGTTATCTGGAAATTTCAACCTCAAAAATCCAAGTGACCAACTCTACCTTATTATCTTTGTGTTTTTACTTTCACTATTTGTAAATGATGTCGTTGAAAATCATTTAATCATGAATAATAGAGATGTTATCGGTTTAGTGTTTTGGACATATCTAGGGTATTTAAACTTTGTGAGGTCTAAGCTTTCAGCGGATGAGGAGCTCGCATGAACGCTTTTATAGCCTGGACACCTCTGCATTTGATCAATATCATTAATACGAAGGTTCACTACTTTGATGATGAACTGAATGACTTGTATATATATAATGAATTTAAAGGCGCGCAACAGCTTTACGATCGTGCCGTTGATATAGACATATTCGATAACGTATATCTGATTAAATACAATCAAATGACTAAATCCTATATAAAAACTGCAAATTTGTTATTCAATCTAAACGGATACAATCTAAGCAAAGATGCTTACGAAAATATTTTCGTACAAGGAGATAATTATTTTGCTAAGCTATTCTATGCTTATGTAAAAAGTAACAACCAACAAGTCAAATTGCATTACATTGAAGATGGCATTGGTGCTTACGTCGAATCAAATATATTTGATTTGAAAGCTAAAAAAAATAGATTGATTAAAGTCATTAATAAAAATAGCATATATCGTGCAAATTTTGATAAATACTTTGTCTATGAGCCCACTTTAGTTCAAGTTGATTCAAGAAACAAATATTTGGAATTGCCAAAGTTAAAAGTAAATACAAAAGCCTATAACGCAATTATTTCGTTATTTGAAAAAACATTAAATAGTTTAGATAGGGTAAAATCTGTAAAATATGTTTTTCTGGATCAACCTTTCCAGGCAGATGGAAGTGAAATCAACGAATATAAGATATTTGATATTGTGCAAAAAGCTATAAAAAATCAGAACGAGCTAGCTGTTAAACTTCATCCGCGTTCTGATAAACGTAAATATGGCAAGAGCAGAGTTATTGATACAGACTTGCCTTGGGAGCTATATTGTTTAGCGAATAAAGCTGAAAACACTACTATCATTAGTATGGCTTCTTCAGCTGCGTTCACGCCGTCCATGATGTTCGATATGAAACTACCGGTTATATATTTAGCTGAAATGATTAAAAATGAATTTTTTAGTGATCAGTCAGATACTGCTGCTGTTAATACTTGGTTGGAAAATGCCATTAACGTAGGGAATGTATTGAACATTCGAATGCCAGATGAAATTAACATTCCGAAAACAATCAATGACTTTCACAAATTTGTAGACTAAAAAATATTCGAAATCCTTTTTTTTGAGGTTTCGAATATTTTTTTAAGTTTAAACGCTTTCTGAATTAATATAAGACTAATCACTACACATGTTATGTTATTTAAATTGTCACAATAACTATATTGTAATCTTACTAATGTACGGTAGAATATAATTAGATGCGAAATAATCGTATTTAACTCATAGATTATCGGGGAGAGATTGTTATTGAAAAAAGGATTCAAATTTAAATGTAGTATGATTACCAGTATAGCCGTACTATTAGTACCTTCGTATTTGTCACTTAGTCAAATAAACGTCGTAGCACAGTCAACCGATCAGCCAGTCGAGTACTCAGAAAGTAATGACTCACTAGTTAGATTGGAACAATACATAATAGATACAGATATTGAATCGGATAAAACGGATATTTTACCAGCGGATTCAGTTGATAGTATTTTTGGATTAGAAGGCAATTTATTTAATGGAACGTGGACATTCGAAATAATTTCTAAAGAAAATGGCGATTTTTATGTAACAGATTCGTTAGGAAATACAGTAGTATACCAAATATTAGTAGATGAACCTCTAGAAATAGCTTTTGAACATGCAAGTGATAACTCCTCATATAGCTTTTACTTTGTATCGCAAGAGAATATAGATCATCTAATATATGATCTGACATCTTTAGCTTTAGACGTACCAGAAACGTCTGAAGAGGGACTTGAAATGGAAGAGCCGGAAGAATTGAAGGAAGAAATAGATGGAAATATTGTAAATGAGGAAGTAGAAGATATTGAGTCGCTTGAAGAAGCTACCGAAACAGAAACTGTTCCTGAATCTAGGTTGGAGTCATTAGATGATTATGATAAAACGAATGTAGAACTCAACGAACCTGCTCCTGAAGTTGAAATTGCAGAAGGTATCAATGGAAATGGGATGAAATTCCAGGTTAAAACTTCAAGCATTGTCCAGAATGCCACAAGATATTATATTGTCAATGCTGGAGAAACTTTAGCTGGTATAGCCAGTAAACTTGGTTTGTCTGTACAGAATTTACAAACCTGGAATAAGTTGAGTAATAATACCATTGTCACCGGACAAGTTTTGTCTATTAATGGTATTAATGTATATGATCGTGTTGATGAAGAAAATAGGAATTTTTCTTCAAAAAATGAATTTGTTCAATATATGTCTTCAAGAGCTAAAAGTGTTGCTCACGAACAAGGAAAAGAACAACTTTATGCGTCTGTTATGATTGCACAAGCCTCACTTGAGAGTGATTATGGGACAAGTACTCTAGCTCAAAATGGGAATAATTTGTTTGGTATGAAAGGCTCATACAACGGATACTCAATTGTCAAAAGGACTTGGGAACATATCAACGGTGTTAACACTTATGTTGATGCTGATTTTAAATTCTATCCTAATTTTTCTAGCTCCTTAAATGATAATGCCAGTAGACTAAGAAATGGTGTCAGTTGGGATAAGAATTACTACAATGGTACTTGGGTTAGACGTACTTCTAGCTTTAGAGATGCTACAAAATGGCTGACGGGGAGATACGCAACAGATCCTAACTATAATAATAAATTGAATACAATTATTAATACGTATAATTTACTTCAATATGATCTTGACACAGTGGATGTTAACTATGAAGCTGAAATATTGCAGCGATCTTTTTCCATAGATAGCTTGCCTTGGGGAAGTACGGATACTAGAAATGTAGGGAATACTACTGAACTATACGGAAGAAAGGTAAGAGTTATTAGAGAAAACCAGAACCGAGCTTACGCACTCATTCAATTAGACGGAGAAGATTATGGGTGGGTAGATAAACGTGCATTTGAATTAGTCTTATCGAAGCCTGTCAACTATGAAGCGGTAATAGTTAGCCCAAATCATTCAATAGATAGCTTGCCATGGGGAACAAAAGGGTATATTAAGCAGTATTCTTCAAACGAGTTTATAAATGGTCAAATACTTGAGGTTACGGAAGAAACAACTAATGGAGCTTATGCAAAGATTTCTCAAAATGGAGCAATCAAAGGTTGGATTGATAAAAAAGCAATAATTGGATTCGATTCAGTTAAAGTATCCTATAAAGTAAAAATAAACTACTCAGGACATTCTATTGACTCTTTACCGTGGGGAACGGCGGGATATAAAAATATTGCCAGTTCTTCTGATTATCTAGGTACTTCTCTCGATGTAGTAAGAGAAGCGAAAGATGGAAATTATCTTCTGCTGAGTAATAACGGTAAGGCGCTAGGATGGGTAGATAAAAGAGCGATAGAATCTTTTGAAACTAAATCAATTTCTTACTCAGATACTATCAAACATGGAAACTACTCTATTGATACGAGACCATGGGGATATAGTGGTTACGAGAGAAAAGAGTCTAGCAGTAAATACATCGGTAATACTGTCGAAATTATGCGAGAAACGACCAATGGAAGTTACGCATTTATTGTTAAAAACGGTCGAGAATTGGGATGGATTGACAAACGTGCTTTTGATAGAAAACAAGTTAATTATCAGTCTGTTATTAGCAATCCAAGATTCTCTATTGATAGTCTTCCGTGGGGAGAAAAAGGATATAGAGTTTTAGGAAATTCTAGTAACTATATTAATCAAAACATTACAGTTATTGCAGAATCAAATAACGGTGCCTACGTGTTGATCATTTTAAAAGGTAAAGCGCTGGGGTGGGTAGACAAGCGTGCAATTGAAACGTTCGGTACTGAAGCAATTACCTATAAAGAGACAATCAGAGAAAGTAATTACTCAATTGATTCGAAACCATGGGGATATAACGGTTTTAAAAATATTAGTTCCAGTTCAATTCTGGTTGGTAAAGAAGTTCATATATTAAGAGAAACAGCAAATGGTGCCTACGCTTACATTGAGCTTGATGGTAAAGCTGTGGGGTGGGTAGATAAAAGAACCTTTGGAAGGAATCCAGTCTCTCCAAACCAATATGCAGTTATTAATAGTGGCTATTCCATCGATTCTCTTCCGTGGGGAGAGCGAGGGTCCATTAAAATTGGAGATAGTATGAACTATGTAGGGCAAAGTGTTCGGATTGTACTGAAAAGTAAGAATAACGCGTATGGCCTTGTTATATTAAATAATAAAGAATTAGGCTGGATTGATATGAGAGCCCTAAAAGCGAATTAAAAAGGAGTAAAAAATGAAACAACTAAATAAAAGTATGACAATTCTAAGTGTTGCAAGTTTATTGGCCGTCAATATTGCTCAACCAATGATGGTTAGCGCAAATAGTGATTTTTCAATTGCCGACGTTGACGAAAATCAAGTGGAACAAAATTTAGAAACAGCCGCTGTAGATTTTTACGAATGGTTAGAAATTGCCGAAGAAGCAGAATTAACAGGATTATTTATCTCAGAAGATGAAAAGAGAGAACTATATAATGTAGAAACAGGTGAAACGCTTGAAACTTCGCTTGAAACGTACAATAACAAAGAACTTTCAATTGTAAAGAAATCGCAAGTTGAAGAAGAAATTGTCTATTATGCTCAAATTGAAGAAAATCAATTATTATGGTTATCTGAAGCTGAAGTGGAGCTACTTGATGTAGATACAGATAACGAAGAATCAGAAGATAAGCCAGCTGACAGCGAAGAAAATGCGGAATATACTGACACAGAGGATGGCCTTAATGAGCAAAATTCCGATGGAGAAGAACAAGAAACAGATGTGGAAGAGCAGGATCCAAATGATATAGAAGAAACGATAAGCGTTGATGAACAGGAAGAAGACAAGGAAACACAAGAAGTAGAAGAAGAGATACTAGAGAGTGAAGAAGCACCGGTTGAAGAAAAACAAGTTCGCTCATTTATGAGAAGTTTACCGGCTCCAGAAGAAAGCACTACTAACGAAGATAGTATAGACAATCAAGTTAGAACATTATCTACCAGAGTGAATAGTAGAGATATTCAGTACCAAGCTGATATTAAAGTTTCTGGATATTCTATAGATACAGTTCCTTGGGGATATGAAGGATACAAAAAAGTTGGAGACAGTGCTTCTCATTTAAATAAAAGAGTTAATGTTTTAAGTGAAACCACTAATGGTGCTTATGCTAGAATTTCACTAAATGGTAAAGAGCTTGGATGGATTGACAAACGAGCGTTTAACATGGTTGCTGTAGAACCTTATAAGAGAACCATTGTATTATCAGGCTACTCAATTGATTCAGCTCCGTGGGGAAGTTCAGGATCGTATAAAATTTCAGATACAATTGATCAAATCTTCAATGAGATAACGGTGGTTGGTGAAAGTAAAAGTAGAGCATATGTTTATGCAATTAGAAATGGCGTAGGAATTGGATGGATTGATAAGCGAGCGCTAGATAACCCAACACCGATAGACAAAAAAGTCATTACTTCTGAAACGCACTCGATTGATTCAGCACCTTGGGGACAATCTGGATATCGTCAATTGACAACATCTAAAGCTAATATATATCAAGAAGTAGATATTATGCTGAAAAGCCCGAATGGTGCATACTCTTTGATAAGATCAAATGGTAAATTTCTTGGATGGATTGATAACAGAGCTTTGAATAATAGGATTGAGAGAACGACCTTGTCTATTGTAAGGGGCAATCATAGTATTGACTCACTACCTTGGGGAGACAATGGTTATAAAACGATTGGATCAACAGCAGAATACTTAAACAAACGAGTAGATATTATGGCAGAGAGTAATAATCGCGCCTACGTATTAATTGCATACAATGGCAAGCAAGTTGGATGGATTGATAAACGAGCATTAAGTATTAATGCTCCGTCTTATCCTTCCGTTATTATTAATTCCGGCTTTAGCATCGATACTTTGCCATGGGGAACTCCAGGGTCTCAGCGAGTTAGTTCTACAAGTAATTATGTATCAAAAAATGTGAAAATAGTATCAGAATCCAATAATGGTGCCTATTTATTAGTTGTTGAAAATGGAAGAGAACTGGGATGGGTAGATCATAGAGCTATGGCTAGAGCAGAGAATATGCCGAGCAGTCTTCCAGTAAATTACTCAACTACGATTGCAAAAGCGGGTTATAGTATCGATACTCTACCATGGGGTGTTAATGGCTACCAAAACGTTAATTCAACTAGTAACCTACTTGGAACGCAAGTTAAAGTGACTCATCATTACCGAAGTTATGCATTGGTAGAAGTGAATGGAGTAAAATATGGTTGGGTTGATCAGAAAGCGTTAGGCACCTCACCGCGTCCTCAAACTGTTAGTGGTCAGCAAAATGTTTATTACAATGCAGTAGTACAAGGAAATTACTCTATTGACACGTTACCGTGGGGCATGAATGGCTATCAACAAGTATCACATACGAGCTTAATTGCTGGTAGAACTGTAAAAGTACACAATATAACAAAAGGCTATGCATACATTAGTTTAGAGGGAACTGATTACGGATGGGTAGACAGAAAAGCGCTAGGAGCGCCGACTGTCTACATTGATCCTGGTCATGGAGGAAGATTCTCTGGGGCTTCAGTAGGTGGAGTACATGAAAAAACATTAAATCTTTCCACTGCGAAAATTCTAAATGATATGCTAGTACGTAAAGGATATAATGTGATAATGACTAGAACTTCTGATGTACAATTCGCGCAAACTCTTACACCTGATTTGATTGCTAGATCTAGAATGGCCAACAACGGGAATGCTGCAATATTCATTAGTATCCATTACAATTCTTTAGGCGTGGGTAGTTCTGCGAAGGGTATCGAAACTTTCATTCAGAACTCATCTTATACGCAAAATAGAAATGAGTTTAACACGAACGATCCACGTATTAATTCAAGTTTAAGATTAGCTGATACAACGCACAACAAGCTGATATCTTACACAGGTATGTATAACAGAGGTGTTAGAGCTCAAAGCCTAAATGTTTTACGTAACACAGATATGACAGCTGTTCTTTACGAATTAGGGTTTATGAGCAACTCCTCTGAACTCGCAAAAGTAAGAACGAGACAATATCAAGAAACAGCAGCAAGAGCGATTGCTGATGGAATCGATCAATACTTTTTAAGATAAGAAAAAAGACCGCAGCTTAAAACTGTGGTCTTTTTCTTGCAATACAACCAAATAAATTATCTGAGTCATTTGAAATATGTTACAATATACAAGGTCATTGACTTGAAGTTAACGAAGAAAATAGAGAAATAAATAATATTTTCTGATACATATAAAAACTTCAATCAGCTGTAAAAGAGGAAGGAAAATAAGCTAACTATGAATAAAATTGCAGTACTCATCCCTTGTTATAACGAAGAATTAACAATTGGGAAAGTAATAAAAGACTTTAAAAATCAACTACCTGAAGCAGATATTTACGTATATGATAATAACTCTACAGATCAAACAGCGAGCATAGCTTTAAAGCTAGGTGCCATTGTAAAGATGGAGCCTAGACAAGGTAAGGGCAATGTTATAAGACAGATGTTTTTTGATATTGATGCTGATTTATATCTAATGGTTGATGGAGATGATACTTATCCGGCTTCGGCTTGTCATAAGTTATTAGAACCAATAAAAGATGGTAAAGCTGATTTAGTGATTGGCGATCGTTTATCTAACGGAAGCTATACAAATGAAAACAAAAGGGCTTTTCATGATTTCGGTAACGATCTTGTTAAAAATACGATTAATAAACTGTATAACTCGAGAATTAATGATGTTATGACTGGTTACAGGGCATTCAGTAAGATATTTGTAAAAAGTTTTCCTGTTACTAGTACAGGTTTTCAAATTGAGACAGAGTTTACAATTCATACTTTAGATAAGAAATTTAAGTACGTTGAAATACCGATTGATTACAGAGACCGTCCGGAAGGTAGCGAATCTAAACTTAATACATTTTCAGACGGATTTAAAGTCATCATGACGATAATTAAAATGTGCAAGGATTACAAGCCATTTTTCTTCTTTTCCATCTGGTCAGTACTTTTTTTATTGATAGGTCTTATTACAGGGCTGCCGGTCATTATAGAATTCGTCCAAACTGGCTTCATTACAAAAATACCTTCATCTGTATTAGCTACTGGCTGTATGATATTTTCTTTGCTTATGTTGATAACAGGGTTGATACTGGATACAGTTGTTTCACTTTATAAAAAGGATTATGAACTTTATCTTCATAATTTTTATGATCGAAATGAAACGAAGTAATTTGTAAATTAGGATAAATTGACAGTAATTAAGATTGGATTGAAAACATGAAAAAAACAATTATTCAATATTTTTCGATGGTTTTTGCGTTTGTTGTTCTATTAACCGTTGCCTATGCAATCCCAAATAGTGCATTAGAATCCAAAGCAGAACATTCTGTCTATACGATAACAGAAGAAAAACCCTATAGACTAATCAATCCGGAAGATTATGGCTCTAGGTTGGACAACTCGACTGATCGGTTAATGATTAATACAGCACTAAAGGGTAATAGTAATGCATTGTATGAAGCCATGGATAACTCTAATTACGCTAGGTACTGGCATGGATATCAAGTGTTCTTGAGGCCTCTATTAGTCTTTATCAGCTATTCATCTATAAGACAGCTTTATGGATTTGTATTAGTAATACTTATTGGTTTAGTATTTTATTTATTAACTAAAAAATTAGATGTTTTTATAGGATTAAGTTTTTTAATGTCACTAATGTTTGTTAGGTTCTATACGTTTTTCTTAAGTATGCAATTCTCGAACATATTTATTGTTTTGTTTATAGGATTAATTTATTTGTTGACTAGAGAAACAAAATATTTCATTAAAGAATATTTTGTTGGTTTTTTCTTTTTAATCGGAGCAGTAACCAATTTTATTGATCTTTTGACGGCTCCCCTGATAACCCTAGGTGCCCCAATGATTATTATTTATTACTTGAAAGCAAAAGATGAAAAACTTTCTTTAATAGAGCTGCTAAAACAGCTTGTAGGAAATTCATTTTTTTGGGGATTAGGGTACGGTATCACTTGGTTATTAAAATGGACGATTGCGAGTGTAGTTTTACAAAAAAATATTATTTCAGATGCGATAACTCAAATATTATTCCGGACTGAAGGAGACGAAAGTTGGCCGATTAGTCGACCTTATATGCTGAGAATCAATTTTGAATTGATGTTTAACAAGCTCAATTTATTAGTGATAGGGCTAATAGTCGTAGCTCTAGTCTGCTTCCTCTTCATGAAGAGGAAGACAATTAAAAGAGGTATCAATCTTTATCTTTTAGGAATATTATCTATTGGTATGATGCCTTATGTATGGTATTTGACACTTGCCAACCATTCTCAAATACATTTTTGGTTTACTTATAGACTTCAATTTGTTACTGTATTTGCTTTACTATCAGTATTCTCGTTTATAGTCTCTAATAGGTGTAAAAATTCTTTGATTGAGAATCAGTGATAGAGGTCTTAAATAATATTTAAATAGTAATTGATAAAATACGTTTATTAGTTATCTATTTTAAAAACCGTTATTAACTTTTGACTGATTCGCTGTATCTTAGTACCATTTATTGACATATGTATATCAAACAATATAAAATCTTTAGATAGATCACTTTAATTTAGAACATAATATCGTTCTACGAAGTAAATGTGAAATTACGTAGTCGACAAAATAAGTGTAAAACGAAAAGGTGTAAAATGAGTAGAATAGAATTTGCAAAAAAGAATATAAAGTATGGATATATTGGTACAGTGTTAAATCTATTATTAAAATTTGTATCTAGAACGGTTTTCATCTACGCACTAGGAGCAACCTATCTAGGTGTAAATGGCTTGTATACAAATATACTATCGGTATTATCATTCGCTGAACTAGGTATCGGCACAGCTATGAATTATAGTTTATATAAACCAATAGCAGAACATGACAAAGAGAAAATCAAATCTCTGATGAGTCTATACAAAACAGCTTATCGGTGGATTGCAATCATTGTAGCAGTATTGGGATTGGGTATTATACCTTTCTTACAGTTCGTTATAAAAGATCCTGGTAGCATATCAGATACTGAATTAATTGTTTATTATTTGATTTTCTTGTTCAATACGGTTAGTAGCTACTTTGTTTCTTATAAATATAGTTTAGCTAACGCTGAGCAAAAGAACTATATTCAAACGAATATACGCACAGTATCTACAGTTATGGTAGTACTAGCTCAAATTCTAGTACTTCTTTTCTTGCAAAACTTTTTAATTTATCTATTGGTCGGAGCTTTTATAGAACTTTTAGAAAAAGTTTATGCCAATTATTACTTAAATAAAAAGTATCCGATGCTACTTGAGAAAAATGTAAGAAAGTTAGACTCTGAAGAAGTCGAACCTATTAAAACTAATATCAAAGCGCTTGTCTTTCACAAGATAGGAGAAATAAGTGTTTATCAATCCGACAATATCGTGATTTCTTCGTTTATTAACATTACTGTCGTTGGACTAGTTTCAAACTATAATCTCTTAATTTCTTCAGTAACTCAGTTAATTAATATTATCTTTAACTCACTGATTTCGAGTTTCGGTAATTTAATCGCCACAGAAAGTATTGAGAAACAGCTTAGACTATTTAAGGTATATAGGTTTGTCGCTTTTTGGGTATTTGGATTCTCCTCCATTGCCTTTATCATTTTACTTTCGCCATTTGTAGAACTATGGATTGGTAGTGAAATGGTCATCAATCAATTAGTTATTTACTTAATTATCATTGATTTTTATGCAAGAGGACACCGTATTGTTGTCAATAATTTCAAAATCGCAGCAGGAGTTTTTGCTGCCGACAAATACGTCGCAATCTTACAAGCGGTAGTCAACTTGGTGATCTCAATTATCTTAGTGCAGTATATCGGTTTAGCAGGAATCTTTATTGGTACAGTTATCCAAGGCCTAATTGCAACGGGTATAAAACCATATATCGTATATAAAAACATCTTTAAACAAAGTGTAAAAGAATATTATGTAGATTCTGCTGTCTACCTGTCTATCATGGCATTAACATTGTTTCTACTGGAAATGATAAAAAATCAATTATTGTCTACAGTTAACTGGATTAATTTCATTGGTATGGTCGTAGTACTTACAGTAGTGGTTAATGCGATTTTCTTTATTCTTTTGAGAAAACGAACAGAATTTCAGTATTTAAAAAATATTATCTTGAAAAAGAAGGAGTAAATAAGTGAAGATGAGACCTTCAAATCCGCTAGTTAGTATCATGACACCTTGCTTCAATGGAGAAAAGTTCATACAAAAATTCCTAGAATCAGTATTGAGTCAGACGTATGATAACATTCAGTTAGTCATTGTAGATGACGGATCAACTGATCGTACAAAAGAAGTTATATTATCTAATTCGGAAAAATTTAAGTCAAAAGGTATTCTATTAGATTATGTTTATCAAGAAAATGCTGGACAGGCAGCAGCAATCAACAAAGGGTTAAGTCTTGCACGTGGAAAATACCTGACATGGCCAGATTCCGATGACTACTTCTCAGAAGATAGCATTGAAAAAAGAGTGGCAATACTAGAAGAAAATGAAAACTACGATTTTGTACTAAACAAGACACACTTAGTGAATAGTGATAAGAATTTATTAGAAGAGCTTATTAGACCAGAAGGTACAAATAGAAATCTATTTGATGATATGATTTTTGAAAAGAACGCAATTTTTCACGGGGGAGCTTATCTTGTTAGAAGAGATGTTTTGATGTGTAAATTGAAAGATGGAAAAATTTTTGAATCTCGTGCCGGTCAAAATTGGCAGTTGATATTGCCAGTAGCTTATCAAAATAAAATCAAGTACTTGGATGAACCATTATTTTTTGTCTATGTTAGAGAGGGGAGTCATTCTAGAGGGGAAAGAAGCTTTTCATCCGAAATAAAAAAAGCCGAAAATCATGAAATTATTTTAAATGAAGTTATCGATTCAATAAATGAGATACCAGATGAAGATAAAAAAAATTACAAAAAAAAAATTCATCTCAAATATCTAAGAAAAAAATTAAAAATATCTTCTGAATTTGAGCAAAAAAAAGAGAGAAATGTATACTATAGTGACTTAAAAAAAGTGGATACTCTTACGCTAAAAGACCATATGTTGTTTCTTGAAGGTTCAAACAAGCTAACGAGGAAGTTCGTTAAAATTTTTAGAAAAGTGAGATACAGTTAAATTACTTCTAGATATTAGATCTTCAAGGTCAATTCTCTTACTAAATAAAATCCATTTTATATTAGAGCAGATTTTTTATTAGTTTGTTTATATTAAGAGAGCATATCACTTGGAGTATGCTCTCTTTTATTCGTATGAAGAAAAGACCCTACTGCTTAAAAGAGTAGAGTCTTTAACGTGACAATAGCAATTACCAATTTATAAGGATTTGGTAATTGTATAAAAGTCAAAACACCTTTGTGTAGAGCTTGTTTTGAATAATCTTGTCACAATTTAATTAATATAAGGGTTTATTATTATTTCGCTCGGCATAGTACGTTCTCATAAAGGAAACGGCAGCTAGTAGTAATAGTGTTCCACCGATTAATTCCAGCGATTCTTCGTAAGGAGAATCCATAATCGTATAACTGATAGAGTGGTAGCGAGGTCCAGTGTACATAGCTTCTACCTCAGGCCCACCGAAATTAACGATAATCGCAACAATCTCTCTACCTACGACCATATACAAGTTATTTTCGAATACAGCTTCAAAAGCACTACCAATAAAGGAAGAACCAGCTGCCAAAGCATAGAAAAAGAAACCACTCAATAAAAATACTTTCGATCTAAAATAGTTCTTAAGTGCTTTATGACCATATCTTAAATAGGCATATACTGGAATAGAACCTAGTATTCCAAAATAGATCAGTTCAGTAACGGTTCCCCATACACCTTGCCCGCCATAAGTCTCTCCAACAAAAAGCTGTACGTAGTGGCGAATAAAGTGTCTTGGATCTCCAGCATCTTCAATCAGTAAATATAACACGGCAATACTAAAAACGCCCCAGAAACGTTTATTTATACGATCTCCAAGCATAGCATTTCGTGCACTATACAGTGCGGTGAATCCCAGAAAACTGTATTGCGCAAACTCAAAAGGTCCACCATTTAAATACCAGTGATGCCAGAAAAAAGGTCTTTCCCAGTTGTTTTCAACCAAATAAGTTCTAGAACCAAATAAGTTAAAAACATCTATTGCTAATATTCCTAGTATAGTAACCAAAAAAATACTGCAAGTGATTATTATAACCTTTTTTCGGTAAGCTTTGTAAATATCGTCGGTCTTTCATGTTCCATTTCAATTAACACGCTCTATTCTAATATATATTGGAATTGTAAAATTTGTGTAAATTTTGCAAGACTTTAATTATTATAAAGTAAAATCGGTGTAAATTCAAAAAAATTACAATAAAGTATGAATGGCAATGCGTTTTCAATTTAAATCAAATAATTTGAATTTGTACAAAGTATTAAATTTATATAAGTACTCCGTAATATATATTTGAAAATATATTCGAGTTATAATTTAAAATTGGTTTGTAAAAAACACAATTTTTATAAATTATTCACATCTAACCTATTGTTTGAAAGCATTAAACTGTTACAATAGGTTAGACTGTTTTACATACGTAGTACAAAGAAAGAGGGATAAATATGGAAGAGCAAGGTAAAGTTAGAAGAAAACGAAAAGGGAAGAAGAAAAAGTCTTTATTTAAAAGAATTATGGTGATAGTTCTATTAGTTCTTGGGGTGCTAACTATTCTAGGTTTATTTGTAGGTTGGAGAGTATATAGCGATATTCAGTCATCTACTGAAGATATGTACATTCCTTCAGATCACGAACAAAAAAGGGAAAGGCCTGTAGTAGTAGACGACGGGACGGATGCTTTTTCGATTTTGTTAATGGGTATTGACACAGGAGATGACGGTAGGGTTGAACAAGGTCGTTCAGATACGATGATGGTTATGACTGTTAATCCCAATTCAAAAAAAACAACTTTAGTTAGTATTCCTAGAGATACGTACACTGAAATTGTAGGGCGCAATACGATGGATAAAATAAATCATGCGTATGCGTTTGGAGGTACTTCGATGTCTGTAAATACTGTACAAAATCTATTTGATATTCCGATAGATTACTATGTGTCAGTTAATATGGAGGGGTTACAACAAATCGTTGACGCAGTAGGTGGAATCACGCTAACACCTCATTTGACTTTTGAACAAGGTGGATATAATTTTAAAAATGGTCAACAAATGAACATGAATGGGAAAATGGCTCTAGAATATTCAAGAATGCGTAAAGAAGATCCTAATGGCGATTATGGTAGACAAGAAAGACAGCGAGAAGTAGTTCAAACAACTATCAGAAAGATGGCTTCAGTTGATTCCGTTTTGAATTATAGAGCTGTTCTGAATACTTTAAGTGCTAATATGCAGACCAATTTAACATTTGACGATATGATAGATGCATTTACTAAGTATAACTCTGCAATCACTACGATTGATCAAGAACAGTTGTCAGGTACTGGTCGACTTCAAGATGGAGTTTATTATGAATTTATACCAGATGAAGAAATACAAAGAGTTAGTACTATCTTTAAACAGGAACTCGAAATCTACTAAAGATACTACTTGAAAGGAAATGCTTGATGAAGATTACAGTAGTTGGAATGGGATATGTAGGTTTGTCTAATGCTATTCTTCTAGCGCAAAACAACCAAGTGAAAGCTTTAGAAGTTATAGAAGAAAAAGTAAAGATGATTAACAACAAGGAGTCACCAATAGTTGACAAAGAAATTGAAGAATTTCTAGTAAATGAAAAATTAGATCTTGAAGCTACTTCAGATAAAAATATTGCCTATGCTCACAATCCTGAATATGTTATCATCGCTGCGCCTACAAATTATGACGACAAAAATAACTACTTTGATACCTCTTTAGTGGAAGTAGTGATCGAAGATGTATTGAAATTTGCTCCAGATGCTACGATTATCGTGAAATCTACTATTCCGGTTGGATATACAGAATTAGTTAGAAAAAAATATAATACTAACAGAATTATTTTTTCTCCTGAATTTCTTCGAGAGGGCAATGCTCTGTATGACAATCTCTATCCAAGTAGAATTATTGTTGGAGAAAAATCGGCTCGTGCGCAGAAATTTGCAAATCTTTTAGTAGAAGGTGCAATCAAAAAAGATATTCCAGTTTTATTAATGGATTCTACAGAGGCAGAAGCAGTAAAACTTTTTGCAAATACGTATTTAGCCCTACGAGTGGCTTACTTCAATGAATTAGACACTTACGCTGAAGTACATGGTTTAGATACTAAATCCATCATTGATGGAGTAGGTTTAGATCCACGTATTGGAGATCACTATAACAATCCATCATTCGGGTATGGAGGCTATTGCTTGCCTAAAGATACAAAGCAGTTATTAGCGAACTATGATAAAGTGCCTAATAAAATTATTGGTGCAATAATTGATGCTAATAGAACAAGAAAAGATTTCATTGCAGAACAGATTCTAGCCAAAAACCCTAAAAAAGTTGGGATTTATAGACTGGTTATGAAAGCTGGTTCAGATAATTATAGACAAAGTTCAATACAGGGAATTATGAAACGTTTGAAAGCTAAAGGCGTTGAAGTAATTGTTTATGAACCTGTTCTAGAAGATAAGCTATTTTATAATTCTATAGTAAATAATAATCTAAAAAGTTTTAAAGATGAAGTAAACGTTATTGTTGCTAATCGTTTAACCAACGATTTAATAGACGTCAAAGAGAAAGTATACACTAGAGATTTGTATAATTTAGATTAAGATAAATGAAGTCTCCTAATTTTGAGGGGCTTTATTTGTCATTAACACTAATTGCATGAATAGTCGTTTATTATTGTCAGATATAACATAAATATTAGAAAAAACGTTTTTTGAATTGTTTTTATGATAAACTATATTTAAACTAAAAATTTATATATTAAAAACCAAAGTTAAGTATTAATTAGGTTTTACAGGAGGATATAATGGAAAAAGAAATTACAGTTTTTGAACTTTTTAATATTTTTAAGAAAAGGTTCGTTTTAATAATGAATATGACTATAATTGGTCTCGTTTTGGCAGCAGGGTATACGTTCTTTGTAGCTACACCTCAATACAGTGCCACTTCACAATTACTGGTTAATAGATCTCAAGAGACAGAAGTTATTCAAAGATCAGACATAGATACCAACGTCCAGCTAATTAATACTTACTCAGATATAATTAGAAATCCTATCATATTAGAACCTGTTATTGAAGAAATTGGTATGGAACAATCTACAGGGCAACTTAGAAACAAAATAAGTGTCACAACTTCGGAAAACTCTCAAGTGTTTTCGTTACAAGTAACAGACGATAACCCTTATGAAGCAGCAGAAATTGCAAATACAACTTCAAATGTTTTCAGAGATAATTTGAATTCAATTATGAATGTCGACAATGTGACTATTATTTCTGAAGCTGTAGCTGATACAAATCCTGTTTCTCCAAACAATACTTTGAATATGGTTATTGGAATTTTTGTAGGTGGTATGTTAGGAGTAGCAGTAGCATTTACCTTAGAGATATTAGATACAACTGTTAAAGAAGATAAATTTATAGTAGACGAACTGGGTTGGAATAATTTAGGAGCAATTTCTAGAATGTCGACTGATGAATTGAATTCTGACAGTGACAATATATCCAGAAAAACCAAAACTGAAAATAGAACTTCTCGATCGAGAGTATAAAGGAGCATAATAATGTTTTTTAAGAGAGATAAAAATAAAAATACAAATGATAGACCTGGATTGATAGTTATGAATAGACCTTCTTCCGTAATATCAGAGCAATTTAGAACAATTCGAACAAACATTCAATACTCAATGATTGATGAAGAATTGAAAACGATTGTAGTAACATCGGCAGGACCTTCTTCTGGAAAATCCACTGTCTCAGCAAATTTGGCTGCAATATTTGCCTCAGAAGATAAAAGAGTATTGCTAGTTGATGCAGATTTAAGAAAACCAACAGTCCATAAAACATTTAATACTAGGAATAATATAGGAATGACAACTTTATTGACAGATAGAAGTTTGACTTTAGAAGATAGTATAGCTCGAACTCAAGTAGAGGGACTGTATCTACTGACAAGTGGTGCTATTCCTCCAAATCCTGCAGAATTACTTGCTTCGAAACGTATAAATGAAATTATTGAAATTATGCAACAACAATTTGACATGATTATTTTTGATATGCCACCAGTACTAGCTGTAACCGATGCACAAATTATGGCTTCAAAAGTAGACGGAGTTTTGTTTGTTATTCCAAAAGGTGAAGTTAAAAAAGATCATGTTATCAAATCAAAAGAATTACTGGATAATGTTCAGGCTAAACTATTAGGTGCAGTGATGAATAAAGTTGAAAAAACAGAAGAAAACTATTATTATTACTACGGAAATTGATTTCCTAGAGATCAAGGTTTAATAATTAAATAAAATAGAGTAGTAATAGTATGCTACTCTATTTTATTTTATCGGGTATAGAAGCTCACGAATTTTTATTTTAAATAATTTAGACAATACGAGAGAGGGTAACATGATGACACGATCATTAAAAAGACTAGTACTAGGTGCAGTCGATGCTTTATTTATGCTGTTCTCAAGTATGTTTGCGTATATATTTTTAATACCTTTTCTAAGTCTATCACAACAAAGTTACGCTATAGTAACTCTCTTAATGCTAGTAACTTATATTATTATTGCTTTGAAAACACGTACTTTTGATAAAATCAATAGATTTACAAGTATCAATGAGATTATAAATCACGCCAAAGTAATTACAATATCTTACTTAATATCTTCGGTAGTATCATTGATCATATATCAAGGATTCAGCTATCGATTTCTGTTTATGTCGTATATTGTAGCGGCGACTCTTATAATCGGAAGTAGAGTGTTTTGGAGAATATACATTGAACATAGAAAGAAATTACAATTAAGAAGAGACCCAATTGAAATGGAACGCTTTAGAACGTTAATTATTGGAGCAGGAGAAGGTGGTTCACTTTTCATAAAGCATATTCATAAAAATCCTGCGATTGAGATTATAGGATTGATAGATGATGATAAAAATAAATACAATACCTTATTGTATGGAGTGCCTATTTTGGGAGATACGTCCCAATTAAAAGAAATTATATATGAGTATGATATAGATCAAGTAACATTGGCAATCCCTTCATTAAATTCTAAAAAGATAGAAGAAATTATCGATCTATTAACTGATTTAAAAGTTAAAATTAACCAAATGCCATCAGTTGAAGAAATTGTTACTGGAAGTTATGAAGTCAATAAGTTTAAAGAAATAGATGTAGTAGACCTTCTTGGCAGAGAAGAAGTTAAATTAGATATTGAACTACTTTCTGAAAAATTATCTTCCCAAACTATTCTAATTAGTGGGGCAGGAGGATCTATCGGATCAGAAATTTGTCGACAAATTATACGATTTACTCCTAAACGTATCATATTGTTAGGTCATGGCGAAAATTCTATCTATTTAATAAATAAAGAATTATCAAAATACGATGCCGGAAGTGAAATTATATCTGTTATCGCAGATATACAAGATAGAAATAGAATAATAGAGGTCATGCAGAAATATAAACCAGACCAAATTTATCATGCAGCTGCGCACAAACATGTTCCACTTATGGAATCAAATCCAGTAGAAGCCGTTAAAAACAATATATTTGGAACTAAAAACATGGCTGAGGCTGCTAAGATGGTAGGTGTATCAAGTTTCGTAATGATCTCTACTGACAAAGCAGTTAATCCTCCAAATGTTATGGGTGCAACGAAGAGAATTGCGGAAATGATTGTTACTGGCTTAAACGAAAAGAATAATACTAAATTTGTTGCTGTCCGATTTGGAAATGTTTTAGGAAGTAGAGGAAGTGTAATCCCCCTCTTTAAAGAGCAAATTTCTATGGGAGGGCCCATCACAATTACAGATTTTAGAATGACACGTTACTTTATGACAATTCCAGAAGCTAGTAAGTTAGTTTTGCAGGCAGGTTCATTGGCTAAAGGAGGCGAAATTTTTGTGCTAGATATGAATCAGCCAGTCAAAATAGTAGATCTAGCTAAAAAAATGATTAAACTATCAGGATATACTGAAAAAGACATTCAAATCAAAGAGGTAGGGATACGTCCAGGAGAGAAATTATTCGAAGAGCTTATGACTTCGGACGAACATACTGGTAGTCAAGTTTATGACAAAATTTTTGTAGGCAACGTTACGAATAAACCTTATGATGACGTTGTAAATTTCGTTAATAATATTATTTTCAGCGAAAGTGATGACTTGAAAGAAAAACTTTTGAGATATGCTAATGATAAAAATTATAGGTCCTTAGATAAGGCTAAAGACGAACCAATATTATACTTTAATAGATAGACAATAGATATTGCGATTTTATGAGTACTTTAAAGGAGACATATCAAATGAATTACTTGAAATTCAAAAGGTTAATAGACATAGTTTTATCTATTGTTGGGCTCGTAATCTTAGCCCCATTTATTTCGCTAATTGTCATTGCAATAAAACTAAACTCAAAAGGTCCAGTTCTTTTCAAGCAAAAAAGAGTTGGATACCAAAAAAAGTATTTCAATATATTAAAGTTTCGAACGATGTATGTAGACACTCCAAAAGATACAGCGACCCATTTACTAGCGGATCCAGACAAATATATTACAAAAATCGGTAAGATATTAAGAAAAACAAGCTTAGATGAGTTACCCCAAATCATAAACATTCTCAAAGGTGACATGAGTATAATCGGTCCACGACCTGCTTTATGGAATCAATACGACTTGATTCAGGAAAGAGACAAGTATAACGCTAATGGAGTACCTGTAGGATTAACAGGTTGGGCGCAGATTAATGGTAGAGATGAACTAGACATTGAGTATAAAGCTAAATTAGACGGAGAATACACTGAAAAACTCGGGTTCAAAATGGATTGTAAATGTTTTTTTTGGACCATAATATCAGTATTAAAAACAGATGGTGTGGTTGAAGGGAAAAAAGATTAAATTCAATTAATTATGTGACTATAATATTAGGAGACTTTCAAATTGAAGAAAATATTGATTACGGGTATAAACAGCTACATTGGAAATTCCTTAGAATCTAAATTAAAAACTGAGAGTACGCAGTACGAGATCAATAAAATCAGTTTGAAAGATGGGTCATGGGAAAAAGACGATTTTACAATTTATGATTCCTTAGTTCATGTTGCTGGAATAGCTCACGTTTCAACAGACCCAGATATGGAGCAAACCTACTACAAAGTTAACAGAGATTTAACGATAGAAATTGCGGAAAAAGCGAAGCTTGAAGGAGTCAAGCAATTCATATTCCTTAGTAGTATTATCGTATTTGGAAATGATGCTACAGAAGTAATCAGTAAAGAAACAATTCCTAAACCTGACTCATTTTATGGAAATAGTAAGTTGCAAGCCGAGGAGCAACTTATAAAATTAGAATCGGAGGATTTTAAAATATGTATCGTCAGACCGCCAATGATATATGGAAAAAACTCTAAGGGTAATTACTTGCGACTCTCAAAATTAGCCAAGACAGTACCTCTGTTTCCAAAATATGAAAACAAGAGAAGTATGTTGTTTATAGAGAATTTGACCGAGTTTTTGAAATTAATGATAGATAATAACGAGTCAGGAATCTTTCACCCACAGAACCAGGAATATACGAACACAAGTGAGCTTGTGACCTTAATTGCTGAAGTTCATGGTAAAAAACTTCTTACAACCAAGATGTTCAATAAACTCATTACTATCTTCAAAAATAACAGTACTATGAAAAAAGTGTTTGGGAATTTTGTTTACGATTATACACTAAGTTATTATAAAGAGGAGTATTGTAAATTTAGTTTAGAAGAATCTATTAAATCTACAGAAAGTTAAAGGTATTGATAAAAATGGATAAAATCGGCAAACGCTATAAAGAATGGCTCTCACTAGATAAAAACACTAAAGAAACCTTAACCACTAAAATGTCTCCTGCAGAGATTGATGATAGTTTCTACAAAGAGCTTGAATTCGGTACTGGTGGATTGAGAGGTTTAATGGGTATTGGAACAAATAGAATCAATCAGTATACAATTATGAAAGCGAGTTATGCAGTCGGGAAAAATCTGTTGAGAAAAAAGGATTTGCCTAAAGTGATAATTGCTTTTGATACTCGTGAAAATTCAAAAGAATTTGCTAGGTTTGCAACGGAGGTATTCACTGCTCTAGGTATACGGGTTTATCTTTTTGAGGACTATACACCTATTTCTATACTCTCTTACGGTATCCGTTCACTAAGTTGTGATGCAGGCATAGTGATTACTGCTAGTCATAACCCAAAGGAGTATAATGGGTACAAAGTTTATAATTCTGATGGAGGACAAATGATTCCTTCTGAAGCGAAAGAGATAATGGATACATTGGACACTATTGAAGGTATGAAATTCATAAATGATTTAAGTAGTAACGAGGCCTTGTGCGAAGTTCTCGACGATACAATAATGAATCAATTCTTGAAGAGTATACCTAAGGGTAACATTCTAACAAATAATCTTAAGGTTGTTTACTCACCTCTTCACGGTAGTGGAGCAATCCCTGTTGGTAAAGTATTGAATGATTTCGATACTAGTTTAGTTAAAGAGCAAAGTTCTCCTGATCCATTCTTCAGTACAGTAAGTTCTCCAAATCCAGAAAATCCATCAGCACTTAAAATGGCCATCGAGCAGGCACAGTTAAAACAAGCAGATTTAGTTATTGCTACAGATCCGGATTGTGATCGAATCGGTATAGCGGTATATCACAGAGGTGTTTATGAACTGTTAACCGGAAACCAAATTGGAGCTATTATGGTAGACTATCTAACAGAAAGCTGTCCACCTAACAAAGTTATCATTAAAACGATTGTTACAAACGATTTAGCAGCTCAAATAGCCACTAGTAGGAATCATAAAGTTGTTAATACATTGACAGGATTTAAATATATTGGGGAACAGATTAATCAAATGCAAGAAAACGGTCAGTTAAATGATTTTCTTTTCGGATATGAAGAAAGTTATGGTTACTTACATAATACAGATTCTAGAGATAAAGATGGTGTATCTTCGTCATGGCTAATTAGCGAAATTGCTTCTTTTTACAAAAATGAAGGAATGACGTTAATTGACAAACTAGAAGAATTATACGAAGAGTATGGCTTCTATCTGGACGAATTAGACTCCTTAACGTATAAAGGCAAAGAAGGTAAATATAAAATTGATTCAATTATGGACAAGGCTCGAGAGAGTAGAACTGATATCGTAAAGAATGTTTGTAAAGTTGAAGATTATTCACAAGGAGTAAATCAATTACCAAAAGAAAATGTATTGAAATATACACTTGAAGATGGCACTTGGTTTGCTCTTAGACCCTCTGGTACAGAACCTAAAATAAAATTCTATTATTCTATTAAAGACTTAAATAAGCAGAACGCAATCCATAAACTAGATAATCTTAGAAAAGAACTGAATAGGACCTTAGATATTGAACTTAAATGAACTCAGAAAGTAGTGTGTATATGAAAACCGTTTTATTGTCTGGTGGATCAGGAGAACGACTCTGGCCATTATCAAATAGTGTCAGGTCAAAACAATTTTTAAAACTATTAGTTGATGAAGAAGGTAAACCCGAATCAATGGTTCAAAGGGTGTATAGACAACTTGTTAAATCTGATCAAGATGCGGAAATACTGATTGCTACTAGTAAAAATCAGGAAAATTCTATTCGTAGTAACTTGAGTGATTTAGTTTCAGTGGTTATAGAACCTGAAAGAAGAGATACTTTTCCTGCTATTGCACTCTCAACTGCTTACTTGCATTACGTTGAAAATGCAGATTTAGATGAGACGATTTCTATCATGCCGGTGGATCCTTACACAAGTCAGAATTTTTTTGAAAAAGTATATGAATTAAATCATAAACTAGCAGATTCTGAATATAACCTAGGACTTCTGGGCATAAAACCTACCTATCCATCATCCAAATATGGATATATATTAAATGAAAACTACGTGGTTAATGGATTTGTTGAAAAACCTAGTGAGGATACTGCAGCAGAACTGATTAAAGACGGTGCAATGTGGAATGGCGGGGTATTTGTATTCAAGATTAAATATGTATTAGATATATTGAAAAACCATATTTCTTTTGATTCATATGAAGAAGTACAAGAACAATATTACAAGCTTCCCAAAAACAGTTTCGATTATGAAGTTAGCGAAAAAGAACATAACATTACGATGATTGAGTACGATGGTTTTTGGAAAGACCTTGGTACTTGGAACACGTTGACAGAAGTAATGGATAATCAAACCTTTGGAAAGGTCATCAAATCTAAAAGTTCTAGCAATACACATGTCATCAATGAATTGGATATTCCAATAACTGTCATTGGTGCGAAAAATATGGTCGTAGCAGCCAGCCCAGATGGAATACTCGTTTCTGATAAAACAGAAAGTGCTCATTTAAAATCCTTTATAGCTGACTTACCAAAGCTTCCAAAATATGAAGAAACTGTTTGGGGAAGTTCTAAAGTTCTTGAGATAACTGAAAGTAGCAATGGTAGTAATACGATAACTAAAAGTATTTTTATAAAAAAAGGTAATCAGTTATGTTATCAGAGACAAAATGTTATAGCATACAAATTAATATTGGTTTCTGGTTCCGGGAGAGTAGAATCAGACAAGAGAGAAACTGCCTTTTTACAAGGAGACACATTGTCTCTGGATTGTGAAAATGACTATATAATAGTAGGAAAAGATGACTTAAAGATTATTGAGATATCTATCGAAAGGTGAAATTGTAGTGAAAAAAGGTAATTTAAAAGTAGCTAATCAATTAAGTATGATGATTGTAATAACCATTGTAATTCAAATTTTTCTCTTAGTGAAAAACAGCATATTAGCAGCCAATTTCGGTGTAGGAGTAGAAATAGATAGTTTTAATTTCACTACCAATCTATCAAATTTTGTCTTTAGTTTTATTGGAGCAGGAATATCAACCGTTGTGATTCCTTACTTGAAAGACAGTAAAGATAGAAAATCAATTAATATTTTTATCACAATTGTTTTTCTGATTGCGATTATTTTAGCTACTATAATTATAATGTTCAGAAGAGAAGTAGTGCTCTTACTAGGTGGAGATTCTTCTGTAAAATTTATCGAAATTAGTTCGAATTTATTGTTTATAACAATAGGAATTGGTTTGTTAAGTTCGTTTAATACTCTTTCAACTAGTCTACTAGAGTTTAATGAGTTTTTTGTAAGGCAAAAAATTGTTAATTTAATTGCCACTGTAATTTCTGTGACAGTGCTTCTTTTATTAACAGATTTCACTATATATGTTTATGCAATATTAATTGCTCTAATAGCTACTATTAATCTGGTTTTTAATCTAATTTATTTAAAGAATACCGATTTCAAGTATAAAATTAGTTTTAATATAAATGATGAAACCTTTAAAAATATGATTTTCTTGATGGGGCCAGTTTTATTTAGTACAGGATTGTATCAATTCACTGTCTTAATTGATACACTAATAGCAGCTAGGTTAGATACAGGAAGTATCTCAATACTAAATTACTCTAATACAATCGTTGCAATGTTCAATATGTTGATTTTAACCAACCTGACTACTTATTTTTATCCTAAATTAGTTAAAGCTGACTCAAAATTAGAAAGCCAAAATAAGCTGTCAGATTATCTAATTATAATCAATACATTGCTGTTCTTTTTTGTTACTGTATTTTTCTTGCTGGGGAGAGAAGGAATAGAGCTATTATATCAAAGAGGAAATTTCACAGATAAAGATACTCAGATAGTTTTTATTGGGGCTCTTATATATATGCTGCAATTACCGGTTAACGGCACTAGAGATCTATTATATAAATATTTTTATATTGAAAAGAATACTAAAGCGCCATTTGTCAATAGTATTATAGTTAGTATACTGAATCTAGTAATTAGTCTTGTTTTGGTTAGTGTCCTCGGTCTTTACGGTGTGATTTTAGGTACTGTTTTAGCGGGATATATTAGCTTGTTTACTATTACAAATAAGTTCAATAAATTATTTGGGATTCTGTTTAGCTTAAAAATATTTAGCAGAGAAATATTCAAAATTATTATTTCTAGTTTGGTTTCCTTTATTATTGTATATATAATGAAAGTAAATATCGTACTAACTTCACCAGTTATTTCAATAATAGTTTACGGAACCTTTACTTTAGTTACGTATGCTATTCTATTAAAAATCTTGAAAAGTAAAATATTTAGTATTAAAATATAAAATTGTTATTTTTAACGAAGCACGCTAAAAATTGAAGGTAGGAATTATAACCATGCTTAGTAACTTTAGAAGGTATACAGCTATATCGATTTCATTTTTTTTACTAAGTGCATGTGGAGCTACAACTACATCTAATCAAGAAAGTCAAAACACTATGGTCGAAGATAAAACGGTTGTTTTTTTTGGTGATAGCATGACCCAAAATTTAGAAGAAGAAAACGTATCTTTTCCTGATATCATTGGTGAAAATACTGGAATACAAGCGATAAACTTGGGCATGGGGGGGACTGCTATGAGCGTACACCCTAATGTTTCTTTTGATTCTTTTTCTTTTCACTCTATAACTGATGCAATAATTACTGAGAATTACGAACTTCAATATGAGGCATTGAATGATACTGAAATACCAGAATACTTTGACGAAAAGCTAAACGTACTTCAAAAAATTGAATGGGAAGCAGTAGATACTATAGCTATAATGTATGGAGCTAATGATTGGGGAAATCGTATTGAGAATGAAAATGATCTCCTTGATGTCACTACATTTAAAGGATCTGCGAGATACTCATTGGACAGATTACTCACTGCATACCCTAGTTTAGAAGTTATCTTCATTCCCATGACTTATCGCTACTGGCCAGAATACAATAATTTAGATACAGATTCTTCTATTAATGCATACAATTTAAAACCATCTGATTATTCTGATGCCATGGTCGAACTATCAAAAGAATTTAAATTTCCTTATGTAGATTCACTTTATAGTCTAGGAATTAATAAGTACAACAAAGAACTATATTTTAAAACTAATGATGGGACGCATTTTAATGAATTGGGTACTAAAAAGCTTGCTGATATGATAAGTGAGGTATTTATTTCTAATTTCGAAAGGAATCAATGAAATGTATTTAATCTATAAATCATTTTACAGAATACTTGGTAGTAGACTACCTTTGTCAGATTCGAGAATTTCTTTAGGTGCAAAAAAAATAAGGAGTTTCTTCGCTCGTAAAATAATAGACAAAGTAACTGGTAAAAATATAAATATAGAAAAAGGTGCTATTTTTGACAGAACTATTGAAATTGGTGATAATTCTGGAATTGGTGTAGATTGCAAACTTTATGGAAAAGTTATCATAGGCGATAATGTTATGATGGGACCAGAAGTCATTATTTATACTAGTAATCATAATTTTAAAGATACTACTATTCCTATGAATTTACAAGGACACGAAGAAGAAAGCCCAGTCATTATTGGAAACGATGTTTGGATTGGTAGTAGAGTTACAATATTGCCCGGAGTTAACATTGGAGATGGTGCAGTAATTGGTACAGGGGCCATAGTTACTAAAGATGTATCGAAATTTTCCATAGTGGCTGGCAATCCGGCTAAACAAATTAACAGTCGTTTAAAAAAATAAATTTTATTATAAAAAAACGACAAGAAAGGCTATTTTATGAAAAAGGTTTTAATGTTAGCTTCTGTAGCATCAATGATTGATTTGTTTAATAAAGATAATATCCTTACACTTCAAGAATTAGGTACTGAAGTACAAGTGGCATGTAACTTTGATTTTGGTAGTATAACATCTTCTGAAAGAGTTGAGGAGTTTAAAAAAGAGTTAACCAGCTTAGGTATTAAGTACTATAACGTACCTATCCCAAGATCTATATTGGATTTCAAGAATATATTGAAGTCATTTCTGGCGATTGAAAAAATCATTAATGATAATAACTTCGAGCTTCTCCACTGTCATTCTCCTATAGGAGGCGCTATATCAAGATTAGCAGCAAGTAAGTATAGAAGTTCAGGCCTAAAAGTCATTTATACAGCACATGGATTTCATTTTTTTAAAGGAGCTTCTCTGTTTAATTGGTTGACATATTATTCAATAGAGAGATATTTAGCAAGAAAAACTGATGTTATCATAACAATTAACCAAGAAGATTATAGAAATGCTCTTAAATTTCCAAATCCTCAAATAAAATATGTTCCTGGAATTGGAATAGAGACTGAGAATTATTCAAATAAAATACTAGATACTAGTGATTTAAAAAAAGAGTTAGCCATTAGTACGGATGAATTTGTTTTAATTAGTGTTGGACAGTTATCAAAAAGAAAAAACCATGAGATAGTCATAAGAGCATTAGCAAAAATAAACGATAAAAAAATGAAGTACGTGATCGTAGGACTAGGAGAGCTTGAAGAAAAATTAACATCATTAGCCAAAGAACTCAATATCTCAGAGCAAGTGTTACTTTTAGGGTATAGGTCAGATATAAAAGAACTATTGAACATATCAGACTGTTTTGTATTCCCCTCACTACAAGAAGGCCTTCCGGTAGCTCTAATGGAAGCGATGGCTTCTGGTCTGCCAATAAGTTGCTCCAAAATCAGGGGAAATGTAGACTTAATAGAGCCGAGTGTAAATGGATACTTCTTTAAACCTGATAGTTTAGAAGAAGTGATTGAATCGTTGGACAAAATCAAAATTAGTGATAGAAGCCAGATCAAGAATAATAATCATACAAAGAGTTTACAATACGATAAAAAAATTGTAAAAAAAGAGATGGAAATTGTCTATTCAAAAATGCTTAATGAAGAAATAAAGGAGCAGATATGAAAGAAGTAGTTCTAATTAATTATACGGGATCTAAAGGCGGAGGTGCTTTATACGCTTTAGAGATGGCTAAATCATTGATTGCGCAAAACATCTCTTGTGTGGCCATAATTGCTTCGCATAACGAGAATCTTGCAGACTGGAAAAAGATAAGACTCGAGAAATTAGTGGTAATTGAAACTTATCAAACCAAATTATCATTAATAGTGAATTCCATACTATTCAACAAATCTCGTAAAATCATAATACAAGAGTTCAAACAGTATAAAATAGTAGCCATATTTGTACCTATGATCACTTTCTGGAGTCAAAAAATTAACAGTATATTTACAGATTCTTATAAAATCCTTACGCTTCATGATCCGAAACCGCATAGTGGAGAGTTTTACTATTATCTACAAAACTTATTAGGTCAACAAAAATTAATAAGAGAATCTAATACTATCATTGTTTTAAGTTCTAGTTTTATTTCTGATGTTGAAGAAAGATACAACAAAAAAAGTAAAGTGATTTATTTACCAATGGGTGATTACGACTACTATGATACAGTCAATATAACTGAGGCTGGACTTTATAATGATGATATCATTAATTTTGTTTTTTTTGGACGGATTTCAAAATATAAAGGACTAAGTGAGCTAGGTGAGGCTTATAAAAATATCACAAAAATAACAGACAAAATTTCCTTAACCGTTGCAGGGTCAGGAGATTTCAAAAATTATGAGAAAACGTTCAATAACTTACTGAATGTCAAAATTGTGAATGAGTGGATCCCTGATAATGAATTAAAAAATTATTTTGTAGGTAAAAACTTAGTGGCTGTTTTACCTTATCTAGATGCTACTCAATCAGGTGTTATTCAAATATGTAAGTCTTTTGGTGTTCCAGTAATCGCTAGTAACACGGGAGGTTTGAAAGAACAGTTACTTGATTATCAGACTGCTTCTATATTGGTCGAACCAGGTAATTCAAAGGATTTAGAAACACAAATGGCCAAAGTTATCCAAAATCAAGAATTTAAGGATAACTTATTTTATCAAGCAAGCAAATACGAAAGTACTGACAATTGGAAAGATAGTGCAATTGAAATAAAACGTATCTTAGAAAATAATTGAAAAGCAAATCGTATACGATAAAGGAAGTTAATAATGACTAGATTAACTCTACTAACACCAACTTATAATCGAAAAGAGTTTTTAAATAGGATATACGAGAGTATGACTATACAAGTTAACCCTAATTTTCAGTGGCTTATCATTGATGATGGAAGTACAGACGGGACGGATATGGTTGTTAAAGAGATTATAAAAAATCATAAACAATCCTTTCAGATAAATTACCGTAAAAAAAGCAATGGTGGAAAACACTCAGCTTTGAATTATGCACACGAATTTATTGCTGGGGATTACGTAATGGTACTAGATAGTGACGATTTTTTGAATAAAAATGCTGTAAACATTATTCTAAATAAAATAGATAAATATCAACACAGTACTATCGGTTGGTTTGCCTTTTTGAAAGGGAACAAAGACGGTTCAGTATTTGACGTTCCTTACAATGGGAATGCAGAGATAATGACTTATTCTACTTATATGAATAAAAGTAGAAAAGGAGAATGTAGCGATGTGTACTTAAGAAAAGTCTTCACTTCTTTTCCTTATCCTGAGATAATCGGTGAGAAATTTATTTCTGAAAGTTATCTTAATATACAAGCCTGTTTGTACGGTAAATACAAAATGATTACCTTTAATGATGTCGTTCAATTAGTCGAATATATGGAAGATGGACTTACTTTGGAAGGAAGATTGCTACAAATTAAGAATCCTAAAGGACATGCTGAACTCTGGAAACATGTTAGAGGATTTGATTTCAGTTTTAAACAAAAACTAAAGGGGTCTTGGCTATATATAACCTATTCCCTTTTTGCAAACAAAACCTTGAAAGAAATACTTAACAACAGTTACTCTGCTGTTTTCACTTTTATGAATTTCCCATTTGGATTATGTATTTATATTATTTGGAAAAATAAGTACTTAAAAAATAATTTTTGAGGAAGAACTTATGAAAAAAATATTAAACGTAATAGGAAGTCTGAATACTGGTGGAGCAGAAATTAATACTATGAACGTTTTTAAAAACTTAAAACTTGATAAATATACCTATGAATTTCTGGTTTTCGATCAAAGTCCAGGCTATTTTGAAGAAGAAGCCATTAATTACGGAGCCATAATTAAAAGAATCATAGAACCTAAAAAAGATTACAAAAAATTTATCAAAGACTTTGATAAGCTATTAAGAGAAAATAGTTACGATGTAATACATGTCAATACGCTTTGGAACAGTGGTTTACTATTGAAATTAGCTTATAAAAATCATATTCCTATTAGAATATGCCACTCTCATAGTACTGAAAGTAGTGCTAATGAAAACTTCAAGTATAAATTATATAAAAGAGCCATGAAGTATTTGATTGCAAAATCGGGTACTGATTTTGTAGCGTGTGGAAAAGAAGCTGGGGCTTATTTATATGGAGAGAGAAATTTTGAAGATAATGGTGAAATCATTTATAACGGAGTGGATCTTGATAAGTTTAATTATGATATCCGCTTAAGAAAAAAGATTAGAAGTGGTCTTGGAATCACGGAGGAAACTTTTGTGATTGGACACATTGGACGAATGGCACCCGTGAAAAATCAAAAATTTATTGTTGATGTATGCGAAGTTTTAACTCGGAAATCAATCAATATAAAGTTTGTTTTAGTAGGTGATGGTCCTGACTTTTCCAAGATAAAATCTTATATTCAAAAAAAGAAACTTGAACCGTATTTCTTATTACTTGGGAACAGAGATGATATAAGTGATCTGACTCAAGCTATTGATCTAATTATGTTTCCTTCACTCTATGAAGGTTTCCCTGTTAGTTTGATAGAAGCACAAGCTAGCAGCTTGCCATGCTTAGTTTCAACAGGAGTCACTCAAGAAGCGCTCTTGCTTAAAGAAAGCAAGAGGTTACCTTTGATAGAAAAAAATCAATGGGTGGAAGTAATTAAGACATATATGGACAATAGAAACTTAAGAACGAATATTGATACAAGACTAATTACTGAAAATTTCAATATAAAAGATATTGCATCTAAATGGGAAAAAATTTATGATAGGTAATGTTATGAGTTTCTACAGATAAATTGTCAACAAAATTTGAAATTTATGGAGAATTGCAAATGTTAAGAGTAAACAAAACAAAATTATTAATAGTTTATATTTTTATCGCTTTGAGTAGTTTTTCATATCTTGCTACTAATCTTATAAATACAACTGAGTATCAACATGCATTGGCTATGCTTGGTATAATTTCTATTTTCCAATGCTTAGTTACATTTTTCACCTATAAAGTGGTCGGAATTGAATTTTTTAGTCTTGCTGGAATATTCACGTGGTTAAACTTTTTATTTCATTTAGGGCAACCTATATTAAAAGCTATTTCTCCAGAATACTCAATGGGGTTTGATGTTTCTTATTTCGTTTCAAATGAAACTTTTATCAATTCAGCACAATATTCTTTGCTCATAATCATGTTTGTAACATTAGGTATTATAACTTTGAAATGTTTTGAGACTGATAATACAAAAATTCAAAATCAAAACTTAAAATTTAATACGATCAGTCAAAATAATCTTTTCAAGCTAGGACTAGTCATTTTTGTTCCTACTTTTTTAGTAGAAGCATATATACAACTTTCTCGATTATTGATAGCTTTAAGTAGTGGCTACTTAGCAACTTTTAACGTAGAATTTGGAGGGTTTACGGCCTTTTTTGCTACCTTTAGTATTGTAGGTGCAGTTATAATGCTACTAGGTTCCAAGAATGATTTCAAAAGGGGCTTATTCATAACAGGTGTTTATACACTTTTTTATATTATCACAATGTTTTCTGGAGGAAGAATGTGGCAAGTTATAAAGCTGATACTCATTTTTTATTATTTTATCAGAGTTTACAACATTCAATTTACAAAGAAAAATATGTTTTTCATTGTATTAACAGGATACCTAGCAGCAGGATTTTTAGGAGCTGTAGCGGAATTTAGGTCGTATGAAGTATCAGGTACTGATTACATAATTCAAATTTTCAGAGATATTATATTAAATAATCCTATTTTGGATGTCATGGATGAGTTTGGCGCATCAATCTATACACTTACTTTAACTATAGATAAAACACCAATTACTGTTCCTCATTCCTGGGGTTCGCAGTTCATTACAAACCTTGTTAGTATATTACCAAATTTTTCAAGCAGTATAGAACAAATTAATAATAATTCGAATTACGTTTTATTATTGGAGACACCTACTATTGGAGGTTCTTTTATTGGTGAAGTTTACTATAGTTTTAGGAACTTCGGACCGCTTCTTGGGTTTATTGTTGGAACAGCTGCGCAAGCTATAACTACTGAAGTTGAAAAGGGTTTTAAAAATAATAATTACCATTTTATTATATATACTATAATGTTACAGTACTCGTTTATTTCTTGGGTTAGGGGATCTTCGTCAGTTTTTTATAGGAATACGCTTTATTCTATAATATTAATATTTATCATAAGTAGTTTTTTACCAAGAAAAGAACGCTAAAGTACTTAAAAAAGTATAATGAGATGTTTAGTATCGAGGAGCGATATGTATTGAATTTAATATCAGTAATAGTACCTGTTTATAACTCAGAAAAATTTATTGCTAGAACAATTAATTCTATACTTTCCCAAACATATTCGGATTTTGAAGTATTAGTTATCAATGATGGTTCTACTGATCTTAGTTTGGACGTTTGTATCAAATTGTCCGACATAGATTCTAGAATAAGAGTTTTTGATCAAAGAAATTCTGGAGTATCAGTAGCTCGAAATAATGGAATAAAAAATGCAAAGGGAAAATTTATAGTTTTTGTTGATAGTGATGATTATATAGAAAAAAATGCACTCGAAATATTAGTGAGTAATTTTAGAAATGTCAACAGTATGGTAATATATGGATTTTATATACAAGATGTTAAGAATAATATATCTAATTTGAAAAATAAAGGTAATGAGATTCCTAAAGTTTTAAGTAAAAAAGAATTTAGTAATAACTTTTGGAAGTATTACGATGAAGGATTAACTAATTCTCCGTGTAATAAACTTTATAGTAGTTCTATTATCAAGAACAATAATATTACCTTTCCCACGGGGATTAAAATGGGTGAAGATATTATTTTTAACATTAATTATTTTAAACATATAAATGAGTTTAGAATTATCGATCATTATTTGTATAATTACGTTCAGTATACAAATCAATCAACAAAAAATATTCATTTAGAAATCTCAGATGATATGATTAAATTTTTATCTGAGATAGAGGCGTTTATAGATGAGAATAGCTCTGAAGGAATCGATTTGCAGGAACATAACTTACAACTATATAAACACATTCTAACTGCTTTAATCATGCCATACCGAACAGATGAAATATCACCTAAACACCAAAGAGAATATGTTAAAAAAGTAATAGTGAAATTCAAACTTAATTTCCCGAATTTTGAATTAAGTTCAAATAACAAATTTGATTACTTGTTGATTCATTTGATTAATAATGACAATTACTTGTTAATTCATTATTTACTAACAAAAATGTATAAAGTTAGAGGATTTTTAAAAGGTATTAAGCCCACTTCAAAAAAGGAGATCTGAATGAATATATTACTAGACATCTACTTAGAAAAAAATATCGGAGATGATTTGTTCTTAGAAACCATTTTGGCTAGATATCCAAAGCATAATTTCTTTATATTTTGTCAGCTTGACTATACTTTTATGGAAAAAAAATATAATAATCTGAAAGTAATAAGAATCAATAAATATTACAATTATATTTTATCTAATACTAATAAAAAAAATCTGCTATTTAAGAGATTTATGAAACGAAAAAATATTCATGCGTTAGTATGTTTAGGAGGATCCATATTCTCAGAGTTTCCAGGGTGGGAAAAAAGTTATCAGCAAAGAAAAGATTTGTGGTCTTTTACAAAAAAACAAAACAAGAAATTATTTGTTTTAGGATCGAATTTTGGTTCTTACAAATCAAAAGAATTTTATGAACTGTACCATAATTTGTTCGGAATTGTTGATGATGTTTGTTTCAGAGACTCAGCTTCTTATCAGTTGTTTAAACAACTAGATAATGTAAGAAAAGAAGCAGATATAGTACTCGATCTTTCGATTAATAAGTACAACGGTATAGTAGAAAACAGTGTAGGTTTATCTGTAATTGATTTAGAGGAAAGAAAAAACCTGAAACAATTTCAAACAAATTATATCAACCAATTAAGCAAAACGATTGATCGTTTTATAGAAGAGGGGAAACAAATTTACTTGTTCTCTTTTTGTGAGCGTGAAGGTGATGAGTTAGGTACAGATAAGGTTCTTTCAAAAGTTAAAGATAAAAAGAATATAGTTGTTGTTAACTATCGAGGTAACATTGATGAATTTTTAGGCGTATTTTCAAAAGTAGAATCGATGATTGCTACAAGGTTCCATTCGATAATACTGAGTTTGATGTATGGAAAAAAAATTTTTGCATTAAACTATAGTAAAAAGTCAGAAAACTTGATCAAGGATTATGATTTAAATATTGAAACATTGAATATTGAGTCAATAGATGATTTGAATTATGATGATATCGAAAAATCATTTAAACATAAAAATAAGAGTCTTCCTGCTCTGAAAGAGTCTTCAAAAAGACAATTCGAAAAATTGGATGAGTTTTTACTATAAATTACAAAGGAATTACTTAAATGGATAAACATGCTTATTTAATAATGGCTCACGAATATAACGAAACTCTCATTACATTGCTAAAGGCTTTAGATGATGTTAGAAATGATATTTTTATTCATATAGACAAAAAGTCTCACGGGTTTAATTATTTCAGAATAAAAAATACGTTGGGATATAGTGAACTGATTTTCACTGAAAACATAGAAGTTAACTGGGGTGGATATAGTCAAATAAAATGTGAGATGATATTACTAAGGGCGGCTGCTAATCATAAGAAATATTCTAATTACCACTTGATATCTGGCTCCGATCTACCTACAAAATCTCAAGATTTTATTCATTCTTTCTTTCAGAAAAATCAAAATAAAAACTTTGTAGGATTCAATAAGAATCAGAATATGCATAAAGATAGAACCAAATATTATTATTTTTTCCAAGAGCTTAAACCTCGTCAAAATAATCTCTTTTTTAAGATTATAGAAAGAGTTTCCTTGTTTATTCAAAAATTATTCAGGATTAATAGAAATTCAGAAGTTAACTTCAAGAAAGGGCCGAACTGGTTTAGTTTAACGCATTCTTTTGTTCAGTATGTAATTTTAAATGAAGAATGGATAGAAAAAACTTTCAAAAATACTCTATGTGGAGATGAACTATATATTCAAACATTGATATACAATAGTGGATTTAGGGATAATATATATGAAATTGATTGTGTTGACGACAATAGAGCTACTATGAGACATATTGATTGGGTTAGGGGCAATCCTTATAGATTTGAATCAGATGATTTTGTTGAAGTATTTAATAATGATATGTTATTTGCTAGAAAGTTTGAATCAAATGTTCAGTTTGAAAAAATTGAATTGTATCTAAAAAAGTAAAAATTGTGATATATGATTCAAACGTATTTCAAATAGCGTTCTATATATTAAAGAGAAACTTATAAATTACTCTTATAATCTTAATAAATTGAAAGGTGTAAAGTAAAGAAATGAATTTTTCAGACTTATTATTTAACGTATAAGTTTTGTACTGCTTTTTTACGAGAAAAAATTATCGCAACGAACTCCGAGTTTAGTATTGCGGTAAATTATTTTAAAGTCAAAGAGCTAATTAGTGGCTCGATTATTTGCTGCATTCATCCTACTTATAAATTTACTATTGCGAATTCGAATTACCACTATATTTTTTTACTAAAATCAAGAAATTAAACAAATCGTAATTTCTTAAGTATGGAATTGTTTTTTGTGCTTTTATGAATTCATTGTAGAATAATTGAAGAAACGTTTACTTTTAGTTTTGAGGGATAGAAAAATTGTAGAATTAAAAATAAATGATATTTGGATATCAAAATACTTTTAAAAGTTCAAAAATTAGTACACGATAAAACTGGATATCTTATCCATTACGACAAGCTTTAATGCCTAGCGCCGTAACCAACGTTGTTTTTCCTGTCCCTGAGCTTCTATTACAAACAAGTACTTTCTTTCTACAGTGTGAAAAAATCTAGGGTAACTAGTTCATAACGACTCGTTGAGGACGGAATTCCTATCTGATTATGCTACTCATATTGACTAATGGGTTTAGTCGATTTAAGTCCTGTCTTTATGAATAAACCGATTGTCTTTTGAATTTTTGCGTTTGCGCTGTTTACATTTCAAGTAGTTTAATAGCTCTTCGTATAATACTTCTGATCTATTTTCCTCAGTAACGTAATCATAAACATGCGCAAAACGCATACATTTACACAGTTGTTTCAATTCTTTTCCATTATTGGGCCCTCACTTTCGGAGATAGAGAATCATAGATAATTAAAAAAGTGGACACATCTTTTTCAACGACTTCTGTTGTTTCTAGGACGGTCTTTACAAACTTTTATTCAATCTCAGATAGATAATAAGCTTCAAGTAAGGTAATCATTTGATCTGTGCACGACTTTCTTTAAGTTAAGGTGTTTTCTAACAGATAGCTTTTGATTTTTGAGGGATAAACTTTTAATACTTAGAATAGATAATGAATCTCGACTTTTGACGATAGGTTTTGAAAAATTCGATCCAATTGATTTCCTGAGATTCGTCCATATAAGGACGAGGTTCTTTATAAATAATCTTTCCTATTCTATTAACAAATCTGAATCGATCCTAGAACAGTTGTAAGGTAACCTTTCGGTTAAACCCAATTTTTGGTATATAATGAATTGATCGTTTAATCTAATTTCTTTATTTTTATTTGTTTTAACTTCTTTATACTTAAATACAGGATAAGCCGTTTCAGGTAAAGTAATTAACTGAGTTCGTTGCTCCTCCCCGAGACTGAACAACTGCTGCGGCACGATTATCTATCCGAAGTGCTTATGAAACAGCCTACGCTAATTTGAATAAAAATTTCAAACCACTTAAAACACTATTTTTTTCTAGGAAGAGTTACCGTAAAGGTTCGATTGGAAAAGGGAAGGTGAGAACCAATAATTTAATGTTTTTTATTTTTACCATTATAAGATACACAGTAACTTTCAAAATATAATTGATCTTCTCCCCCCGGTGGGTGTTCCAAGAGCTCATACTCTTTTACTTCATTGTGAATATCTCTAATGTACTGGCAAAGGAAATGATAACTACCTTTAAATTCATACGGTTCTTTTAAAATCCGGTGAATTTTTTTAGTTAATTGTCGCTCTTTTTTCTTTCCTTACTATCTTCGAATAATAGATAATCAACGATTTCTCCATAAATTTGTTTTCCAAACCCTTTCGTATACATCATGATCTGCGTATTTTGGTTCTATGTCAAATGGCGTTGGTGAAGAATAAAGCTAGA
>NZ_JAYXKP010000018.1:0-980 GCF_036039175.1 Marinilactibacillus sp. XAAS-LB27 | reverse complement strand
CTTGCCAAGGTGGGGGTCGCGGGTTCGAATCCCGTCTTTCGCTTGGTTATAGATAAAGCGAATGAATATTTACTTAGTCTTAACAGTAATTGCCGGGGTGGCGGAACTGGTAGACGCACAGGACTTAAAATCCTGCGGTGAGTTTTCACCGTGCCGGTTCGATTCCGGCCCTCGGCATTTGAAACATTTGCACCCTTAGCTCAATTGGATAGAGTACCTGACTACGAATCAGGCGGTTAGAGGTTCGACTCCTCTAGGGTGCATTTCCGAAAGGAAAAAAGTAAAGTACGGGAAGTAGCTCAGCTTGGTAGAGCACTTGGTTTGGGACCAAGGGGTCGCAGGTTCGAATCCTGTCTTCCCGATTTTTCTAAAAGAGCCATTTTATAATGGCGGTGTAGCTCAGCTGGCTAGAGCGTACGGTTCATACCCGTGAGGTCGTGGGTTCGACTCCCTCCGCCGCTATCATTGTTTTTCGGAAAATTGGACCTTTAGCTCAGTTGGTTAGAGCAGACGGCTCATAACCGTCCGGTCGCAGGTTCGAATCCTGCAAGGTCCATTTTCAATCGTTCGATATTATCGCGGGGTAGAGCAGTTGGCAGCTCGTCGGGCTCATAACCCGGAGGTCACAGGTTCGAGTCCTGTCCCCGCAATCCAAACAGAAATTACTTGGTCCCGTAGTGTAGCGGTTATCACGCCTGCCTGTCACGCAGGAGATCGCGGGTTCGAATCCCGTCGGGACCGTTCAACATTATGCGGGTGTAGTTTAGTGGTAAAACCACAGCCTTCCAAGCTGTCGTCGCGAGTTCGATTCTCGTCACCCGCTTTTTGTTTGGGGCCTATAGCTCAGCTGGTTAGAGCGCACGCCTGATAAGCGTGAGGTCGGTGGTTCGAGTCCACTTAGGCCCATTGTTTCATATAAATATAGTAACTTAACCGGCCCCTTGGTCAAGCGGTTAAGACACCGCCCTTTCACGGCGGTA
>NZ_JAYXKP010000017.1:0-1206 GCF_036039175.1 Marinilactibacillus sp. XAAS-LB27 | reverse complement strand
CTTGCCAAGGTGGGGGTCGCGGGTTCGAATCCCGTCTTTCGCTTGATCGACTTTCAATCGAAAGTTGATAATTTAATAGACAAATATGTCTTCTACAAAACTTTTTATGCCCTATCATTAGCCGGGGTGGCGGAATTGGTAGACGCACAGGACTTAAAATCCTGCGGTGAGTATTCACCGTGCCGGTTCGACTCCGGCCCTCGGCACTTAACTTAATANCCGGGGTGGCGGAATTGGTAGACGCACAGGACTTAAAATCCTGCGGTGAGTATTCACCGTGCCGGTTCGACTCCGGCCCTCGGCACTTAACTTAATAGCACCCTTAGCTCAATTGGATAGAGTACCTGACTACGAATCAGGCGGTTAGAGGTTCGACTCCTCTAGGGTGCATTTTTAAAGCATACGGGAAGTAGCTCAGCTTGGTAGAGCACTTGGTTTGGGACCAAGGGGTCGCAGGTTCGAATCCTGTCTTCCCGATTTCTTATGAAGAAAACGCCGTATTGCTTTCTTGCATAGGACGATGGCGGTGTAGCTCAGCTGGCTAGAGCGTACGGTTCATACCCGTGAGGTCGTGGGTTCGACTCCCTCCGCCGCTATATCTAATTATAGTAAGCGGACCTTTAGCTCAGTTGGTTAGAGCAGACGGCTCATAACCGTCCGGTCGCAGGTTCGAGTCCTGCAAGGTCCATTAATACATTTTTATTATCGCGGGGTAGAGCAGTTGGCAGCTCGTCGGGCTCATAACCCGGAGGTCACAGGTTCGAGTCCTGTCCCCGCAATTGTAACAAAAAGCATGGTCCCGTAGTGTAGCGGTTATCACGCCTGCCTGTCACGCAGGAGATCGCGGGTTCGAATCCCGTCGGGACCGTTCAACATTATGCGGGTGTAGTTTAGTGGTAAAACCACAGCCTTCCAAGCTGTCGTCGCGAGTTCGATTCTCGTCACCCGCTTTTTGTTTGGGGCCTATAGCTCAGCTGGTTAGAGCGCACGCCTGATAAGCGTGAGGTCGGTGGTTCGAGTCCACTTAGGCCCATTCGTATCATTTATTGATATGGGGAAGTACTCAAGTGGCTGAAGAGGCGCCCCTGCTAAGGGTGTAGGTCGTTTACGCGGCGCGAGGGTTCAAATCCCTCCTTCTCCGTTTTTTATTTTTTTATTGCAAGGCCCCTTGGTCAAGCGGTTAAGACACCGCCCTTTCACGGCGGT
>NZ_JAYXKP010000016.1:0-1326 GCF_036039175.1 Marinilactibacillus sp. XAAS-LB27 | reverse complement strand
GATAAAGTCCATATAATTGTGTAAAAAGAAAGGCCATATGATCGCCTGTACGGTACAATGTTTTTAACCACTAAAAACATACCTGGAGGCAATCATATGACCCAACATCTACAGATTAACCTAGAACCGAAACAGATACAAGCATTAATTGACAGTAGTGTGAAAGACGATGCTTCAAAGCTGATTTTAACGACCGTCTTTAATCAATTAATGGAGCACCAACGAACGGAATTTATTCAGGCTGAGGGTTACGAACGATCCGAGAATCGAACGGGACAGCGAAATGGCTACTACGAAAGAGCATTGACAACACGCGTAGGAACATTGGAACTTAAGGTTCCAAGGACAAGAGACGGTGTCTTTTCTCCGACTGTTTTTGAGCGGTATCAACGGAATGAAAAGGCCTTGCTAGCTTCTATGCTAGAGATGTATGTGTCAGGTGTCTCCACGCGTAAAGTCTCTCAGATCGTAGAAGAATTGTGTGGAAAATCAGTCTCTAAGTCTTTTGTTTCTTCTCTGACCACTCAATTAGATCCGATCGTTAAAGAATGGCAGAATCGAACACTGACAGGAACGAAGTTCCCTTACCTCATGGTAGACGTTCTCTACATAAAAGCACGAGTAGAACAGCGTGTCCTATCTCAAAGCTGCCATATCGCTATAGGGATTACAGAAGAAGGTGATCGCCAGATCATTGGCTTTATGCTTCAAAATGAAGAAAGTCATGAAACCTGGTCGAATTTTTTCGACTATCTGAAAAACAGAGGACTATCAGGAATCAAGCTCGTGATTTCTGATGCGCATAAAGGACTTGTGTCCGCTATTCAAACTTCCTTCACTCACGCTTCATGGCAGAGATGTCAGGTTCACTTTATGCGAAACATTTTAAGTACCGTTCCTAAGAAAGGTTCTAAACCCTTTCGAGAAGCAGTCAAAGCGATCTTCAAATTCTCAGATATTCATTTAGCCCGTAAGGCTAAAAATACGTTGATTGAAGAATACGCTGATCAAGTAAAGTATCAAAAGGCCTGTAGAACACTAGATGAAGGTTTCGAAAATGCCTTCCAGTACACTGTTTTAGGCAAAAGCCACAACCGATTGAAGAGCACGAATCTACTCGAACGATTGAATGAGGAAGTCAGACGGAGAGAAAAAGTCATCCGTATTTTCCCCAACAGGGCTTCAGCTAATCGTTTAATTGGAGCCGTCCTGATGGACGTGCATGAAAACTGGATCAGTTCTCCGAGAAAATATATCCAGTTTGAATCAAACTGATCAGACTAAAACAAAGTATCGTACATTTTACACAGAAGTCTGGACTTGACT
>NZ_JAYXKP010000015.1:0-2121 GCF_036039175.1 Marinilactibacillus sp. XAAS-LB27 | reverse complement strand
CGCGTTGTCGCAGGTTCGAGCCCTGCTTGCGGAGTTTTTTTGTACATATATTTAAAGAGCAGAGGCCTGATTACTCAATTATCAGGCCTCTTTTTTGCGGTTAATTTGTTAAACATGGAAGGTGAAAGTGGTTTTGTTAACGTAATTGCAATATATCTATCTAGTTTTAATTATGGAGAGCTATTCATCATCACAAAGAAAAGAGACTAATAAAAGACTATGGAAAAAACTTGTGATCAATCTTGAAATTGTTGATACACTAAAATGATTAATGTTTACAAAATAATTGCTAGTTTCCTAAGTCCTTTAAATGAGGATGACGAGTTTTTTATTAGAGGTACCCTTGGTAATTTTAATAGAATAAATGGAGAAACGAAACAGGCAATTAGCATTCCTACCTTTTGCCTTCAGTATGCTAGAGAATGTCAGGATACACCAAAGAAAATAGTTTCACTAATAAGGCTGAAAGAAGCTTTGAAATATAGTGATGACCATCAAGGTACACTGAACAATTTTTAATCAGGCGTTAGAAAGAAGTCAGTCTGATAACATAGAAAACTATATTGACTTCGTACAACAGCATAAAGGAAAGTGTCTCATGGTATTGTCAAGGTCAAATGAAGCAGAGAGTTGTTTCTTAAAGTAAAGGCACTACTTAGAATAAGGAAGCAAAGAGGAGAAAGAGAGTTAATTGGTTTGACACAAAAATCAATCGATTTTCTAAAAGAGTTAACTAAATCAGAGACTAATGTAATTTAAGGCTTGCTTAGTGCATTATCGGCGCAGGTTAATGAACCATGTAAAATATGAAGCGGACTTCAAAACTATGGAAGTCTTATTTTGTACTTAAAGTAAACATCAACCAGTAAACCAGCATAGTTGAGAATGGATAAGTGAATAAGTTAATGGTTAAGAAGAAGTAGAGCGAATATCGCAAGGAGGAATGAAACAATAGATACGAAACTAGTTAAGCAACTCTGCATTTGTATAGTAAAGCATCAGATATCAAATCAATAGCAACCTGTTATCATACTTAAACAATCAAAGTTCAAACTTGTATAGAAATCACACCAGCATTTTCTGTATAAGTCTAAGAATGAAGAAAAGAAGTTTCTAAAAGAAGAATAGATGGATAACAATTAATATCAAAAGTTCTTTGGAAATAATATAGCTGGGTATAGAGATAGAGATAGAGATAGAGAAAATCAATATCAATAGATACTGGCGTTTCGATTACTAGGTGGCATTCGCTCATTTAGTAAATGTAAAAAAGTATCAAAAGATTTATTCGAATATGTATTGCTTGAATTAGAGAGCAAACGACTTAGTGATGACAAAATATACTATATAGGATCCTTAATGACTCTTTACTGTATAAGTTTGTATACATACAATGCAATAATCACTAAGTCAATGTCTCGAGTGCTACTAGGGTAATGATAAAACGACATTAGCGACAGTAAAGCAAACGTAATTGGTAGAAGGATTGCTCACTACAAATATATAGAAGTTAGGCTAGATTACACAAAGATAAAAAGCGACACTTTCTTCATGTTAACTGTAACGATTTATAGTTGGAAGAACGGATAAGAACAAACCGTATATCTAATACTTCATGTTTGTCACAAAGTAGAGTGGAAAAGAAAATAGGCTCAAGCGGTTTGAGTATATCTATTAGCACAAAGATAAATACGCCTCTTGGTATATGAGTGCTATTGGATATTTTAGCTGGAATAAAACATGATGACTGTTTAAAGAGAGAATTCTTCTACCTGAATAAAAAATAATTAGTAATAAAATTTCGCTCTGAAACACTGATATGACAGACTTTCGAAAGGGATTTATACATACTTAAGAGTGATAATAACAAAGGAATTTGAATTTCGCTGTTGACGGAGTCTCGATCCCGTGATATTATATAAAAGTTGCTGATAACGACGTCGACTCGATTGAATAACTTAATCGAAAACAACTTTTAAAAAAGTGTTGACATCGAAGTTCGTAGCGTGGTATTATATAAAAGTTGCTGACAACGACGTCGACTTGATCAAACAAATTGATCAAAAACAATTTATAAAAAAGTTGTTGACATCGAAACAACAACATGGTATGATATATGAG
>NZ_JAYXKP010000014.1:2542-4406 GCF_036039175.1 Marinilactibacillus sp. XAAS-LB27 | reverse complement strand
GATTCATTTATGAATCAAGACAACTAAACGAATGAACAAGGTTCATTCACAATTTATAATTAATGAGCAAGTCAAACACTTAAAACGAGAGTTTGATCCTGGCTCAGGACGAACGCTGGCGGTATGCCTAATACATGCAAGTCGAACGATGAAATTCTCTGCTTGCAGAGAATGGATTAGTGGCGAACGGGTGAGTAACACGTGGGTAACCTGCCCATAAGAGGGGGATAACATTCGGAAACGGATGCTAATACCGCATATGTCTTTGAGACGCCTGTCTCTTAGATGAAAGGTGGCTTCGGCTGCCGCTTATGGATGGACCCGCGGCGTATTAGCTAGTTGGTAAGGTAATGGCTTACCAAGGCTTTGATACGTAGCCGACCTGAGAGGGTGATCGGCCACACTGGGACTGAGACACGGCCCAGACTCCTACGGGAGGCAGCAGTAGGGAATCTTCCACAATGGGTGAAAACCTGATGGAGCAATACCGCGTGAGTGAAGAAGGTCTTCGGATCGTAAAGCTCTGTTGTTAGAGAAGAATAAGTCGGGTAGTAACTGCCCCGACCTTGACGGTATCTAACCAGAAAGTCACGGCTAACTACGTGCCAGCAGCCGCGGTAATACGTAGGTGACAAGCGTTGTCCGGATTTATTGGGCGTAAAGCGAGCGCAGGCGGTCTTTTAAGTCTGATGTGAAAGCCCACGGCTCAACCGTGGAAGGTCATTGGAAACTGGAAGACTTGAATGCAGAAGAGGAAAGTGGAATTCCATGTGTAGCGGTGAAATGCGTAGATATATGGAGGAACACCAGTGGCGAAGGCGACTTTCTGGTCTGTAATTGACGCTGAGGCTCGAAAGCGTGGGGAGCGAACAGGATTAGATACCCTGGTAGTCCACGCCGTAAACGATGAGTGCTAAGTGTTGGAGGGTTTCCGCCCTTCAGTGCTGGAGCTAACGCATTAAGCACTCCGCCTGGGGAGTACGGCCGCAAGGCTGAAACTCAAAGGAATTGACGGGGACCCGCACAAGCGGTGGAGCATGTGGTTTAATTCGAAGCAACGCGAAGAACCTTACCAAGTCTTGACATCCTCTGAACACTCTAGAGATAGAGCTTTCCCTTCGGGGACAGAGTGACAGGTGGTGCATGGTTGTCGTCAGCTCGTGTCGTGAGATGTTGGGTTAAGTCCCGTAACGAGCGCAACCCCTATTGTTAGTTGCCAGCATTCAGTTGGGCACTCTAGCGAGACTGCCGGTGATAAACCGGAGGAAGGCGGGGATGACGTCAAATCATCATGCCCCTTATGACTTGGGCTACACACGTGCTACAATGGATGGTACAACGAGTCGCGAAACCGCAAGGTTCAGCTAATCTCTTAAAGCCATTCTCAGTTCGGATTGTAGGCTGCAACTCGCCTGCATGAAGCTGGAATCGCTAGTAATCGCGGATCAGAACGCCGCGGTGAATACGTTCCCGGGTCTTGTACACACCGCCCGTCACACCACGAAAGTCCGTAACACCCGAAGTCGGTAGGGTAACCCTTAGGGGAGCCAGCCGCCGAAGGTGGGATGGATGATTGGGGTGAAGTCGTAACAAGGTAGCCGTATCGGAAGGTGCGGCTGGATCACCTCCTTTCTAAGGATATTGCCTTAAGGNAGGGGAGCCAGCCGCCGAAGGTGGGATGGATGATTGGGGTGAAGTCGTAACAAGGTAGCCGTATCGGAAGGTGCGGCTGGATCACCTCCTTTCTAAGGATATTGCCTTAAGGGCAAACGGAACCTTGCACAGGTTACTTTACTTTGTTTAGTTTTGAGAGATTTGCTATTATGTCTATAATAGTATTATCTTTTTTGTTTGCTCAAATATC
>NZ_JAYXKP010000014.1:0-2533 GCF_036039175.1 Marinilactibacillus sp. XAAS-LB27 | reverse complement strand
CTTTGTTCTTTGAAAACTGGATAGTTGAATTAATAACAAACATGTTAAGAAACAACACCGAGATTAACAAATTGAGAAAGTTTTGTTCCTTGAATAGAACTCTCATCGCTAATTAATATCATACTCTTAACCGCAAGGTTAAGTGAACAAGGGCGCACGGTGGATGCCTTGGCACTAGGAGCCGACGAAGGACGGGACGAACACCGATATGCTTTGGGGAGCTGTAAGTGAGCTTTGATCCAAAGATTTCCGAATGGGGGAACCCATCACCAGTCATAGGGTGATATCTTTTCAGTGAATACATAGCTGAGAAGAAGGTAGACGTGGGGAACTGAAACATCTAAGTACCTGCAGGAAGAGAAAGCAAATGCGATTCCCTGAGTAGCGGCGAGCGAAACGGGAAGAGGCCAAACCAAAGAGCTTGCTCTTTGGGGTTGTAGGACCGGCGATATGGACGAGTAAAGATAGTAGAAGAACCTGGAATGGTTCGCGAGACAGGGTGAAAGCCCCGTATACGACATCTGATCTTACCTAGCTGGTATCCTGAGTACGGCGGAACACGAGAAATTCCGTCGGAATCCGGGAGGACCATCTCCCAAGCCTAAATACTTCCTAGTGACCGATAGTGAACCAGTACCGTGAGGGAAAGGTGAAAAGAACCCCGGAAGGGGAGTGAAACAGCACCTGAAACCGTGTGCTTACAAGTAGTCAAAGCCCTTTTACGGGTGATGGCGTACCTTTTGTAGAATGGACCGGCGAGTGACGATGTCATGCAAGGTTAAGCCGAAGAGGTGGAGCCGCAGCGAAAGCGAGTCTGAATAGGGCGTTTAGTATGCCGTCGTCGACCCGAAACCAAGTGACCTACCCATGTCCAGGGTGAAGGTGCAGTGAAATGCACTGGAGGCCCGAACCCACGTACGTTGAAAAGTGCGGGGATGAGGTGTGGGTAGCGGAGAAATTCCAATCGAACTTGGAGATAGCTGGTTCTCTCCGAAATAGCTTTAGGGCTAGCCTCGGATAGTGCATCGTGGAGGTAGAGCGACTGTTTGGACTAGGGGCCCTTATCGGGTTACCGAATCCTGATAAACTCCGAATGCCACTGTATGTAGATCCGGGAGTCACACTGCGAGTGATAAGATCCGTAGTGGAAAGGGAAACAGCCCAGACCGTCGGTTAAGGTCCCAAAATTCTTGTTAAGTGGAAAAGGATGTGGGACTGCTCAGACAACTAGGATGTTGGCTTAGAAGCAGCCATCATTTAAAGAGTGCGTAATAGCTCACTAGTCGAGTGGTCCTGCGCCGAAAATTTACCGGGGCTAAACAAGATACCGAAACCACGGATAGAACCAATGGTTCTATGGTAGGAGAGCGTTCTAAGGGCATTGAAGCAAGATCGTGAGGACTTGTGGAGCGCTTAGAAGTGAGAATGCCGGTATGAGTAGCGAAACACGGGTGAGAATCCCGTGCACCGAATGACTAAGGTTTCCTGGGGAAGGCTCGTCCTCCCAGGGTTAGTCGGGACCTAAGCCGAGGCCGATAGGCGTAGGCGATGGACAACAGGTAGAGATTCCTGTACCAGTCTGCTTTGTTTGAACAATGGAGGGACGCAGAAGGCTAAGATAAGCGCGCTGTTGGATATGCGCGCCCAAGCAACAAGTCTTGATATGAGTCAAATGCTTATATCTATACGGACAAGTTGTGATGGGGAGGGAAATTATAGTACCGAAGTATCTGATGTCACACTGTCAAGAAAAGCTTCTAGTTAGAAGTAGGCTGCCCGTACCGCAAACCGACACAGGTAGTCGAGGAGAGAATCCTAAGGTGATCGAGAGAACTCTCGTTAAGGAACTCGGCAAAATGACCCCGTAACTTCGGGAGAAGGGGTGCTGACCATCTGGTCAGCCGCAGTGAATAGGCCCAAGCGACTGTTTACCAAAAACACAGGTCTCTGCTAATTCGAAAGAAGATGTATAGGGGCTGACACCTGCCCGGTGCTGGAAGGTTAAGAGGAAAGGTTAGCTTCGGCGAAGCTTTGAATTGAAGCCCCAGTAAACGGCGGCCGTAACTATAACGGTCCTAAGGTAGCGAAATTCCTTGTCGGGTAAGTTCCGACCCGCACGAAAGGTGTAACGATTTGGGCACTGTCTCAACGAGAGACTCGGTGAAATTATAGTACCTGTGAAGATGCAGGTTACCCGCGACAGGACGGAAAGACCCCATGGAGCTTTACTGTAGTTTGATATTGAGTGTCTGTACAGCTTGTACAGGATAGGTAGGAGCCAATGAAGCCAGAACGCCAGTTTTGGTGGAGGCAATGGTGGGATACTACCCTCGCTGTATGGCCACTCTAACCCGCAACCGTAATCCGGTTGGGAGACAGTGTCAGATGGGCAGTTTGACTGGGGCGGTCGCCTCCTAAAGAGTAACGGAGGCGCCCAAAGGTTCCCTCAGAATGGTTGGAAATCATTCGAAGAGTGTAAAGGCAGAAGGGAGCTTGACTGCGAGACCTACAAGTCGAGCAGGGACGAAAGTCG
>NZ_JAYXKP010000013.1:0-19891 GCF_036039175.1 Marinilactibacillus sp. XAAS-LB27 | reverse complement strand
TTTCTAGCTTTATTCTTCACCAACGCCATTTGACATAGAACCAAATAAAAAAGCAGACACTACGGACTGAACAGAAAAGTCTTATTTCTAAGCTTTTACTGATTCATCTGTATTGTCTACTTTTAAAATTCTTTATTTCCCTTTGAGTTGTCTCACTTTTGCTTCTTTGAAAAGGTAGAAGTATTTTGCTTGAGCCAATTTCCGCTCGGCTTTAAGCCTTGGATGCTCTTCCACTATGATTTCTTCCATAACTTTAGAATCTTCCCAAGCTTTTTTTTGTCTATTCATGAGAGACAATAGCCAATCATCATACTGGTTTTTTAATTTGGATTTCCTTTTAAATAGTCCCATTGATTCTTCTCCTACATCTCTCTACGGCCTTCGACTGCTTTCAGCAGGGTCACTTCATCAGCATACTCTATATCGCTTCCTACAGACAGACCATGTGCAAGACGTGTCACACTAATACCTGAAGGTTTAATCAATCTTGAAAGATACATCGCTGTTGCTTCACCTTCTGCTGTCGCATTGGTAGCGATGATCACTTCTTTAACTTCTTCACTTTGAAGTCTTTTGATTAAATCAGGTATATTAATGTCTTCTGGACCTGTTCCTTCTATAGGTGATAAGACACCTTGCAAGACGTGGTACAGCCCTTTGAATTCCTGCATTTTTTCCATAGAGATCACATCTTTAGGATGTTCGACCACCAGAATCAGTGATCGGTCTCTGGTTTTGTCTTGACAGATTTCACAAGGATCTTGTTCTGTCATATTGCCACAGATTGAGCAGTAATGTAGATCACGTTTCACACTGATTAGTGATCTAGCAAATTTTGTTACATCGTCTTCATTCATGTTAACTGTATAAAAAGCCAGGCGGGCAGCAGTTTTCTCCCCAATTCCTGGCAATTTCATATAGCTTTCCATTAATTTTGAGATCGGTTCTGGATAATGCATGACCGGTTCCTTTCTAGAAAGTTCTCTTAATAAAAGCTGGTGACTCCAAAGGTCAATCAGGCTGTCCAGTTAGATTATAGTCCTGGCATACCCATTCCTTTTGTGTATTTGCCCATAACGCGTTCTGTCTCAATATCCACTTTCTCTAATGCATCATTTACAGCAAGTAATACAAGATCTTCAATGATTTCAACATCTTCTGGATCTACAATCTCTTCTTTGATCGAAACATTTGTCAGTTTCTTATCTCCTGTAAACGTAACGGTTACTAAATCATCATTCGCTGTTCCTGTAAAAGTTGTTTCATTTAATGATTCTTGAGCAGTTGCCATTTCTTTTTGCATCTTCTGCATTTTTTTCATCATACCTTGCATATTTCCCATTCCACCGCGCATATTGTTTCTTCCTCTCTTTTATCCATTCATTTTTTTTACTCTTCAACCCTAACTAGATCTTCTCCAAAAAACTTGACTGCCTCGGAAACAATGTCTTCCGGTTCTTCTTTAGTGTCTTTTGGAGTATCTCCAGATGGTTCTGGTTCTTCTGACACTTCCTCAGCTTTCATTTGCTTGATAAAATCTTGACGAACCGTTGGCCACTGCTCAGCAGGTACGCTAACCATTTCAGCTCTATGACCGATCACTTTTTCAAGATAGTCTCCAACTGTTTGGATCAGAAGTTTGTCGTTTGTGGCTCTCTCACATAGAATATCATAATCAAAGGTTACGACCAACCCTCGAGCACTTGCAGCGACTGGAGTAGATGTATTCATGATAGCCTTTTGGCTGGTTTCCAAGAAATTCATCAAATCCGGCCAAACATCTTTCAACTGAACCAAATCCTGTTTTGTTGCTTTTTCCAAAATATTGTAAACGGATGGTCTATTAACCTTAAAGACTGCTCCACTTTTGGCAGGTCGCTTAGCTTTAGGTGCTGCTTGTTTGACTGCACCTTCACCTGAACTCATCATTTGCATCATTTTTTGCATTTCAGCGACTTGCTTCATAAGCGAAGCAACTTCCTCTGCTTGCCCGGCTGACGGTTGACTTTGAATGGGCATAGATTCCGCTTGTACACTCTTTTTGGTTTGAGTCAGGCGAACAGTAGCGACTTCCAAATAAACTTCTGCATGATTGGACAACCGCATTTCTTGTTGCGTTCCGTTAAAGACTTGGATGACATCATATAGTAATTCCGGAGATAATTCGGATACCAGTGTTTCGAAAGCGTCATCCACTTTTGCCATTTTAAGTAACGTATCTGACTGAGCTGTATGATACAGAAGAATATCCCTACTGAATAAAATCATATCCTCCACAAACCGGGAAGGATCTTTTCCTTCTGCAATCAGTTCATGCAAAATATTTAATCCTTTTTCGGTCTCACGATCGTGTAAAGCTCGAATATAGTCTATCAGTAGTTCTTGCGTGATGCTTCCAGTGATGCGCATGGCATCTTCTGTTTTCAACTCGCCATCTGAAAAAGATAATGCCTGGTCAAGGATACTAAGTGCATCTCGCATCCCACCTTCAGCTGCCTTTGAGATTGTAATCAAAGCATCTTCTTCATAGCCAATACCTTTCTCAGTCAAGATATACCGCATTCGTTCAACGATATCCTGAGGAGAAATCCTTCTAAAATCAAAGCGTTGTGTTCTAGAAATAATCGTTAACGGAATTTTATGTGGTTCCGTCGTTGCTAGGATAAAGATCACATTTGCAGGTGGTTCCTCTAAAGTCTTCAGTAAAGCATTAAAGGCACCCATAGACAGCATGTGAACCTCATCTATGATATACACTTTATATTCAGCTTGCGTGGGTGCATAATTCGCTTTATCTCTAATATCTCTGATTTCTTCTACGCCATTATTACTCGCCGCATCAATTTCGATAACGTCCCCGAGTTTCCCCTTCGTAATCGACTCACAAATTTCGCATGTATTACAAGGCTCACCATCTTGAGCGTGCGGACAGTTGATTGCTTTGGAGAAAATCTTAGCAGCACTCGTCTTACCTGTTCCACGAGGACCCGTAAACAGATAGGCATGGCTCGTCTTATCTTGAACTAAGGCATTTCTCAGCGTTCTTGTAATGGCCTGCTGTCCGGCTATATCTTCAAAGCGCTGGGGTCTCCAGACACGATATAGTGCTTGATAACTCATATTTCGCCTCTTTTCTTTATCCTGAATCTACTGATTTCTGAACCTATTTACAGTTGCACCGTATGACTTTCCTCTTTTATTATAAGCGAAATACAAGTGAATGAAACCTAAATTTTGATTTATTTTGAAATCATTGTTTCTACTTAAGGCTTCAGAAACAGAAAAAAGATGCCCTAATAAAAGGGACATCTCTTTTCTCATATGCACAACTATCCATTGTTCATAACTATGTATCACATAACACATGGAGGACTGCACTTAGTGCTGCTTCCTTCCGGACCTGACACGGTTCATACACCCGCCATTGTCATGTGGCCTCTCGGCACTTATAAGTATACTATAGAAAGAACAAGATATCCAGTGCAATTTTAAAGATTCTTAACCTTTGAGCTGGATACTTTCGAAAATCATGCCGCTTTTAGGAGTGGTTGGCATATTGACCAGACTGAATCCATTGTCTTGTTCTGGCAAAGTATAGTCAATTTTGTTGACTAAGAAATCTGTGACAATCTCCATAGCCCGAACTGTGTTCCATTCCCCAGGACATCGGTGTCCCGCTGCATAGCTGCCGCCACCTTGTGCCAACAACTTGAACTGAATTTGATCTGTAGGGCTCTGGTGCCAGTCACTGAATCGCTCCGGTTTGAATCGATCGGGATTTTCCCAGATTCTTGGATCATGATTTGTCCCATAGAAGTCAAATATTGCTAACGTATCTTTTTTAAACTGATATCCGTTCCATACGAAATCTTTACGAGTAATTGCTCCGTTGAAAGGAAAGAACGGATAATAACGTCTAATTTCTTGGATAAACATGTGCAGATAATAAGGATTATCTCCATTTAACTTTGTTTTTTCTTCTGGAAATTGCTGTAGTGTTAGTGCTGTAAAGGCGAAGTATAGCGCTATAGCAACAGATGGTCTAATCACATTCAACAATTCAACCGCAGCTGTTTTAAGATCCAGTTGTTCTCCAGCTAGATCCTCGTGCCAAGCAACTCGATAAAGAGCTGTTTCTTCACCAGGATGCAATGTGCCACTTCTGACTTGTTCGATCACTCCAGCAATCCATTTTTCTCCCTGTTTTCTGCCAATACGACCTTCAATATGTCTTTTACTGACAGCAACAGGTGATTCGATCATACTGATCAGTTGTTTTGTACGTTTGTCTACTTCTTTGTCTTTTAGTGGTACCCCGCACCATTCGCAAGCTGCTTTTGTTAAAACTTTTTGACTTTCTTCATAGAAGTTGATAGAGTCTCGAGTAATCCACTCTTTTGTAGCGGTATATAATTGTTTCTCGACAAGCTTCGCCCATATTTCAATTCGTTCCTTGGACATTAAGTCTAGAAACAACTTTTTACGGTGGCGATGTGCTTCATCATCCAATTGTTGCACGCCGCCTTTCCCAAGTAGGGTAGCTACTGCGGGTTCCGGTGCTGCACCTTCTCTTTTGAACTTGTCTTCATCATAAAATAATTCAGCTGCTTCTTCTCCGCCTAATAAAATCGCTTCTTGTCCAAGTAAACGTGTTTTGACTGCATCAGACTGGTAAATTTTCAATCGGTTTGGGATGTAAAGGTACCCTTCGCGCAATACACTCAACCCGTTCTCAAGGCCTTCTTCTTTTGGAAATGGTCTAATCTCTTGCATGCATACTTTCCCCCTTGAAATCGTTCGAATTCATTCGATTATCTTGCTTCTCGCTTTAGTATAATCTTAATGAAAACAGAGTTTCAAATCATATTCCTTATAATCTCAATTAAAAAGATAGTTTGTACCTCAGTTTAGTTATCCAAGACCAGGATTATCTTTACTTTCATTTTATTCCACCAATATGCATGCCTTGTTCAGTCTTCTTTTTTCATCAAACACTTTGATTTGCTTGATACTCTTTTTTCAAAATAGAATAATAGACGTCATTTACATAGGTTCCTTCGTGATCTTTACGCGCATGTCTCAAAGTACCTTCTTTTATCATGCCTAGTCGCTGCATCACCTTACCAGAAACTGCATTTCGCTCATCATGTAGTGCATAGATTCTTTCGAGACCTAATGTTTCAAAGCCCAATTTAATTAAAGCCTCACCAGCTTCCGTCATATAACCTTTACCATGATAAGTCTTGTTCATAATATAGCCTATTTCTGCTTGAAAAAGCTTTTCTTGTACTCTCAAATCAATTGTTCCAATCATTTTCCCTGTTTCTTTTACTTCTATCCCATATTTCCCAATTGGATTCTTTAAGAAATGGGCCACGATATTATCTTCTGTATCTTCAACAGACTGGTGAATTTGTTTGAAAACGTAAAAGACCGTTTGTTCATCAGATGCGTATTCATACATGTCTTTTGCATCATTTAAATTTACTGGACGTAACAAAAGACGGTCCGTTTCAATTGTATGATGTTTTATGTAAATTGTATCTAGTTGTGCCATTATTTTCACTCCTTGATTTTTTTAATCATTTTATCATATAAAATGGAATAGTTTCACCTTTATTTTTAATATTACTTTTAATATAGGATATTCTCTGTTTATAATCATTAGAATATGGTAAGCTAAATTTATTGATACATACCTTAAACCACCCTGAGGAGGGAAAAAGATGAATCTTAAAAAGGCACAATTTGAACAGTTTTTTCATACCAATCGTATCGGCACTTTCACAGTCGCAGATGATGAAACGAAACTCATTTATATGACAGATATTTCCGGAGATCCGAACCTCTGGGCAATCGATTTAAAAGAAAGCACGTCTCCTTACTTGTTCTCCAAATTTGATGAATCGATTTCCTTTGTTCAAATCAGTCCAGATCACTCTTACGTTTTGGCAGGGTTTGATAGAGACGGGGACGAAAATACTCAAATTTATGTACTTCCGAGTCAGGGCGGATATCCAGAACCACTTGTTACAGGAGATCCTTCTGATAAATTTTATTTTGCTGAACTTTCAGAAGACGGTACTCGACTGTATTATACAACTTCAAAAGAAAACCCAAATTTCCTTTCTACCTATGTTCGAGATTTAGAGACAGGCCAAGACACGTTGATTGAAAAAGGGCAAGCAGCACCAACTTACTTGACGGCCGTTTCGAAAGATGAAGAGTTGTTTGTCTTTACCAAAACCTATTCAAATACGAGTCAATTTGCTTATCTTAAAGCGGGTGAAGAGATCGTTCCTTTACTCCCTGAAAATCCTGAAACACCCTATACGATTAACAACACAACCATTATAGAGGATCGCAAGGTATACTTTACTACAGATTATATGAATGAACAGTGTCATCTCGTTCGTTTTGATATTGAGACAAAAGAAAGCGAAACTGTTCTTTCTTTTAAAAATGAAAGTATCTCGGAAGCTGTCTGGCATAAAGAATCGGAGACTTTTGTATTGATGACGACTTCAGGTGTAACAGATAATCTTTATAGATTCGATCCGTCTACTCAAGACCTGGAAGAGCTAGTTGCTCCTATTCATGTCATTAACGAAATCAAAATCGCTAAGAATGGTACGATTTACCTTTCAGGATCTAGTCCTGTTATGCCAGTTAATCTATTTCGTTCAGTAGATGGTACTCACTGGGAGTCTTTAACTGAAAATCGAGTATTAGGAATTGAATCGACTGAAATGGTTCAACCAGAGACCGTTACGTTTCCAACGTTTGATGGACTGGAAATAGAAGCTCTACTTTTTAAAGCAGAAGAGGAAAAAGCAAATGGTTATACGATATTTTGGCCTCACGGTGGACCTCAAGCTGCAGAAAGACAAAGTTTCCGATCTCTCTTTCAAGCATTACTTTATAATGGCTACTCCCTTTTCGCACCAAACTTCCGTGGAAGCACGGGATATGGGAAGACTTTTGCAACGCTAGTTGAACAAGACTGGGGCAACGCTCCGCGTCTAGACAACGTTGCAGCCATTGAATGGCTATTTGACCAAAAAATTGCTACCAGAGATTCTCTGTTTTTAGTGGGTGGTAGTTATGGTGGCTATATGAGTTTATTGCTCCACGGACGTCATCCAGAATATTTCCAAGCAGTGGTTGATTTGTTCGGCCCTTCTAATTTATTTTCTTTTTATGAGTCTGTTCCAGCTCACTGGAAACCTATTATGTCCTTATGGCTTGGAGATCCAGTGAAAGACAGAGCAAAATTTATAGAAGATTCCCCTATTACTTACTTGGAGACCATGACCAAACCTATGTTAGTGGTTCAAGGTGCAAAAGATCCTAGAGTGGTAAAAGAAGAATCGGATCAAATCGTAGAAAAACTTAAAGAAAAGAAAAGAGATATTACGTACCTTGTTTTAGAAAATGAGGGACATGGATTTGCTAAAAAAGAAAACGAAATTGCTGTATACAAAAAAGTCATGAGCTTTTTAGAACAGCATCAAAAATCTTCTGAATCTACTACTGTATAAATATATCCTAAACGAAAAGAAGCAACCCGCTTATTATGTGATAGCGGATCGCTTCTTTTTAGTTTAACGTTTATTCATTTTTTTAGCTTTTCGGTTACTCTTCATCACGGCGTAAGAACGCTTCATTGTTCCTATGATGCCTGAATCCGAATAAATCAATACATTAGCGCGGTAGAATGCTAAGGATACAGCCGTTAATACTATTGTAAAGGCTACTGTACCCACAATCGAAATCCATGCTTCTACTGTTCCAACCGTTTCAGAAGCAATTCTAAAAGGCATTACGAAAGGTGTAAACAGCGGAATATAAGAGAATACAACTGGCAAAATATTTTCTGGAGAGATAAACGCAAACATTCCTACGTAGAATCCAGCTAACGCAATCATAACAATTGGTGTAACAGCTTTGTTCACATCTTCCATTTTGGATGCTAAAGACCCAAAGAAAGCGGCCAGAATGACATACATTAGTACACCTGTAATAAAGAAGATGATTGTGTAACCTAACAATTGCTGAATGACATCCCAAATATCAATCGATTGGATAATCTCTTGTACAAATGCAATATCTTTTGCAAAGAAATATCCAATAACTCCAACTACAACATATACAGTAATTTGAGTCAGAATGACTAGAATGACACCTGCTAGCTTACCGAAGAAATGGTTACCTGCAGTCGCACTGGATAATATGACTTCCATAATACGTGTACCTTTTTCATTGGCAACTTCTTCAGCAATAATAGAAGCATACGTCATAATGAAAATAAAGATTCCAATAGAAACAAAGTACGCACCAAATTCCTGCACAAACGTATCATTTGTTTCTTCAGTCGTCAGCATACCATCTTCAACCGTAATGATAGATTCTTCTACTTCTACCGGTTCAGATAAGGACATCACTTCTTCTTGTGATAAGCCCAGCTCACTCGCTCTTAACATCGCTTGATAAGTTGCTAGTTGTTCATTCAATAAGGGAACATAATCGGTTAATGAATCTGCATGTGAAAGTCTGGCTTGAATTGAACCTGCGCTCTCATCTACAGTTAAGTACCCATCTAACGATTCATCCACCAATGCCTCTTCAGCCGCTTCTTGAGTGGTAATGTCTGTTTGAACATCAAACGGGCTACCTTCCTGACTCAGCATTTCTTGGATGCCTGGACTTTCAGATATGACCGCAATGGTTGGTGCTTCAGCGTTTTCCGCTTCTTGTGATGTGAAATACCCAATCGCAATAGCAATTCCAGCAACAATTAGTGGAGACAAGACCATGATTAGGAATCCGAAAGATTTGACATTTTTCTTGTATACTTCTTTTGTGATAATCCAGAATTTATTCATGTTTTTCACCTGCCATCTGTTTAAAAATTTCTTCTAGTGTTGGTGGCTGTTGGCTAAAGGTTGTAATATAACCATTCTTTGTTGCTGCATCAAAGATGGCTTTTCCATCTTCTGTATGATTTAATTTCACTTCTATGATTTCATCTTTATTGATACGTGCACTTTCCACACCTTTAAATTGGTGTAATTCTTCAAGTGTAAGGGGCGATTCAAGGAATAATTTCGTTCTTCCGAAGGTTTCTCTGATTTCTTTAATAGAACCTTCTAGTATTTGCTTACCATCTTTAAGCATAATCAGACTATCGCACAACTCTTCAACGTTGTTCATATTATGACTAGAGAAAATGATACTTGCACCATTTTTCTGTGCTTCTTTGATTCCTTCTTCAAGTAAATCAGCATTGACAGGATCCAAACCACTAAACGGCTCATCTAAAATGATCAGTTCCGGCTGGTGAATCAAGGTTGTAATCAATTGAACTTTTTGTTGATTCCCTTTGGATAGCGTTTTGACTTTATCGCCTTTCTTACCCTTCACTTCAAACTTTTTCAACCATACGTCAATCAATGGCTTGATTTCTTTTTTTGACTTTCCTCTTAACTGTGCAAAGTATAAAATCTGATTTTCTATTGATACTTTGGAATATAGTCCTCTCTCTTCTGGTAAGTATCCGATCTGATTGAAAACGCGGTTTGTCAGTGCTTGGCCTTTCCATAAAACTTCTCCTTGGTCTGGAGTGAGTAGATCTAATATCATACGGAACGTTGTTGTTTTTCCCGCTCCGTTTTGACCAATCAGTCCCATGATTTCGCCTTTATCGATTTTGAATCCGATATCATCAACGGCTGTTACGTCTCCGAAGGTCTTTCGAAGATTATGAACTTCTAGCATTTTATTCTTCCTTTCTTGTTTTTATGTATGATTATCCAGCATTGTTTACTGGACTCTGAATTCATTGTACTATTGTTTCTTTCTTAATGCATCCGTCTAGAGGATGAAATTTCATAAAAAAGTCATACTTTCTTGATAAAACGATTTCTGATCTGGTTAAAAACTTCAATACTCATTATTAAAAAAGACCTGATCCAGATGGACCAAGCCTTTTCTAATCTTTACTACGATACCTTTTCTATCCAGCCTTCAGGTGCTTCTATATCTCCTGTTTGAATTCCCACTAGTTCATTATACAGACGTTTTGTTACTGGTCCTACTTCTGTTTCTGAATAAAATACATGGAAGTTATCTTTAATCTGCAAGCCGCCGATTGGTGCAATGACTGCTGCTGTTCCACAAGCTCCGGCTTCTTTGAACTGATCAAGTTGATCAACGTAAACGTCTCCTTCAGAGACTTTCATTTTCAGACGGTTCTCCGCTAGCCAAAGCAAAGAATATTTTGTGATACTCGGTAAAATAGAAGAAGATTTCGGTGTAATAAACAAATCATCTTTTGTAACTCCGAAAAAGTTTGCTGCGCCTACTTCTTCTATTTTAGTATGTGTCTCAGGATCTAGATAAACGGCATCACTGAAGCTACGTTCTTTTGCTTCTTTTCCTGGGAGTAAGCTACCAGCATAATTCCCTCCGACTTTGGCTGACCCTGTTCCTTTTGGTGCAGCACGATCATAATCTGTTACTAAGAAATTCGTTGGTTTCAATCCACCTTTAAAATAAGGGCCAACCGGCATAACAAATGCAGAAAAGATATATTCATCTGCAGGTTTAACACCAATATTATCTCCTGTACCAATGATGAAAGGACGAATATAAAGAGAACTACCTGTACCATATGGAGGAACCCAAGCTTCATTTGCTTTAACGACTTTTTTAACAGCCTCTACAAATTTGTCTTCTGGAAAAACTGGCATGAGTAGTCGCTCGCAACTCATCTTCATCCGCTTAGCATTTTCGTATGGGCGGAATAATTGAATCGATCCATCAGCTGTTCGGTATGCTTTTAACCCCTCAAAGCATTGCTGCCCATAATGAAGTGCTGTCGATCCTTCAGAGATGTGAAGTTGATTGTCTTGTGTTAATGCTCCATCATCCCATGCACCTTCTTTGTAGTGAGAGATAAATCGATAATCTGTCTTGATATATGAGAATCCCAACTCTTCCCATTTAATCGTTTCTGGTCTTAATACGTCTGTCATGAACTTGTTTCCCCTATTCTTTAATAAATTTAATGAACCTTAACTGACTTCTAACGCCATATCCCCAACCTTTATAGCTGATGCAGAATACAATAGTTTATTCACAAACAGCGTAATAACGATAGGCAGAATTGCTCCGCATAACAAGTATACACCAAATACTTGCAGACCTGAATTGTTGATTACCCAAAGTGGTGCTACACCGGCTGCAAACCCAACACCACCCATTTCAGGAATCGTTTCAAATCCAAAAAGTACTGTTGCAATAGGCCCACATATAGCAGAAGCAATCGTTGGTCCAATCAGTATCTTAGGATTCTTAATGATATTTGGTAATTGTACCTTTGGTGTACACAACCCCTGAGCAATATAACCGCCCAAGTTGTTCTCTTTCATTGAAAGAATCGAGAACACGAAGTATTGTGCAGTCGTTCCAATCAGCATCGCTCCACTCGCCATCGGGCTAAGTGCCAGTGCTATGGACAAGGCTGCTGAAGATAGTGGTGACATAAGGAATAGACCGAATAAGACAGCCATCACAGACGAACCGATTACCGGACTCCCAGCTACTGCCCCTGACACGGTTTCACTAACGGCCAGCAATATTGGTTGGATGACCTGAGCTAGCCCCATTCCCGCTATACCTCCACCGAGTAGAGACAACGTCGGTATAGACATCATATCTAGTGGGGAAGTGCCTGTTAGTTTTTTACCGATCCAAGTTGCAATGACCCCGGCAATCAATGCACCGATTGGATCTCCTCCTACAATCGTGAACCCGGCATCTGTAGCTGTCAGCGCTCCACCACCAATGGTTGAAGCAGCCATTGCCGAAAATAGCGTCAAACTGTTAGCTTGCATATTGAAGGCGATCCCTGCACCCAAAGCCGGTGCAAGAAGCACACGTGTGAAGCTTCCTATAGTTACTAGGATAGGTAAATTAAACATATCTCCTAACGTTCCAAATAAAAAGCCGATTCCTATTGTTACAAAAATGGCATTCGCAACTCCCGATGATACCTTCAACACGTTGTTTTTTATATACTGTTTCATTTGACCTATCCCCTCTCTTTTTTTACTTATCCTTAATTTTATATAAAAAAGCCAGCCTATGTTTTAAATAGGCCGGCGATTGTGCACTTTACCGCGAGCCCATTCAAAATACGAAATAGGACTCTATTATGACAATAGAATCCTTTTTATGGGCTGACTAATAAGAGAATAGATGAACCAGAAAAAGCTTTAAGTGATTTTACATTTTTAAAATTCATTTCTGTTCATCTCCTCTCTTTTTATATTATGACAATCATAAAGGGTACTATCAGATAAGTCAACCATAATCATTAAATTAATTTAATCTATATTTTCTTTTGTTTTCACTTCTACTTTCCGTGATATCTGATATGCTATACTTTAACTACTATGTAGGAAAGAAGGGTTGAATATGAAAATAGGATTTATCGGATTCGGAAATATGGCACAAGCTATCGCTACCGGACTACTCAAAAACCACTTAGCAAAACCAGAAGACCTTTTATTTTCTAATAAAACGGAATCCAAAAGAAAACAACTGGAAGACCGTTTTAATATAAAAGGTTACTCTGACAACCAAAACGTCTGGGATCAGTCAGAATTGATTATCTTAGCTGTAAAACCTTATCAAGTAGAAGACGTGTTGAATGAAATTGATCAGCAGAAAAATCCATTCGTTATTTCAGTAGTTGCTGGTATCACAAACGCGCAACTAAACGACCTTTTAAGTGGGGCAGCATTTGTTCGAACAATGCCGAATTTAAATGCTCAAGTAGGAGAAGGTATCACTGCTATTATTGAACAAAGCGATTTAACTGGTGATCAACTTGAACAAACAAAGAATATTTTTTCAGCAGTAGGAGAAGTTGTTGTTTTACCTGAATCTCAGTTAGGTGCTTTTATTGCAATCGCCGGAAGCTCTCCAGCATTAGTTTTTATGTTTATAGATACCTTAGCTCGCGCTGCTGTAAAATACGGACTTCCAAAAGACAAGGCTACAATGATTGCTGCTCAGGCTGTATTAGGTAGTGGAAAAACTGTTTTAGAATCTGACGATACACCGTGGACACTGATTGATCAGGTTTCTTCCCCAGGTGGCATCACAGTAGATGGCATATTATCTCTTTTACAATCAGAATTTTCGTCGTCTATTATTAGCTCTGTTGATGAGATGGTTGCAAAAAATGATCAGATGTCTAAATAGCAAAAAAGACTTTCCTTACTAAGGAGAGTCTTTTTCTGTACCTAGGTGTTCAACTTCTTGTGCTTCTAGCTCAATACGTGCTTGTTTCAATCTTTTTTTCTTTTCTCTTAAAGATTTGAAAAAGTTCGTTAGCAGCGCTTTGCATTCTTCTTCAAGAATACCTCTTTCAACAATTGCTCTATGATTCATTCTAGAATCATCCAGCAAATTCATTAAAGTACCTGCCGTCCCGCCTTTAAGATCTCCCGGTCCGTAATAGACTTCCCCTATCCTGGAAAGTAAAACCGCGCCACTACACATAGCACACGGCTCTAGTGTTACAAACAGTTGACAATTCTCCAATCTCCAGTTATTCAGATATTGATTGGCTTCTTGTATCGCAATCATTTCTGCATGGGTCGTAGCATTCCGTGAGGTTTCTCTCAAATTATGGCCTCTACCGATTATTTCTCCGTTGTGAACGACCACTGCACCAATTGGAACTTCTCCAATGGCTTCAGCTTTCCTTGCTTCAGCAATTGCTTCCTGCATCCATCGTTCTTTTTCATACTGATCCATTGACTATCTCCTATACCTTTTCTACATTATACCGTAGTTTCTTATTCTTCTGAACAGTGTTAAAATGAATTTAATCACATCATCATCTGGAGGACCCATTGTGAAGTTTTCAAATTTAAAAATCATTTATCCTAATGCTACATTAGTGGATACCGCAACGATTAAACAAACCTTACTATCCTTACCTTATAAAAACAAATGGATTCAAATACCTAAATCTGCACTTTCGCAAAATGAAATCGATTTATTGACGATGTTTTACCAGAATCAGGAGTCTTCCTTCACTCAACATCAAACTTCCCATTGGTATGAATATTTGATTGGTAAGCGAAAAATCATTCCTAAAACTACCGGTAAAGTTAGAATGATTCAACTTAAACTTGAAAAGAAAGATAGGCAATTTGATCCTACTTTATGGTCTGAGTCTGCCAAGACTCTATTTGAACCGCTGATTGATAGTTTCTTCTGGTCAGACGATTTATACACAATCATACAGCCTGTTGAAGCAGCTTTTTTAGATAATGATGAAATTGAAGGTACCTTACAAACTCTGGAAGACGATTTTTCGTTAAAAACAATTTGTTATGTGGGTCAATATTGGGACCCTACACTGGACCTTCGTCAGCTTTTTCAAGAAGAGCGTACAATTTTTCAAAAAGAAGTCCCTCATTTTAATGGACGTGTGGGTTCGTTGACAGATGTATCCCTTCATTACTTTACGGAGAGTGCCCTTAGTAAAAGTCATCTCATCGAGGTCTTAAAAGAAAAAATCGATCTCATAGAAGATGCTAAAGAATTGATTCGTGCTTTATGGGAAAATCAAGGTAATGTCAGTATGGCAGCTAAGTCGCTTTTCGTTCACAGAAATACGCTTCAGTATAGAATCGAACGATTCCACGAATCAACTGGTCTAGCTTTAAAACAAATCGATGAGTTAGCGCTTTGTTACTTATTAACTCTTTAACTATGTACTTCATATAAAAAGACCGTACAGCTGAAATATAACTGTACGGTCTACTATTTTATTTTATCGCTTTTTTTGCATCTTTAACTTTATCGTTGAAAAAATCTTTGAAGTCAGATGAAACGTCAGATAAGCTGTTTTCAATATCTTTAACTTTACTAACTGTTCCCATCAAGCTATTGATTTCTTTGTCTGATAACTTATCTACAACTTTAGAAGATTTTTTCCCACCATGCATTTTGTTTTTCAACATATGTTTTGCTTTCTTGCGGTTTACAACAGATTGTGTTTTTTCCATTGCATCATCAGAAGAAAATACAAATGCTGCAACCCCTACTAAAACGGCAAGGCCGATTCCTAAGAAGATACCCTTGTTTGAATTATCCATATTTTTCATAAAATTTGTCATCCTTTCTCGAACTGTTACTTATAGGATAACAGAAATCTTTTTATTTCACTAAAGATATGCATTTAAACTCATTAAAGTAAGTCACTTGGTGGTGTATTGTATACGTCTTTACTTACAGGTTTCAGCATTGGTTTTTCTCCCATTGCTTCTGGTTTTTCGCCATACTTAAATTCTTTTCCATCTAAGGCTTTTTTACCGTCGACTACTTTCTTGCTATCTTCACCTTCTGAGAAGTTGTAAAGAATATGTGAAACATCACTAACTTCATAACTTTCAGGAACTTGTCCAGGTACAACAATACCTTCTTTTCCTTCAAGTTCTTTGATGGCTTCAATCCATTGAAGTTGGTGTTGTGTATCACGAGCAAGTAGGAAACCTAGCATATCTTTGATTCCTTTGTCATCTGTCATTTCATAAAGTCTCGCAACTTGTAATCTACCTTGTGATTCAGCTGTTACGTTCATTCTCATATCTGCTAAAAGGTTTCCACTGGAAATAATATAATTAGAAGTCCATGGATTACCGTTGGAGTCTCTTGGAGCTGCTCCAAGTCCAGATACAATAGCGTGCTGTGGATTCATTCCACCCATAATCGCAGCCGTTGCAGGATCTTTAACAGCTTCTTCTTTTGCAGAAAGTGGTGCACCTTCAAGAAGGTGTGAAATCATTGTTGCAATCATTTCAACGTGTCCAATTTCTTCTGTTGCTGTGTCTAATAATAAGTCTTTATATTTTTCATTTCCACGTGCATTCCAGCCTTGGAACAAGTACATATTCATAACGGACATTTCGCCCCATTGTCCACCGAGAATCTCTTGGAGTCTTCTTGCCATAATTGGATCCGGACGGTCTGGTTTTGCAGGATATTGTAATTTTTTACTGTGCATGAACATAAAAATAAACATCTCCTTTTATGATAGTATTGTACACAAAGAACTATATCATCATCAATTAAAGCAAACAAATAATAGGGCTTGTTACTTTTTTGTTTTAAAAAAGACCAGCTATAAAGATAGCTGGTCTCATTCAACTTACTGATTTTTAACTGTAATCGCTTCTGTCTGTTCTTTGTCGTTGGATTGATTTTTAATTTTTAGTGTGATTTCACCTTTTGATGCGCCAATCGTCAATTTGTCGCCTGAAACAATGTTTCCAGAAAGTAATTCTTCACTTAGTTTGTCTTCAATCTTAGACTGAATAGCTCTACGTAAAGGTCTAGCACCATACTCTGGATCAAATCCTTCTTTAGCAATAACATCCATTGCTGATGAAGTGATCTTAAGAGCGATGCCCAGTTCATCCATTCTTTTAACAATGCTTTGCGTAAGCAATTTCACAATTTCACGTAGTTCTTCTTTTTTAAGTGATTCGAATACGATTGTATCATCTACTCGGTTCAAGAATTCTGGACGGAAAGCATTCTTTAACTCTTCGCGGATTTTCTTTTCCATCGCTGTATGATCGAATCGTTTGTCAACAGCTCCGAAACCTACTGATTTCTCGTCTCTCAACGCTGTAGCGCCAAGGTTGGAAGTCATAATAATGATTGTATTTTTGAAATCGACCTGACGACCTTTTCCGTCAGTCAGTAAACCATCATCCAGTACTTGTAGTAAGATATTAAATACATCTGGGTGAGCTTTTTCCACTTCGTCCAGTAAAATAACAGAATATGGCTTCTGACGAATTTTCTCAGTCAATTGTCCACCCTCATCATATCCTACATAGCCAGGAGGAGATCCTACTAGTCTACTTGTGCTGTATTTTTCCATATATTCTGACATATCTACTCGAATCAGAGAATCTTCACTACCAAACATAGCCTCAGCTAAAGATTTTGCCAGTTCAGTCTTACCGACTCCTGTAGGTCCTAAGAACATAAACGAACCAATTGGTCTATTCGGATCTTTCAATCCACTTCTTGCACGTCTGATTGCTTTGGATACTGCGATTACCGCTGGTTCTTGTCCTACAACGCGTTCATGTAGTACTTTTTCCAGGTTGAGCAATCGATCAGATTCTTTTTGCTCCATTTGTTGGATAGGAATACCTGTCCATTGAGAAACAACTTCTGCAATGTCTTTAGCTGTTACTTCAAGTTGATCTTCATCTGAAGTCTGTTCATTCTGAACAAGCGTTTCAATACGCTTACGTTGTTTCATTTCTTTTTCTCGAATTTGTGCCGCTCTTTCAAAGTTCTGATCTTGAATCGCTTCTTCTTTCATTCTAGTCAGATCGTCCAACTTTTGGTTTGCTTTAGACATTGTTGTTGGTTGATCACTAGCATCTATACGGACTTTGGAAGCTGATTCATCCATCAAGTCAATTGCTTTATCAGGTAATTGTCTTGAAGTGATATACCGTGTTGAGAAATGTACAGCCGCATGCACTGCATCATCTTTTATCGATACACCATGGTGTTCCTCATAACGTTCTCTCAATCCCATTAGAATCTCTTCTGCTTCAATTTCTGACGGTGGATCAACTTGCACAGATGCAAAACGGCGTTCAAGTGCAGCATCTTTCTCAATATGCTTTTGGTACTCATCAAGAGTCGTTGCACCAATCGTTTGCAACTCGCCTCTAGCTAATGCCGGTTTTAGGATATTAGATGCATCTATTGCCCCTTCAGCACCACCAGCTCCTATTAACGTATGCAATTCATCAATAAATAAGATGACTTCTCCATCTTCATAAATCTCATCAATGATTTTTTTCATGCGTTCTTCAAATTCTCCACGATATTTCGTTCCCGCTACAAGAGAACCCATATCTAGTGTCATCAATCGTTTGTTTCTCAATACAGGTGGCACTTCTCCTGCAACGATTTTTTGTGCAAGACCTTCAGCGATTGCCGTTTTACCGACACCAGGATCACCTACTAGTACAGGGTTATTTTTTGTACGTCTACTCAAGATCTGAATGATTCTACGAACTTCTTTGTTTCTTCCGATGATTGGATCCAGTCGGTCTTCTCTTGCTGCCTGAGTTAAATTACGGGCTAAAGAATCTAGAGTAGGTGTTCCATCTACAGATTTCGGACCTTTTGCTGGTCTTCGACCTTTAAATCCATTTCTTCCCTTGTTTTCTTGAACACCTAGTTTTTTCAATACCATTTGTCTTGTTTTAGATAAATTGATATCCAAATTATTCATGATTTTAGAAGAAAGAATATCATCATCTCTTAGAAGTCCTAGAAGTAGATGTTCTGTTCCAACTTGTGGACGTTGCATTCTTCTGGCTTCATCAGTAGCATATTTAATAACTTGACGCGCTCGAGGAGAGTACGGTAATACCGCACTGGAAGGTAACGCCTTACCCGGCCCATAACTTGTAAAATGTTCAATTTCTTCTTTTACTTCTTCTTCTGAAAGAGATAATTGTCTTAACGTTTTTCCAGCGATTCCTTCAGTTTCCATTACCAAGCCCAATAGGATGTGTTCAGTTCCTACAGTACGGTGGCGGAATCCCTTCGCTTCCTCTTGTGCAATCAACAAGGCTTTTTTGGCCTTATCTGTAAATAACTCATTCATAAAATTTAATCCGCCCTTCTATTCTCTTGGCTCTTCATACTTTAAATTTGCGATCATACTTTTCAATAAATTAGCTCTAATCTGATTATCAATTATTCGATCTCCAGTATACAATGTTTTGTCAACAGCTACTAGCATTAGCTTAGCTTCTCTTTTGGATATAATATCATCCTCGTATAATGTTTGTACAATTGATTGTGCATCTCTTTCAGAGATACTCTTCCCAATAATTTCGATCATCGTATCCATTAAATCAGATTCATCAAGTAAACGAACTTTGATAATCCGAATGTATCCGCCACCTCCGCGTTTGCTTTCAACGAGATAGCCTTGCTGGATAGTGAATCTTGTATTGATTACATAATTTATTTGAGAAGGAACGCAATCAAACAATTGTGCGATTTCACTACGTCTGATTTCAACTTTTTCTTGCTGCTTCAAAACTTTTTTCAAATAAGCTTCTATAATATCTGACATGTTTTGATTTTCCATGTTGAATCATTATCAAAACGATTGTTACCTTTCACCAATAGCTATAGTGATCGTTAAACCTCGTTTCAATATCCTCCTTTTCAAACCAATTTCTTTCTTTGACTAACTTTGACTAAACATATTATACCAGTGTTATGTGAAATTTAAAAGAGCAAGAACTCTTGTCATCACTGCTATTCCTCTTGGACAGAATCATCACATAGCAACTCTTTCCTCAGTAAAGTATTAGCAAATAGAATAGACAAAAAAAGCCATTGCATTATACATTGGCTTTAACTAATCTATTTGTATCACATCTATTGAGNTAGCAACTCTTTCCTCAGTAAAGTATTAGCAAATAGAATAGACAAAAAAAGCCATTGCATTATACATTGGCTTTAACTAATCTATTTGTATCACATCTATTGAGATGAGCCGTGCAGGGTTCGAACCTGCGACCCTCTGATTAAAAGTCAGATGCTCTACCGACTGAGCTAACGGCTCTAAAAAAATATGGAGGTTAACGGGCTCGAACCGCTGACCCTCTGCTTGTAAGGCAGATGCTCTCCCAACTGAGCTAAACCTCCTTTAAAGAAAAAAAAGCCTTGCACGGCAACGTCCTGCTTTCACAAGGGGAACCCCCTCACTATCCTCGGCGCTGGGAAGCTTAACGGCTGTGTTCGG
>NZ_JAYXKP010000012.1:0-21333 GCF_036039175.1 Marinilactibacillus sp. XAAS-LB27 | reverse complement strand
TAAAACAAAGTATCGTACATTTTACACAGAAGTCTGGACTTGACTTAGTAGTTCTAATTCTTTGTTCATATAGTAATTAAGCAAGTTTATTTCACTTAATGATAAACACTCGTAGAATAAAACTAATGCTTTTTTTAGAATTTCTCCTCCTTATAATTGAGCTGTTTTTAATGTATACTCTATTAACAATATACTTTAGTTATGTTTAACTTTCAATCGTATCATTGCTATAATTGTCATAGTCATAGTCATTCATATTGTACATTTCTAGGAGGTTATTATGGTTGCGTTAGCACCGGTTAATGAAGAAAATTTTGAGGCTGTGTTGGCTTTAAGAGTAGCTGAAAGCCAGAGCAAGTTCGTTGCACCTACTGTTCGTTCTTTAGCAGAATGTTATCTTTACCGTAACAATGGTGATGTTTTCCCTTTTGCTATTCAAGATAAAGATATAGTGGTTGGCTTTTTATTGCTAGACACTGATGATGAAGATCACCAAATGACGATTTGGAGAATCATGATTGATCTAGCACATCAAGGTAAAGGTTACGGCAAACAGACCATTGAAAAAACAATCGAATTAGCTCAATCTGATTCAACCTACGAGATTCTTATTGCCGATTATGTAAAGGGCAATGAAGTTATGGGTAACTTATTGAAGTCGATTGGTTTCAAGTATCATTCCTTCAATGAGAAATTTAACGAACATGTACTACACTACCACTTAAACGAATCATCTCTGGAGTAAATACGGATTTCTATTCACTCCAATCAAACTTGAATATGTTCGATCTGCAAACATATAATTTTTTCTTTAGACAAACCAATCATCACATCGTTACCTACGGATAAAAATTTCAAATCTTTAGTCTTGTTTCCAATCAGTAGTCTTTTTGAATTCGGATCATATATAGATTCACCAGCAATCTTACAATCGTAACCTATTCCGCATTCTAGTTGAAAATCCGACACTACCTTCACTGACCTATTTTCTTCAAGTTCTACTTTGCCTACTTCTCCTCTCTTACATAACTCTAATCTAAAATAACCAGAAACACCTAAAATAGTATTTTGATGACAGTCCACTTCTAGTGAAAGATATTGATGTCCTATCATCAATGAACTGGTGTCGAGATCTGTATATAGTGTGAATGAATTTTCCTCTTTCAAATACTGAATAGAATGATCGATAGATCTTGCTTCTATTTTAAATTGAATCAGTTCTATAGCTTTTCCTCCTTACTATTATTTGCTATCGTTTGAGCATTTTTTATTTAGCCACTCTACTTGCCTGCAATCAGTATCTTCGTCATAACTTTTTCCTGTCCATCACTTTAATAGAGATGAAGAAACAGGCGGCCGATAGAAATAAACTAACCACTATTGCCCAGTTCATTTCACTGAGCTCTGTTATCCCTTCTAGTATAGAGACGTTTTCTCCAATCAACATAATCGGATTATACGCTCTTACGCTTTCAACTATATTCATTAGATACATCAGCCCAATCATCAATAAGCTAAACAGTAATGAGAGATATCCGCTTTTGAAAAGTGTAGAACCTAAAATAATAATGGATGAAAAGTAGAGAATAAATACTAAAAATGGTATCAACGCGAGAAAAATATGAGGACTTGCGTTATCTGTAAAATAGACACTTGTATAAGCAGCGGTTACGCCAAAACTAAGTAGAATCGCTGCTACGCTAAGCAATAAGATCATAATAAACTTACTCGTGATGATGGCTGATCGACTTAATCCTTTTGTGACTAGATTGATCAAACTGCCACTTTTCACTTCTCCATTCACACTACTACTAAAGAATATCGCTAACAAATAAATACCGATCTGCGTTAAATTCTTATAAAATTGTACCCAAGAGTCAACTGATGTTGGTTCAGGTAATGAGATTTGAACACCATCTCCTAGTGAGCTTTTGAGGATTTCTGGTGTTAGTATGGCAATCAAAGGACTCAGTATACCAAAAAATACGAATACCGTTAAAATCAATAATAGCTTCTTGGTTCTCCATGCTTCTAACCACTCTTTTTTTGTGAATATGACGATATCTCTCATTTGGTCACCTCCAAAAAGATTCTTTCTAGTGAAGGCTCTACTTTACGAAATAAAGTAGGAACAAAACTTGATGTCTTACACTGATCAAATAGTCGACTCGCTAACTCTGTGTAGTTTCCTGTATACGAAAGAACGTAAGCGTCATTTTCTTTAAGATACGACTGAACTTTTTGCTCTTCTATTAGCTGATTTAAAATCGTTACTAAAAAACTCTCTGATTCTTGATCGACTTGAATCTCTATTTGAGGACTTGTATATCTGCTCTTCAATTCTTTCAGCATCCCGTCCGCAACGATTTTGCTTTTATGTAGAATACAGACTTGGTCACAAATGCGTTCCACATCATCTAATATATGCGTTGAAAACAAAATGGTGATGTCTCCTTTTAAAGAGGCAATCAAATCTAAGAACTCTCGCCTTCCACTTGGATCTAAAGCTGAAGTTGGTTCGTCACATATCAATAACTTCGGCTCATTCAGAAGAGCTTGTGCAGCCCCTAAGCGTTGTTTCATCCCTCTAGAATACGTTCTGATTTGTTTTTTATTGTCTTCAAGTCCTACCTTTTGGATCATTTCCTGTATCTTCACTGAGAGAACCTTCTTAGATATTCCTGTAATCTGACCGCAAAGCTTCAAGTATTCTCTCGCTGTCATAAATCCATAGAAATCTGGAACATCTGGAAGATAACCAGTGTGGTGGTTCGTTTTCGTATTGCCAAACGTTACCGCTTCTCCATTTATTCTGATTTTTCCTTCAGTCATTTCCTCTAAGCCAAGGATCAATTTCATCGTTGTTGTTTTACCAGCACCATTCATTCCGATAAATCCATAGACACTTCCTTTTGGTATCGACAAATCAATTCCATCGAGTATCTTTTGATTACCAAAAGATTTTGTGACCTTTTCCATTGTTAGAATAGACATGACTAGTCCTCCTTCCCAAATGCAAAATAAGCAATCGGTCCGACGATTTGAATCGCTGCTACCACAATAATCCAGAAGACTTTATTTCCAAAACGAAACTGTTCTTGCTTCAAAACTTGGACCAGTGCAGTGATCATCAAAATAACTTGTAATAAAATAACAGGAACCAACAGCATCCAGTAATCAAACAGCCAAGCCGGTATTTCAGTATTCATCTGACTCACTCCTTTTCATGATCGCCTTGATTTGTTTTTCAATTTCTTTCATCTCTTCGGTTATTCTATAAGGATCAAACCCAGGATGAGTCGATATAAGATTTCCAATGTAGATGATGACCTGATTCGAATTTTTCGGTGTATGATCGCCTAGCGGTAAATGCTCTAGCCAATCTTGAATCAAATCGAAGTAAGTGTCTGTGTTGAATGACAGTAGACCGTTGTTCTTTTCTAAGACCGCTATTACGTTGCCAAGACAATTGTAGACCTCTTTTTCAAATTGATATTGTGCATAAACGACTGCCGCTGATAGATAAGCATTTAAAGCTAAAGCAGGATTAACGTGTTCAATATTGAATGTTTCAATTAGCGTTCGTTGTTTTCTAAAGGTTTCCTCAAACTGATCAAAATCAGCTGAAACTAATTGCGTATAGTTGGTCAATGCACTAATCAACACCGAAATATTCTGATAAATACCGCTTTGAGCTGTTGCGGCTGCTCGTTTAGGTTCTCCTTTTAACTGGTAAGCACTAGCGATCAAATCATCTGTAGGTAAGTAATTTTCAACGTAATTGCCTAACGTTTTTAGGACGTCATCTGGTCTATTGAGTAGTAAAAGACAGAAGCCTTCTAATTTAGTTGCTTCACTGACCAACTTTGTATCAGAACTGCTCGTTCTAATATGTATAAATAAGTTTAGTGCTTCTCCAACGTAGTGTTCCTTTTGTTCATTGGGATTTTCTCCTGGTAATTTGTCAAAATAATTTAAGATCAACAAGCCCATTTGTAAAATAAAAGGATAACACGAATAATATCGTCGAGTCAGACTATGAATCGATTTCCAGACTTCCTTTGATTCTTGGGTTTCAAAAGATTTTTGTAGTGAAAGATAAATTTGCTGAATCTCTTCTTTGTTTAATTCCGGTTCGTAGTTTAGTAACGAATCAATACTGATATCGAAATAAGCTGCTAATAACGGTAACAATGTAATATCTGGGTAGGCATACTCATTTTCCCACTTTGACACAGAAGTCTTAGACACGCCCATAAAATCCGCTAATTGCTGTTGCGTAATCTGCTTCTTTTTACGTTCATTTAAGATCACTGTTCCTAAACTGACTTTCATCTTGATCACCTCTACGTAAGTGTACGATTGTTTTTGTGGGAACTCAATAGAGCAGTTGTTAACTTTAGGGTGTTAAAGTTAACTAAAAAGAAACATTCAGTATTTTTCGATATGCAAAAAAGCTACTCAAAGACGAATCTTTTGAATAGCTTCTCTATTAGACTTCATCACTAACGTAACTGGTGCCAACCTGGCGTTAATCCTTCATAACGGAAGTGTTTATCCATTTTTTTGAATACGGTTTGCGCTGCTTCTGGTCCCAGATCGTGATAGGTATTTTGATCAAATATACCTTCGTTATCTGCTTTATCAAATTCAAAAATACTGATGATCGGTTTGTTGTATTCCTTGGCCATCGCAACTTCATTTTCAATATGCTCAATTTCTTTATTCCGATAATAATTCATGACCGCTACTTCATCCGTGCCGTCTTTGATCAGCCGTCTCAACTCAGCTGAATGGTTTTCATCGTACCAATACGTAACACATACTACTACCCTTAAGCCCTTATTTGATGCATAATCATAAGCTTGTATCATCTTGTCTACAAACTCTTTCATGATTGCTTGTTCATTGTTTTCAAAGCGTTCGTCTTGCGCTGGTTCAACGTCAAACACTATCCCTTTAATGACGTTATCCGTATCTTGGGCGTTATTAAACTCAACTACTTGATCGACAAAATCTGTCATTTCCTCAAAGCCGTCTTCTGTCGTTCCCCAGTGATGCCCGCCGTCCATCGCATAGACCGATATGTCATTCTCATTCATCGCTTGAATATGGCTAGCGAGTTTACCGTCAATATATTCATGAGGATACACATATTGGAAAATACGATTGATGGATAAAGGTCTCTGGTACGTATCCATCAACTGCTGCAGTTCATTTCCAATCGACCATGAGAGGACTGTACTTGGCTTATCTTTTTGAAACATAAAACCAGCAGTAGAAAGCAGTAAAGCAGAACAGAGTAACATACTTATCATCACTTTCCTCTTAGATTTCATCCTAGTTTTCTTCAAGTACTTCCCTCTCTATCGAACCCCAGCTATGAAGTTTGCTTACATAGGTCAATGTTGCGTAAATTCTAATGAAAAATAGTACAGGTCTAAAAACAAGTGATTCCGCAAAAGCCATAAAAACAGTCCAAGCTACATCTTCTGCGTACATTTTATCGACTCTCTGTAAAGACTTACTCATATATAGCACGATGGTCTGTAAAACACAAAAGCCCAGATATAAAAATGCAATCATAATCGCAAAAGGTACATTCAACCTCTCAAAATACAAGGCTACCCCAATTACGATGATGCCTAGTAGTTCCGCAAAAGGTGCAATCAATTCATACAAGAAATAATAGGTGTAAGAAATTAAACTAATTGCTTTGAATTTCGGATTCATGAATAAGACGCGGTGATTCCACATACACTGAATCAGCCCACGGTGCCATCTTGCACGTTGCTTGCCTAAATCTTCTACTGTGAATGGTGCTTGCGTCCAACAAATTGCATCAGACGTGTATTTAATGGCATAAGGAATATTGTTCTCGCGGTGATGAACGTGGAGTCTTAAAACAAGATCCATATCTTCCCCTACACTATTCGGATCATATCCACCAACTGTAATAACAGCTTCTTTTTTAAACAAGCCGAATCCACCAGAAATATTCAAGTTTCCATTAAATTTATCATGGAAAATTCGAGAAGTAATAAAAGAACGGATATATTCAAGTGTTTGAATACTGACGATCGGATTCTTGTTCATTCTTGTTTCTACTGGCATCCCTTTTTCAAAGGTCACACCATTGGCGATACAAATCTGTCCACCAATAGCGATGACTTTGTCGTCTTCCAAGAATAGTCTTGCTGCATATTTTAACGCATCTGCTTGTAAAATCTCATCAGCGTCCATACTCACAAAGTAAGGGAATTTAGAAACATTGATTCCCGCATTTACAGCATCCGCTTTGTTTCCACCATTTTTCTTTCTAACCAAGACAATTGGAATATGACTATGTTCACCGCTATAAACTTCAAGAATTTCTTTCGAAGGTACTTGAAGTCTGACAGGTTTGAAGTCTCTTTTTAAATTGTATTTTTCAATCATAGATTGAGCTGTTTTGTCTGTAGAACCATCATCGACTACAACGATTTCATATAGTTTATAATCCATCTCCAGTAAATGATTTACAGTTGTTATGATCGTTGTTGCTTCATTGTAAGCCGGGACGAGAATTGAAATCGGAAAGAAAAATTGATGATTCAATTCGTTTTCTAGTCGCTCTTTAATTCTATAATTACGCAGACTATGCATAGAGATAATTCCGCTGATCGTTAAATAGCAACCGTAAATGATTGTATACGTTGCAAAGAAAATTCCTGTTACGAGTAGAAATATATCAACCTTATCCATTTTGAACCAGCCTTTCTCTTGTACTCGCCATTTGATACACCAGTTGTTCTTTCGCATAGGCATCTTGACCGTCTAGTATATCCATCACACACTCTTCTGATACACCTAGTTCCGCGATTGAACGGGCCGCATTCAATCCTACATACCAATACTTTGAAGACAAAGCCACTTTTAATGCTTGGAGGGTATCTTCACCAGGATATTTGCTCAAAACGGCCGCTGCCGTTGAGACGCACTCCCAATTCTCATCAAAGGTCTGCGTTAGATAGGACAGAATCGTTTCTTTGTAAGCTTGAACGGGATGCTTCTCATAGTAACGTAGTACCGCACACAACACTTCTTTATCTTCTGTACCTTGCTTGAGTAAGATAATCAGATTATCTGACAATGCTGCATCAGATAAGCGGAAAAAGTCGACCATCGCCACTTGGTAATTTGCACTAAATACACCGAAGTTATCATAGAGTGACTTTGCTAGTGCTTTTTGGTCTCCTTTAAATTCAAGCAGACCGTCCGTTACAAGTTTGCGGTGATGCGTGTGCGTTGTTTTTGATAATCTTTTGAAGACTTCTACTACAGCATCTATATTTCCAAAAGCGAAAAGTGCTTTTAGTGCATTTTCACGACTATTAATTGAAGGCTCTAATGCAATAGAGATCATCAACTCTGTCAGTTCGTCATATTCTTTTGGATCATTGATACGAAGTTGTTCACAAATATAAGCAAAATAGGCTTTTTCAATCAGCTTTTTCTTGCGGTAAGTTTCTCCCAACTGTATCCATTCTTTCTTGTTACTGCGTATCAATTGTCTGAATTGCTCTCTTTCTTCTAGTATAGGAGAATGATGATAAGCTGCGCCTCCTGCGAAAAATGCGATTAATTCTTCAATTGAATGAAGCCGTTTGAATGCTGCTTCTTCCGTTACAAGATTACCGCTCTGCTCAGTTGCGAAACAGTCATCAAAATATGCTTTCCAATTATTTGTTAGCTTTAACTGCTGCTTATTCCTTCTTGACTCTCTTACTTTGTATAAGATCAGACTTGCCATGATGATGAGTGTAACTGCAATCAGTGTAAACAGAAAATACCATATCATGTAATCACTTCCTTTTTAATATTAGTCGATGTTTGTATTAATAAACACTATGTATGCTTTACTCTTATTACTTAAAATTATCGCTATAACTAGTTGTACTACTTTTTTATTTAGCTAAGAATATCATATTTATTTTTGGTAATCTATTTTATTTCACTCGAATTCGAAGTATTTTTTTGCGAAATCTATATTTGTACATTATTTAGACATATATAACTTAAGATACAATTTAATCAGTTATATTATGCTAAACGCTTCCATATTAAAGTCGTTTTCAACTGCAAAAAAGACACAAGATCTGTTTGTTTCCAGATCCTGCGCCTTAGACTGACGGTAAAAAACATTGTATTGGCCCTTTTTTTAAACAGCACTTTCAAACTGCGAATGGTACAAGTCAAAATAAAGTCCCTCTTTTTCAAGTAAGTTATCATGATTGCCTTGTTCTACGATTCGACCATCTCGGACCACTAGTATGGTGTCGGCATTTCGAATAGTTGATAAACGGTGCGCTATGACAAAAGATGTTTTCCCGTTCATCAGTTCCTGCATCGCTTCTTGGATTTTCATCTCCGTTTGTGTATCCACATTTGACGTCGCTTCATCTAGAATGAGTAAATTCGCGTCCAAAATCATAGCACGAGCGATCGTCAACAATTGCTTCTGACCTTGAGAGATATTCAAACCTTCTTGGTCGATCACGGTCTGGTAACCATTTGGCAGACTCATAATATAATCGTGAATCTGAGCAGTTTTTGCGGCTTCTTCCACTTCTTCTGCTGTCACGTTTTCTTTACCGTACGCCAAGTTATCAAAAATCGTTCCACTAAATAGCCAAGTATCCTGAAGAACCATTGCATAAGAAGTCCGTAAACTCTCTCTTGTAGCTTGCCTTGTATCTACTGCATCCAGTTCGATTGAACCTGCACTTGGGTCATAAAAACGCATCAGCAAGTTCACTAAGGTCGTTTTCCCAGCACCTGTAGGTCCAACAACTGCAATAACATTTCCACTTGGTGCTTCAAAATTCAAATCATGAATCGTCATTTTTTCAGGTGTATAGCCAAAGTCCACATGGTTCATCTGTACATGTCCTTCTGCCTCATCATATACATGAGCGTCTAGTATATCTTTTGCTTCAGAAGGTTCATCCATCAAAAGAAACACGCGCTCCGCAGCTGCGAAAGCCGACTGCAACTCACTGATGATATTCGCTAGTTCATTGATCGGTCCTGAGAAACGTCTAGAGTATAAGACAAAAGACGAAACGCCTCCGAGTGTTAGAGCATTAAACAGATATAAAAGTGCACCCGCTACACTGACCAAAGACAACGAAAGATTGTTGATAAAGTTGATAGAAGGTCCGATCATACTTCCATAGTAATCTGCTTCGTAATAAGCAGAAACCGCTTCTTCGTTTTTCTCGTCGAAACGCATGATCATATTTTCTTCTTGATTATAAGCTTTGATGGTTTGTTGACCAGAAATCATTTCTTCAACGTAACCATTCAATTCACCTAATTTAACTGAGCGTTTCTTGAATAGCGGTCTGAAGCGCGTGACCATAAATTTTGTCAGGAATACCGAAATCGGTAAGGTAACACAAAAGACTAAGGTCAATATCGGTGAAATCAGTAGCATCATGGTCAACGATCCAACGATCGTAATCGCACTAGTCACGATTTGTATAAAGTCATTTTGTAAAGACTGGTTGATCGTATCGATATCGTAAGTGATTCGACTGATAATGTCGCCCGTTTGATGCTGGTCAAAGAATCCTACCGGTAACTCAGCCATTTTATTGAAGACATCTCGCCTCAGTCGTCTGATGGTTCGTTGCGTTAACTTGATCATCAACAATTGCATCAGATATTCTAAAATAGATGAAAGCACAAAAAACACAGCCATCAGTCCTACGAAAAAGAAGACTCTTTGAAACAGGACATTTCCCGTTCCCGGTTGAATCGAATCAATCGCCAAACCCGATAAATACGGCCCGATTAGTGACAAAGCATTACTCGTGACCATTAAAATTGTAGCCGTAATCAACATCCATTTATAGTTGAATAGATAAGACCATAGTCGTTTCAAGACATGGGTGCGGCTTGTCTTCAGCTTTTCCTTCTTTTTAGGAATCGGTCTTGGTTTCTTTCCACCTTTACGCAATCTCTTCCCCTCCTGACTGATTATAATAAATGTCTCTGTATGGCTCGCAACTCTTCATCAACGCTTCATGCGTTCCCTTACCGATGATCCGTCCTTTATCCAGCATAATAATCTGATCTGCTTGCTGGATAGAACTGATCCGCTGAGCGATCATGATCGTTGTCGTCTCTTGATAATTTTTATTCAAAGCTTTCCTTAAATTCGCATCCGTTTTGTAGTCCAATGCACTAGAGGAATCATCCAGTACTAAGATCTCAGGGTCCCCCGCCAAAGCGCGCGAAAGTAACACCCGTTGTTTTTGTCCCCCACTCAAGTTCGTTCCATTAGCCGTCAAACGGTGATCCACGCCCTCGTCCAAGGACTCAATGAATTCTTCCGCTTGCGCTGCTTCCGTTGATTGTAAAATGTCTTCTTCTGGAAGCTGGCGACCGAAGTCAATATTTTCACTTAAAGTATCAGCGTATAAGAAATCTCTTTGAAAGGTGACCCCAAATTTTGTATGCAACTCTTCCAGATCCATGCTCGTAATGTTTCGGCCGTCAATTCGGATACTGCCTGAATCGACATCATAAAGTCTGAGAAGCAGTTTGACGATAGTGGTTTTCCCACTCCCCGTCGCACCTATAATACCGAGTGTCTCGCCTTTATTTAAAGCAAAATCAATATCTTCTACTGTATTGTTTTTTTCATAACCAAAAGACACGTGATCAAAACGAATATGAGCAGAATCTTTTATTTCATCTAAGGGTTGGACTTCGAGTTCTGGCTCCGTTTGTAGAATAGTGTGCACCCGGTCCGCAGAAGCTAGTCCTTTTGAGAACAAAACAAAAATGCGCGTAATACTAAGCATCGCATTCAAAATAATCGTAAAGTAGGTCATAAAAGCAATAATGACACCGGGTTGTGTTAAGCCTTCATTGACTCGGTAAGCAGAAGTTAGTAGTACTAGCGTCAATCCTAGATTCAAAAACAGATTCATGAGTGGCGTCGTCGCTGCCATAGTCTTATTGGCACTCGTTTCTGCATCGACTACGCCTTGATTGACGCCTTCAAATCTAGCTTTTTCATACTCCGTTTTAGACAACGCTTTGATCACTCTAGCTCCGGTAATATTTTCTCTAACCGTTCGAACTAGCTTATCGACTTCCTGTTGGAGCTTGTCAAACAACGGTACCCCTTTTTTCGAGATATAATAAACCGTCACCGTCGCAAATGGTAAGACACCCATCATCACCAAGGTCAGAACAGGATCCAAGGTAACGGTCATTAGAATACCCCCAATGAGCAACACCGGTGCACGTACACCGATTCGCTGCATCAAACCAATCGTACGGTGAAGATTATAGGTATCTGATGTAAGTCTTGAAATTAAAGATGGCGTTCCGTACTGGTCTGCCTGACTAGCAGAAAGATACGTGATCTTTTCATAAAGATCATGACGAATTCGCTCCACCGCGTCTCTAGCAACACCCGAAGCCATCTGATTCGCTTTGATACTCAGCACGACAGCTACAATCGAACAAAGGATCATCGCGCCACCCCAAAGCAAGACCCGATTGATGTCACCAGTTGGAATCACGACATCAATAATAAAGGCAAGAATCAAAGGAAGAAACAAATCCATAATTGTCCCTAAGAATTTAATCGTTAATCCACTCGTCAATCTCCCCAGTAAAGGTTTTAAATATTCAATAAATAATTTCATGAAAGTCCCTTTCTACTCTATGATTTTAATCGGTTTCCATCGTGTCGACTTTAGCTTTGGCTTTTTTCATGATACCTGACAATTGTTTTTCTAGAAGTGCTTGCTCTTCTACTGAAAAGCCTTCTAAAATCATCTCGTTCCATTCTTTTAAAATCTCTGCGACTTTCGGATACACAACACGTGCTTTGTCCGTTGGATACACCAATAACTTTCTGCCATCTTTTGGATCTGGAGAACGCGTGACATAGCCTGCCTTCTCTAAGTTATTGAGCTGTCTCGTCACATTGCTTTTATTCACATAAATAATTTCTGCCAGTTTTTCCTGCGTAACACCTGGGTTAGTACAAATGTTCAGAATATATGTATGGTGCATTCCCTTCAAACCGTACTGCTTCATCTTTTCGTTTCGATACATCTCACCTAGGCGAGTGGTTCTGTTAATTAAGCGCATCATGGACAATTGTTATTCACCTACTTTTATTTTATATGTTGATAACCTTACTAGATAATAGTTGCATACGCAACGAAAATATTAAATGGATTTTGTTATACTCTTTTGTTAGCTTACTTTTCAATCTATTTTTTGAATCAAATTAGTCTTTATTGATATTAAATACTTATACATTAAACTTTAAGTAGAATTCTATATGAATTATAAAAAGGAATCAGTTGAATCCTGATCCCTTTCCAATAACTAAACTTATTCATTTATAATATTTAAGAATTAGATACTTCTAGTTTTTTTTCTTCATTAGCCATTAATATAAAGTCATTTATTTCCTCAATTTGCTTAAATATCTCAACTAATACATCTACTACGATACTGTTTCCAGCTAGTTTCAAAAGTTTCGCAGAGGAAAGCAATGTTCTATTCTCAGCTGTCTGGATATCATGCTTAATTAAATTATTAAAATCTTCCTCATCGAATCCCATCAATAAAAAAGCTTCTCTAGGGGTAATATTCCTATAACGGCTTCCCTTTACAAGCTCTGTTTCTTTTGAATAAGCGATAATTCCAGAATTTGGATTCCTATCTTGCTTAGTAGTAATTGTTCGAGCTATCATTGATTCATTAGCCTTGGTTCCTGTTGCTAAAACAATATTATTCTCGAAAATTTTCACACGCGATGGAGTATAATTGGGTGTCGAACTTATAGCTTCTTTTCTATATATATGGTTTGAATAATCTAATCTTAAATATTTACTAATTGAATCTATGTTCTCACTAGTTCTCATAATGTTTTCTAAGTTATTGTCAAAGAAATATTGATCAATCTCAGATCTTTTATTTTGGTTAGATCCAACATAAACACTAATCATATATGTTCTCTGGCGCCCTTGAGGAATTCCGAAATTTTTTGAATTCAGAGTGTATACTTGATTGAAATAACCAAGTTCTTCTAAGAATTTCCTCCACATATTGAAATTGCCAATATGTTTCTTAGAAATTATTGCACTTACATTTTCCATTAGTAAAAACTTTGGAAGTGATTTCCCAGTTGCTTTGAAGTCCAAAAGAATACGTTCTATTTCCCAAAGCAAACTAGATCTATTCCCAGAATCTCTATCAATACCAGTATTATTATTCCACCAATTGCTACTTACAGACAGATCTTGGCAAGGAAAACTATAAGTTAAGACATCGACGTCATCTTCCAAATCTGATGAAGTAACTTGATTGATGTCTACTAAATTTTTATTTCTTTCAATAGAATATAAAATTGCTTTCAGTTGGGAAATCCCCATATTAACTATCGATTGGTAAGTAGCAACATCTTTCCCATTATTACTTAGGTTATGCTTCGATACTTCTTTAATAAGAGACTCTTTAGTGTGATGTCTATAGTCCTCTATGTGTTGCGCACCGTGATGAATTATATCATAAGCATAAATTGCTCCAATTTCCCACTCAACTGTTGCAGAAACACGGTGCTCAATATTAGCTTTTTTTAATGCTTTAGTTTGAGCCCCTATACCGCTGAATGTCTCTACTACATTTAACATTTAATCATTTCCTTCCTCAATCGCTAAAATCACCTACTAAAGATTCTTTTCGGACTTTTGAAAGTCAAACAAATACTCCGTATCAGTAATTTTACTTATAACCACATTAGATTCACCATAATGTACTAAATCTTTAAAAATGATCGGTCTTTTTTCATATAATCCAATTCTCTCAGCGATATACTCATAGATATTAGGGTCAAATTCAAGTTGCTTATCTTTACTTCCTCTTATTATACCAACAAGAATCTTGTTATCATCTGTAATAAACCTGATCTTTTTATCTAAAGGAAAATACTTTGAAAAAGGATAATTTGGTGATTGTTTCAAATATGGTTGTTGTTTTCCCCTATTCCATGCATTAATTCCTGTAGTAGCCGATGACGTTTCTGTTTTCAAGAGAATTGGGATAGTAAATTTATCAATAATCCTTTTATCCCCTAATAAACTTCTTGTAGAGGGTACTTTTGTTTTAACTACTGTTTGCTCTTCCACTCTGATTGTCAATAGATTTTCATCCGTAGAATCCTCAGACGATACATCTTCTTGTTCTATACTCTCGTCATCATAAAAATCAATAAATTCAGATATACGAACATCATTACATAATAGAGAATTTTTTTTTTGTTCCTCAAATACATTTTCAACAGAATCATTGAAAGATATTAATATCTCTTTATTGTTAAAAAAACCATTCTCAGTAAAATTGGCTGATCCCGCATAATTTATTATATTGTACCTTTTATAATACCACGAATACAGTTTAATATGAGTATTAGGTTTGTTTATTTGATAGTAAACTTCTAGTCGGCCTTGAAATTCTTCAGACAATAATAAAAAATTTTTATGGTTATTTTGGGAAATCCCCTCTAAGGACATACCTATAAATAACGTAACTTTTAAATCGGAGAAATCTAACAAGACTCGTTTAACAAAGTTTGCTGACCCATATCCTGTAATAACCTTCAGTTCATTTGAAGCGACTGAATTTTTTTCAATCATATTTTCATATAAATTATTTATTAACATTAAACATTAACAACCTTAAATAAATTTTCGACATACTTTTTTATACCACCCTGGTTTAAATTAGGATGAATAGATTTAACCTTAGCAGTATTAAGTACTAAAACTTTTCTTAGTAGCATACGATCGTCGTCTTGATAATTTTTGTATTGATTCATAATCTCTCTATATAATTTGATATTGTATCCTAATCCTGGTCTTTCCACCAAATTTAATATTGTATCCGTAGTATTATTTTTCAATACTTCGAAGGTTGACTCTGAATCTCCTTGCCAACTCAAATGAATATACCACCAGATTTGCTTTAACCAGATACGTCTGCTCATCATATAAAAGCGATCCGAATTAAAATTCCACCGAGAATGCACAATATCAGGTATTATTCTTATAGATAAGTACCTCCAGATGTCGTCTTCTGATGCTGTACGATTATCTAACTTAAATTCTTCTTTTAATAATTCATATAGTCCTAAACCGAAATTCAAGTCAAAAGTATACTTTTCTTTTATTCCACTATCAAAATTGTATTCTTCAAAAATATCATCTCTTAAATTCAGTAATTTTTCTCTTATCATTTTAAATCCATTATTCAGTTCGGGCTTTATTATATTTTTAATGTCTAAATTTTCAAAATCTTTACTGGCTTTTTCAACACCATATTTGGGCCAATTAATCATTGTTTAATCCTCCAATAAATGGATCTACCTTTAAGTGAAATGAATCGTTTATAGACTCTAACGAATCTAGGTTTAATTCAAAAGTGCTGATCCAATACCATACTACTTGAGCAATGGTTCCGCTTGAATTCATAGCATCTTCGTTAATATCTTCTTTATCAATTAATACTACTTTTTGTACGATCATTGACATCGCTGAGATCATTATTTCGTTTAATAAATATTTATTTACCCTATGCTTTTCGTTATATAATAAGTTATAAACAGGGTGTGCTCTATTCAGTAGCAACCTAACGTTTGAAGAATCAAATGTATCGGTGTCAACATCTGTCCAATTCATTGTAATCCTCCACAAAGATTTTCCTTTCTCGTTAATTTCTTCAATTGGAAACTCAGATCCATCACCATCAACCAATATAGAATACATGTCTATTGGTTCTTCTGAAAGATTCATGCCTATTAAATTGGTTTGAAAAATTCTCTCTTCATTACTCTCTTTTAAGTAAATAAAAAATTCGAAGTAAATAATACCTCTTAGAGTAGAATTAGGAAAATTTTCTTTGAATAAAAACGTATTTGACTGTTCTTCCAATCTAATAACCCCAATTTCCTTAGTTTCTTGAAAATTAGATGTCTTTGAATAATAATGTACTGCAAATCCCAATGTATTTAATTCGCTAGTCACTCCGTATTTTCCAAATAAAAATCTTGGATTATTGATTTTGAATATTTGTTCAATTTCTAGGTTATGTTGGTCTGGAGACCAAGAAGAGTCTGATTCATTTAAATTATATATACCAAAGGTTTCCTCTGAAAACTCAATATCTGCTTTCTCATCATCGTGGATTGTATAAGAAAATTTAGGATCGTTAATATCAAGTCCTATACTCTCACCTAAGTTTTTATCAATTTTTTTAAACAAGGATAAAGACTCACTCATTATTCATCCTCCTTTTTTGATATTTGTCTAATGGATAACGAAGGTTGTAAGGTTACATCTGAAATTCCTAACTCTAGTTGACCTTCTAAAGTTATTATTTCTTGATTATTTAATTTCAGATCAAACTCAGAAATCATATCAGAGTTTTTTATAACTTCTACTTCTTTTTCTTGTGCTGAGTCGTCGTAGATATAGTCATTTACCTTATTTATTTTAATTCTATTAATAGCAAATGGAAATTCTATTTTTCCTTGAAATGATTTATTCCAAATCGACTCGTTTAGTTTTTTTTCAACAGTGCTAACTTCGAAAAACACCTTGCTATCTTTGCTTATTGTTGCACTGAAATTGATGTTAACACTTGAATTACTCAAGAGCTCGAAGTTATCGATTTTAATTGTTGAAACTAGATTTTTAGTGCTCGTACTTGTATTTGTATTCGTACTATTATTATTTTTTATACTAGAGCTTTTACCGAAGTTTGCTTTAGGTAATAATTGACTTCCAAATTTTCTACTTAACGCCGCAGTTTTGGAGTTCGATGTTGTCAAATCTTCATCAGATAATCCTTCATATAAAGCCTTTGAAATTTCTCTTTTAATTCGCTCTACTATAGTTATAGATTTTGCTCCTATAATCTTATCAATCCATACTGCATGGTCTGCATTTTCAGTATCTCTTAAATAATTTTCTAGAGTTGCATATCTTTCATTATACATCGAGTGAAGTTCACCTTCACTATTAGGGACAAAATATGCAAGAACAAAAGTATTTTCTTCCACATTTAGTCCCTTCATCCAGTTAGCATCATCTATAACATATTGGACGATCATGCCTGGTTTTCTAGAATAAGCTAAGATTTTAGCACTGGTTGCCGAGTTTTCAAGATGAGTTTTGTCTCCAATGTATGCTAACGGAGTTAGTGAGCTGCTATTACCATTTTTTTTAAGATCTTCCGTGCTTACCTTCATATAAGCTAAATTACCTACTGGTTCTCTCGTATTGCTCATCCCCAAACTTTTTAAAAAAATCGGCTTAACTGTTATTTTCTCTTCTAAAGATTTTCCAACAAGACCTGAAGAGTACAATCTATAAAACCAGTCATAAGTATCTTCAAAATTTAATGGCGAAATTATATTTCCATTAACAGTAGGAATTAAAACAGAGTTACCAAATCTATTAGAATACTCTTTGTTCATTATTCGGGGACCATACCATCTTTTAATGGCCATATTAACAGAGTCCGCCAAGTCTCGCTCCCACCAATATGCATTTCCCTCAGAATACTCTTGTTCATTAGTAATAACATCTTCTTCAGTTACAAAAGGAATTATAATCGAAGTCCCGGTTTCTTCACCCTCATATGGAGTGAATTTCAGCTTATTTAAAAATTCGTGAATTATCTTACTATTTATAACGGGAAAAGATTTATCATATTCACTTTTCCCATCCTCCTTGCTACCCCACCATGCAATACCTCTATCGTTATCAGGCATGATTGCCTTATCATCACCCGAGTCTTCGACTAGACAAGCAGCTAATCTTTCTTCATAAGCGCCATCTTCTTTTCTTATTCTAGTATAATAAATTACTATTCCACAGCCTATTCTAAAAAAACTAGTTTTACCTAAACCCCAAGAGCCGCCCGCTCCATCTTTTTCTTGGTTCATATTTAATCCATATATCAGTTTATAGATATTACTTTCTGAGAGAGCTTTTTTATTTGTAGTATTGTATTCCCCAGTAAGTCCGTATGTGTTTTTATCAGAAATAGATAACACAGTGTGACTATTTGGAAATTTAGCTTCTAGTCGATATTGAATTTTTTCAAAGTACTTTGAAATTTCACTAGTTTTGACGGTATTAGTATTAACTGCTATCTTAGTCTCACGAGCACCTTCAATAGTCGCATCTAAGCTGTTTTGAAATGACTCACGTACTACCAAGTCAACTATTGGCATAGACTCATTTTGAAGAGATCTTAATATTGCCTTTCCAGAAGGGGCCATGCGGTCATCTACACGAGCAATTTCAATTTTCATTCTTCTTCCTCCATAAACTGTTCTTCGTTGTTTTCTTGGCTTTCGTGTATTGGAGATAAATGTATTGTTAAATGTTTTGCTAAATTTCCTGATTTACTGACTCCCGGTATTAATACATTCATACCTATAATATCTTCGTCAAAATCAAGCGGAAACCTATTTTTTTTATCTGTGTAAAATTTCTTATACTTTTCGTCAGTTATATCACCTTTATCAATTCTATATAGAAGTAATTGAGGTACTAAACCATAACCATTTTCTTCTCGGATAATCCTAACATCTTCCGATTTTACTGAAAGACTAGATTCATTATTTAAATTGGGGATATCAACGTACAAATCAGATGGACTTCTTAAAGATCCAATAGAAATTGTTTTACCATCTTCTTGTATTTCTCCCCGTCTAGTACGTTTGACGGATGTAGGTGAATAACCACTAATATTCCATTGTGGATTATCTAAATCTTCGGTTAAAGGGATCTTACCTACCGAGCTTAATACTATACTCCAATTAGAAAAAGCATTCTCTTCATAAGCATCATCTAACCATTCTAACAATGCTCTTATATTACTAAAAACAATATCATTTTCACAAAAACTAAAGTTATCAAGATATAGACGGATAGCGTCAAATGGGACATCCCTCCAAATCATGTTACCTTTTTTCGAAGTATCCACTTCAGGTAATTTGTTCAAAAAAGATTCTGTTAGTATCAAGTTATTTTCTAGATCTTTTCTTTCATTTGTGAATAGTACAGTTTGTTTATTAAATCCTGTGAAATCTAAATTCGTACCTATAGCACCTTGCATTTTCTTATCCGAAGTCAAAGAAATAAAGTTTTTATTAGGTGAGTTTCTAATTCTTGGTCCTAACTCTTCTGGTGTTAACACACTACTACTAAAATAAGATAGTTCTTTTCTTAATTCATCGTTAAGTTGGGATAAAAACTCAAATCTTTCTCTAGCTAAAGAGTTTAGCCAGATTCTAGGAAAAACCTCATAATTTTGTCTATATCCAAACCATCTTCCCATTTGCATTAAAGTATCTGCTTGTTTAGTTGTACGAAGAAAATAAGATGTTGTTAAGCCTTCTAATGTAAGACCTCTGGACAGGGTATTTCCACCAACGACTATAAACATTGATGAATGTTTAGGTTTATTGGATTCTTTAGGATAAACAAGTCTAACTTCTTGGTCATTTACCTGAGATTGACTATTATCAATCACTAAATGAAACCCTTTATGATAAGTATGTTCCCCTGACTCTCCTAACAAAATATGGCTTAAATAATTATCTCCTTGTTCACTCATAACCCTTCTAAGCTGTTTTAAAACTAAATCCCATTCAGGATAATCTGGTATACTATCTTTGCGAGAGTAGTTCGGCATTCCATTTATGAAATCTTCTCTAGTAAAATCAACCGTTTCATTATTATATAGTTCAGAAACTTTCTCATAATAAGCTGAAGGATCTTCATGTATCTTATTGAGATACCTCGTAATTGCATCTGCAATTAAATTATGATGTAGTATTTTCTGACTTGTATGAACTAATAAAGTAACGGGTTTTTTATAACCAAGTGCTCTTAAAGCAGCACTTGACAAGAAAAACCAGTCAATAGCTGTTTTGAAACTTTCGGGTATATCATTTCTCTTACCTTTGTGAATATCTAGAATTTGCAAATAATCCTCTCTTGAAATAGATCTTACTATATCAATCGAAGGGTGTGATTCAGGCATTTGCAAACCAAAGATTTGTTCAGGTCCTATATAATCTTCAGAAGGCTCCAATGAAAAAATAAAATCTTTTGGATATAATGATTCAGGGCTAGACTCATTCAGTACGTTTGCATAGGGCGTAGCTGTATAGCTGACATAATTTACTGCTTTAATTTCTTTTTTATTATATCCGTTGACTAAGCTCAGAAGTGATTTATTAATGGCTGTTCGAGATTCCTCTTCCACGTTTTTAGTGTTCACACTTGCTTGGTCGGCTTCATCATCAATAATAAGAATTTTTAATTGCTCCAACTTATTGTCATCAGAATATAACCATCTAGTCAATAAGTCCATTCTTCTTTTATTCTTAAGACACACAGTAAAATATCGATTTTTACTATTACTACTTAAATCTATATTTTCCCATTGTGATTCGGGGTTTTTTGACGAAACTGCAGGATTTTTAATGTTTTTCCAATTCAAATTTCCACTTGAATCAAGATCTTTATACAATCGATTAGCAGTCTGCTCTCTTAAACTATCGATTACACCAGAAAATATGATAAAGTAATTAAAGCCATAGTCAGAAGCCATGGATATTAAGCCTGCCATATTAGCTGTTTTTCCTGATTGTACATTACCCACAACTAATCCTTTTGTTGGGCTAGAATTAATAGTATCCGCATTCAATCTTTGCATTATCTGAAATGATGATTTTTGAATTTCTTTTATCGATTTTTCTGAAAACCCTTTGTTTTTTAACTTTTTTTTGTACTGTTGCCATTGAGATCCAGGATCTTTAGAAATTCTAGCGTCATTTGTGCTTTGCTTTCCAAGTAGAACCACTTGCTTAGTAGTATCTCGTTTTTCAAATTCATCGACTAAAAAATCCCACTCTTTAATCGAAGGTACATATGTATCATTACTTGATTTAAATTGTTGCGATATAAAATCTAAAGTCATTTCTTTTGGATATTTAAATCTATTTAGTTTTTTGATATCTTCCCATTCGTCTCCATCTATCTCACGGTACGTCGAAATAGCAACTTTTAAATCTGAATATTTACTATCTAAAAAATCGAATTCGTTATCCATAAATTTCTCCTCAAAAAATGTCTTCTCTCACTATTAATAATATCACTTTTAGGATGTTAATTCATATCTGATTTTGTATAGTCAAGTCCAGACTTCTGTGTAAAATGTACGATACTTTGTTTT
>NZ_JAYXKP010000011.1:0-45186 GCF_036039175.1 Marinilactibacillus sp. XAAS-LB27 | reverse complement strand
CCCTGCACATTTGGTTGTTTTTACTTTGTTCAGTTTTCAAAGATCAATCGTTTACGTCTTTTAGTTAAGCTGTCCTTTCGAACGTTTGCTTATCTTGTCGACTCATACTATATTACATCATCATGTCGAAGATGTCAATAGTTTTTTAAAATTTGTTTTTGTTTGTTTCTGCGAATGAGTTGAAAGATCGATTCCTTTAACTGCGTTTCGTTATCAGCAACGTTTTATACTTTACCAGTTAGAATCGATCTCGTCAACAATTTTCTGCATATTTTTTAAAAAATTATTTTGTGCTATTGATCAAACATTGATGTATCAACATTTATATAGAATCACTTGAATCAGATTCTTTTTCTTTCATGAATGAAAAATCATAGTCTTCCTTTTTTGTAATCAGTAATAGTCCATCCCCTAATGGAAGTAATGTTGTATCTAGTGCGGGATGATCCAATACAATTTCAAGAAAAGCGTTCAATTTCTTATGAATTTTTCTTCTTCTTCTTGGAATATCTTTTACATCTTCCAATATCGTACCACCTTGAAGTACATCATCGACTGCCAAAATACCACCTTCTTTTAAAACACGTATACAATCCGGAAAGAAATCATAGTATTTTGCCTTAGCACTGTCCATAAAGATAAAATCATACTGATCTTCTTTAAGCTTTTCTAACCATTCATCTGCTTGACCTTCAAGAAGAGTAACTCTTTCTTCGATTCCTAGTGTTTTAAAATTCGCTTTAGCCTTTTCAAGCATGACCGGATTTCGATCTATTGTCGTAATTTTACTTTCTTCACTTGTATGTTGAGCCATCAAACCAGCAGAGAATCCGATTGCTGTTCCAATTTCTAATATTTCTTTTGGATTAATTTGACCAAATAACCAGACAAAAAAAGCAACCGTTTCGTGCGGAATGATAGGAACTCGTTTCTCGTTGGCTTCTTTTTCTATCTTACCTAGCTTACCATCCAATTGTTTTTGTGCAGATCTCAAAAAATCTCTAACTTCTTTATTTACGACTGGCCAATCCATCATTTCATTAATTTTGTGCATACTAACCTCATCTTTCTTTTTATGAATTTCCATTTTATTTTACAGGTATTTAGGTACTTCTCCAAGTGTTTATCTGTTATAATTATAATGTGAGAATAGAGATATTTAAATGAGAAGGAGCCAATAATCAATGTTAATTAAACAGTTATCTGTACCAAAAAATGTTGTGAATACTATTTCGGAAAAAGCAACGTTACAAGAATCAATTGAACTATTAGAAGAAACAGGTTATCGATGTGTGCCTGTATTAGACGAAAGTGGTAAAATCTTCCGCGGAAACATTTATAAAATGCATATTTATCGCCATAAAGCGAACGGCGGAGACATGAGCCTTCCGGTTACTCACTTGCTTAAGAATGCCACAAAATATGTGCACTTAAATTCTTCTTTCTTCAAAATATTCTTTATGATTAAAGATCTTCCTTACATTACTGTTTTGGATGAGAACAATCACTTCTATGGTATTTTAACGCATAGTTCTTTGATTGACCTTCTACAACAGTCTTGGAGTATTGATCAAGGAAGTTATGTGCTGACAATTGCAACACCCGGACAAAAGGGAGATTTAACTTCAATCACAAAGATTATTAATCGCTACTGCTCAATCATGAGTTGTATAACCTTGGATGTTAAACGCGAAAACATGGTTCGTCGTACAATTATGACGTTAGAACCAGGTGTTTCAGAAAAAACACTAGAGGAATTGACTCATAACCTAGAACGGAAAGGATTTAAAGTAGTTGGAACGGAAGATCTTCACAACAACTAATTCCTTATCGCAGAGCAATATCAAAAAGCAGTGTCTCTATCATAGAGTCACTGCTTTTTTACGCCCGTTTTTTGATTGTTACTTCATTTGTTGTCTAAAATTAATTTTACTATCTAAATAAAGCATTAAAGGAATTCCAATTGCCATTGTTACGAATTGACTGATGATCAGAGACAGATAAGTAATCCAGAATACCTTTTCTGCACCGATAATCAAGAGCAAGAAGGCAATCATAAATGTAAAAATAGAAAACACGATTGTATTGATTATCATTTTCTTTTTGATTGAGGTCATATTTCTCGTTAAGAATATCACTACAATAAAGGATACGATTGTGTGTCCTCCACCAAGCAACCAGTCATATACTCCAAAAGGAGATAAGATGACGTTCGCGATGATTACACCAATTCCTATACCGTAAGCATACTTTTTATCAAAAGTTACTAAATGATTCAACATCTCTGACAAGCGAATTTGAATCGCTCCAAATCCTAGAGGCGCAATGATTAATGTAATCACGACATACAAAGCTCCTACGATGGCGTTTAATACCCATTGTTTTGTTTTCAAATTTATTTTCCTCCTAGTTTTTGATAACGTGGGTTGGCGCTCTCGAACCACGGCTGTTAGACAACGAGTAGTAGTGTATCATGATTTAAAGGGTAGGCGCAACTAAATATGCACAAAAAAAGAGGAAGTCTAGTATCTAGACTCCCTCTTTTACTAAGTAAATTGGATCATATGATCAAATATGTTTGTACTTGTTAGATAGTCCTACACTGATAGATAGCGCTTCGTCCACAGAATCCATTATATTTGCATTTAAATGTGTCACTTTATCTCTGAGTCTCTGTTTATCAATTGTTCGTATCTGCTCCAATAATACAACAGAATTTTTCTCAAGTCCTTGATCTGCTCCAACCTCAATATGCGTTGGCATTTTACCTTTTTGAATCTTCGTTGTAATAGCTGCAACGATAACAGTCGGACTATACTTATTACCGACGTTGTTTTGGATAATCAAGACTGGCCTCATTCCGCCTTGCTCCGATCCAACTACCGGCGATAGATCCGCATAATAAATATCTCCCCGCTTAACCATAGGCGTTTTCTCCTCGAAGGTACCCTTTTGGAATGGTCCGTTTCATGCGACCCTCAATGACTCCTACTTCATCGCATGATACTTCCCGTTTTAGATATGGTAATGTGCTTCGCTCTCGCATCCATCAAATTCAGAACAAATCTCCAAATTGATGTTAGCCATTTCAGCATACCCTTTCCGCATGGCATCCATTTTATTCATACTCTCTTTAATACAATAATTGACCATTTGGGACATTAATTCATTTTTCTCAACATTTGTTTCAACACAAAATTCCACTAAATCTTCGTAAACCGATTGATCTAACTCAATAATCATTTTCTTGTTGCGCTGCTCTTCCATGATTGTGCCCTCCAAAAGATTATCGCTTACCCATCATTATCAAGTCTTTGTCAGATCAATCAGATTTACGCTCTCTAACAACGGGACTATCAAATATTCAGTATGTTGGATCCATTTTAGGAATGAATCGTGCAAATTTCTATCTTAAGGTTAAGTTTATCATGAACGATACTATATTAAAACCAGCCATCACACTCATTTGTGACGAAAGTATGACCAAATGACTACTAAATCTTGATGTTACCATCAAATTTCTTCCAATATCACCTGTGCTGCAGCGGTTTCTTCCGTATGCGTTATCGTTATCCAAGCATTACCAGTAAACGGAGAGTGCGTAATTTCCGGTTTTCCGGAAGGATTATTCATTATCTCAATATCCTGAAACCCAACTTTACCAATACCTGTCCCTAACGCTTTAGAAAAAGCCTCTTTCGCTGAAAATCTCCCTGCAAGAAATTCTTCTCTGCGCGTGCCTTTCAATTGCTCATAAACCTGAAGTTCATTTCGAGTCAAAACACGAGATGGAAAACTTTCTCTTTTTTTACAAGCTTTCTTGATTCTTGAAATATCTACAAGATCTAGCCCGATTCCTACAATCATACAATCCCTCGTTTTACTCTAAATATGTGTTGCACTATTTTCTTAGATTACTTATTTTCAATACTAACAGAATCCTGCTAAAAAGTCATACATAAGCTCTATAACAGACATTTCAACCGTTGCATACGCCTATTCAAGCTTATCATATGCAAATACATTTTGAATAGAATTTAACAATCTAAAAAAGGGATCCAAATTCTGGACCCCTTCATAAATTCTTTTTTAGCTGTTATCTTTGTTCGTGCTGCTACCACGGTCTTTGCGATAGTTATTACGACGACTGCTACCTTCGCTACGTCCTTTTCCATCACCGCGTCTACCAGTACGCTTGTTGTTACTATTTCCGCTACGGCCGTTTCTGTTACGGTTGCCGCCTTTTCCACTACCGCCACCACTACGTTTACGATCTTTGTTTGGTAGAGGTCTTTGAGGTGTAATCGTTACAGGTACTTCAGTAGAATCCTTGATCATTGTTTTGACCAAAGCTGCTGCAATATCCTCTGACGAGTAAGCACTCAATAGTTTTTCAGCTGCAGTATGGTATTTATCCAAACCGTTTTCCACGATTGTTTTGCGGATATCTTCCATAGCAGACTCAAGTTGACTTTCAATTGCTTCGTCATTTGTTGGTGGACGAAGAGAAGTAATTTCTTGCTTCGTTAGGTTCTCAATCGTACGTAAATAACCCATCTCTTGAGGTGTTACAAACGTTACAGAAACGCCTTTTTCACCTGCACGACCAGTACGTCCAATACGATGAACGTAGCTTTCTGGATCTTGAGGAACATCATAATTATAAACGTGTGTTAAACCTGAAACGTCTAATCCACGAGCTGCAACATCTGTTGCTACTAAAATATCCATTTTACCTTTTTTAAAGTCGCTCAATACGCTCATACGTTTACTTTGTGAAAGGTCTCCGTGGATTCCTTCAGCTTGGTATCCGCGCATTTCCAAACCTTTAGCTAATTCATCAACACGGCGTTTAGTTCTACCGAAGATGATTGCTGAAGTTGGATTTTGAACATCGATTAAACGAGTTAAAATGTCAAACTTCTCATTGTCACGTGCTTTAGTGAAGTACTGATCGATTGTTGCAGCAGACAATGTTTTTGTTTTGATCGCAACTGTTTCAGGTGATTTCATGAAACGTTCTGCGATACGTTTGATAGGTGTTGGCATTGTTGCTGAGAATAATAGTGTCTGACGCTCTGAAGGTACTTCTTTGATGATAGATTCAATGTCTTCAATGAATCCCATATTCAGCATCTCATCTGCTTCATCCAAAACAAGTGTTTCAACTTTATCTAATTTCAGAGTTCTACGTCTGATGTGGTCTAGCAAACGTCCGGGAGTTCCTACGACGATTTGTGCGCCACCTTGGATTTGTTTGATCTGTCTTCTAATATCCGCTCCACCATAAACACAAGTTACTCGTACACGTTTATCTTTACTTAAACGGAAGATTTCTTCTTGTGTTTGGATAGCTAACTCGCGAGTCGGTGCAATGATCAGTCCTTGAACATTACGATTACTTGGGTCGATTTTTTGTAACATTGGAATACCGAAAGCGGCAGTTTTACCTGTACCCGTTTGAGCTTGTCCAATGACATCTTTACCTTCTAAGGCTAATGGTATTGTTTTTTCCTGGATTGGGGTTGTTTCTTCAAATCCCATACCCTCTACTGATTTCAATATTTCTGGTGCAATGTTTAATTCGCTAAATTTCAAAAAATAATTCCTCCTATTGTTTTCCTTGGCTTCTATTTGTCGTGGAGCCAAGGAGTAATGCCTTAAAATGAGCTTACAGGCTCAATAGGTCGGCACTACTTAAAAGAAACTTATCTCCTCTATGTTGATGAGGGTAGTTCGTCGTTTCTTTTTCACATAAAGACCCTAATGTTCGTATACAAAACGCTGGACGCGAAACACTAGGGTTTTAAATTCTTCTTGACTCATATTTAATTAAAAATCATTTACTTTAAATTAGTATTCCGCTAACGAAAGCAAAATTGAACAATATCGAACCGTTGCTCAACAGATATCATAGCATGCATTGTTTTTATTTTCAACTTTATCGGTGCATATTTCAAATGAATACGTTTTACACTCTATTTACGTTTTAATTCTTCTACAACGCCAAGTATACCCGTCCCTAAGCTCGATTTCAGCAAGACCATATCATTCTTCTGTACTGTTTTTCTCAGGTAATCTATAAGTGGCTTTTTATCTCCTGAAAAGTGTCGGATATTTTCCGTACTAAACTGTTCTTTTACTTGTTCGTATACGACACCCATTTCATCGCCATACAAGACTAACTGATCGATTGCTTCTGCATTGATAGATTCAGCTACACTCTTGTGCAAAGATTCAGATAAGCTTCCAAGTTCCAAAATATCTCCGAGGACAACAATTTTTTGTCCTTTAGCTTCTATATTGGAAAAATAATTCAATACAGCTTTCATTGAAGAGGGGCTTGCATTGTAAGCATCATTCAAAAGTTGTGCGCCATTAAATCCTTCTAGCCACTCCAGACGATTTTTGGTCAACTGGAAGTGTTCGAGTTTTTCTGCGCCCGCTTCAATCTCGATTCCTAGCTCCAATCCTACCGATAAAGCCGCTAACGCATTTTGGACATTATACTCACCAGGGGTCGGTAACGTAATCGTCAACTCGGGAACCAGATTAACTGAAAATTTTGTTGATTTGACGTCGGGCTCTATACTTATTGAATATAGATCTTCTTTATCCGTTTTCCCAAAAGTTCTCGTTTTAACTGTATTCATTTTATCTATTCGTTCTGACAGTAGCGGTTCTTCTCCAAGATAAATCAAGGTTCCGTCTGCTTTTAGACCGTCCACTATTTCCAGTTTTGCATCTGCTATCCCGGATTTCGACCCAAAGAACTCAATATGAGATTCTCCTATCATGGTGATCACAGCAATATCTGGCTCAGCTAAGACGGAAAGAACATGAATTTCTCGAGCTTGACTCATGCCCATTTCCAAAACAGCTACTTCTGTGTCTTCCGGCATTTCTAAAATGGTATATGGCAGCCCAATATGGTTATTGAAGTTTCCAACTGTTTTATGTGTTTTGAATTTGGCTGACGCAACCGCAGCAATCATATCTTTTGTCGTTGTCTTACCGTTACTTCCTGTCACACCAACTACTTTAGGATGAACTTTCTTTAAATACCATTTCGAAAATTCTTGTAAAGCTGTTAACGTATCTTTCACTAAAATAACGGGTATATCTTTAGGTGCTTTTTCAATCGAATCGCTCCACAACGTTGCACTCGCTCCGTTTTCAATAGCACTAGTAATATATTCGTGTCCATTTCTTTCAGCTACGAGCGGCACGAATAAGCTTCCTTCCGAAAGATTTCTTGAGTCAAATGATACTTCTTTGATTTTAATCGTTTCGTCTTTAGCGTAATAGACGACACCCTCTGTTGCTTCTGCTATTTCGCTTAATGTCCATTTTGTCATTTCATTCTCTCCAATAGAAGGGAGCAATCAGCCGACCGCTCCCATTTATGCTGTAGATTCGCTATTAACGATCTTTTAAGGCTTGGCCTTGTCTTGCTTTAAAGCGACGTAGTCCTAACTGGATCAATTCTTCAATTAAATCTTTGTAAGCTAATCCTGTATTTTCCCATAATCTAGGATACATACTGAAGTCTGTGAATCCTGGGAATGTATTGACTTCGTTAATATAAATTTCATTGTCGTTCGTCAGGAAAAAGTCGACTCTAGTCAATCCACTTCCATCAATTGCCATAAACGCTTTTGCCGCATACTCCCTGAGTGTTTTAGTGATATCTTCAGGTAGTTCTGCAGGTATTTGCGGTACGACGTCATTCGATAGATATTTAGATTCGTAGTCATAAAACTGCTGCTCTTTCACCAGTTCCCCTGGCACTGAAGTATTAACGTCTTCATTTCCCAGCACTGCAACTTCTATTTCACGGGCTTGTATCCCTTTTTCTACAAGCACTCGTCTGTCATATTCGAAGGCTTTCGCAATTGCTTGCGCTAATTCTTCTCTATCGGTTGCTTGTGTAATGCCCACACTTGAACCCATATTGGATGGTTTGATAAACATTGGATACGACAGTTTGGCTTCCACTGCTTCTATCACTAAATTTTGATGGATACGCCATTCGTTTACTTTAATTTCGTGATAAGGAACGATTGGTAATCCAGCTTCTTTAAAAAGAATCTTACTAATGATTTTGTCCATCCCCGTAGCACTTGCTAATACACCCGCACCGACATAAGGGATCTCTAGCACTTCAAGTAACCCTTGAACCGTCCCGTCTTCACCATTTGGTCCGTGCAAGACTGGGAAAACGATTGAGTTTTCTTTTGGTATTTCATTGAATCGCATTTCATTTCCAGTATCTTTGATTATTAGATCTTCACTGGATTCCAGTTGATTGGGATCGGTTATTTCTTCGCCTCTCAACCACTTGCCTTCTCGAGTAATAAAAACTGGGGTAACTTTATAATAATTATAATAGATTTCTTTCAGGATAGAGTAGGCCGATAAGATAGAAATATCGTGCTCTGCACTTTTCCCTCCATAAACTAGAAATATATTCATCTGAGTTTTCTCCTTTAGTGTTGAGTCTTCTTCACTATTTTCTCAAATACTGGTGAGGTGTCCTAACCAGTATTTTAGCAACAAACTTCTAGCTTAACAACTAAAACTATGCAGATTTAATAAAAGCTGTTGATTGCTTCACTAAACTTTTTCTATTCATTTAATACGTGTATATTCTAGTAAAAACGCCTGAAATCCAAATCCTTTATTCTATGTATCCAAAACGTACCCAAATAAAAAAAGCCCTGGATGCCCAGAGCTTTTCTTGAAATACAGTTTATGCTTCGTCCATACCGTATTTTTTGTTGAAACGGTCGATACGTCCATCTGCTTGAGCAAATTTTTGACGACCAGTATAGAAAGGATGTGAGTCAGAAGTAATCTCCATACGAATTAATGGATATTCTTTTCCGTCTTCCCATTCTACTGTTTCGTTAGATGCTTTTGTAGAACCAGACAAGAATTTAAATCCTGTAGTAGTGTCCATAAAAACGACTTGATGATATGTTGGATGGATTTCTTTTTTCATAGTGTTTTCACTCCTTATGCCATAAAATCTCTGCGATCTCATAGTTGTCTTCTGTCGTAAAAAGGGTTCTTCTGTCTAGACTAGAATAGCAGACATTCTTACCCAATTTTAGATTGTATGCAACACTAAGTATAATAGCATGATTAAATTAGTGTTGCAATCATTTTCGTAGATTTAAATAAAATAATTAAGCTCTCAATAGTGGTTATTTCTGAGTCAGCATTTTCTGAACGAATTCTTCATTTTTCTTATATCTACCTAACGTTTTGATAAACTGATCCGTATAGTCGTACGTGTCGTTCCTCATACCACGTCTTAATTTATAGACTGCTTCATATTGTTCTTTCGTCAGCAGCATATCTTCTTTTCGGGTACTTGAACGCTTGATATCGATGGCCGGATAGATTCTTCTCTCTGCCAGCTCTCTTGACAGGTGCAATTCCATATTACCGGTACCTTTAAATTCTTCATAGATTACATCATCCATTCTGCTCCCTGTATCTACAAGTGCAGTAGCTACGATTGTTAGACTACCACCTTCTTCTACATTTCTAGCAGAACCGAAAAATCGCTTAGGACGATAAAGCGCAGCCGGATCAATCCCTCCACTTAATGTACGACCACTTGGTTGTTCAACCAAGTTATAAGCACGCGCCAATCTGGTGATACTGTCCATTAATATGACGACATCTTGTTTATCTTCCACCAGTCTGCGCGCACGTTCTAGTACAAGCTCACTGACTTTCACGTGATTCTGCGGCTGTTGATCGAACGTTGAATGTACCACTTCTCCGTCAATACTACGCTCAAGATCCGTAACCTCTTCTGGGCGTTCGTCAATCAAAAGTACAATCAATTCCACCTCTGGATGATTATGCTTGATCCCATTTGCAATCTCTTTGAGTATCGTAGTCTTTCCTACTTTAGGTGGCGCTACAATCAATCCACGCTGGCCAAAACCAATCGGTGCAATCAGATCGAGCATACGTGCTGATAATTCTTTTGGAGTTGATTCTAGGTTGATTCTTCTGTCGGGATAAAGTGGTGTCAACGCTGGAAAATGCGGTCTTTCTCGTGCTTCTTCCGGGTTTTTTCCGTTGACTTGGCGAACATTCATTAAGCCATAGTAGCGTTCTCCAGATTTTGGTGGTCTTGCTGTACCGGTAATTTTATCTCCATTTCTTAATCCGAAACGAGTCATCTGAGAAGCAGAAATATAAATATCTTCATTACTGTGAGAATAATTGATTGGTCGAAGAAAACCGAAGTCTTGAGTATAGATTTTATCTAGCACTCCAGAAACCTGGAAGTAACCTTGCTTTTCTTCTTGTACACGAATGACCGCCAAAGATAACTCTTTCTTATTCATTTGACTGTAATACGGAATTTTGAGATTTTTAGCTAGCTCATAGATTTCCTTCAATGTCTTCTGCTGTAAATCGTTAAATGTTAAAATATTCGCCACTACTGCTTCCCCTATTCGTTTAATCCATTTTTTCTCTATTCTGTTACCGTTACTTCTTCCATTCGAATGTCAGCGCCTAGGGCTGTCATTTTTTCAATAATGTGCGAATATCCACGTAAGATGTTCTCCACACCAGTGATTTCCGTCTCACCTTCAGCGATCAGTCCTGCTATCATCAAACAAGCACCTGCTCTTAAATCACTTGCTTCAACTTGTGCGCCCTCTAAACTAGAAGACCCCTCGATCAATATTGTATCGCTCGTAACTCTTGCTGCTGCACCCATGCGGTTCAATTCTGGGATGTGTTTGACACGCTTAGGATAAATGGTATCTACAATAGTAGAATTCCCTTCAGCCATCATTAATAGAGGTGTAAAAGGTTGTTGAAGATCTGTAGCGAAACCAGGATATGGTAAGGTCTTAATTGAGACACCTTTCAGTTTCTCTGTCGGTTCAAGAACGCGTACGGAGTCTTCTCCAATCTCCATCGGAACTCCCATTTCATCCATTTTCGCAATCAAACCTTCGATATGTTCTACAATTACGTTCTTCACTAGTACATCTTTTCCAGCTGCTGCTGCCATAATCAAGTAAGTTCCCGCTTCGATACGGTCAGGAATCACTGTATGACGGCATCCATGCATTTCTTCAACACCGTCGATACGGATGATATCTGTTCCGGCACCTCTAATTTTTGCACCCATGTTATTTAATAGTGTAGCTACATCAATAATCTCAGGTTCGCGAGCAGCATTTTCAATAATCGTTCTACCTTTTGCTTTTACAGCAGCTAACATGATATTGATCGTTGCTCCGATTGAAACGACGTCAAAATAGATTCTTGAAGCTGTCAGGCCTGATTCGTCTGTTTTCAAGTACATGGCACCTAGTTCGTTTTCAACAGTTGCTCCGAGTGAGCGGAATCCTTTAAGATGCTGATCGATTGGACGTGGTCCTAGGAAACAACCTCCTGGAAGTCCAACGACACCTTGGCCAAATTTAGTCAGTAGTGCACCCATGAAATAGTAGGATGCACGTAGACTTTTGATTTTACCACTTGGCATCGGAATAGACACCATCTCTGAAGGATCTATGACGAGAGTGGATCCGTCAAAATCTGTTTTTACGTTCATTTGATTTAAAATTTCAATTAACGAATGCACATCTTGAATATTTGGAACGCCCTCTAAGGTGACGGGAGAATCTGCTAATATAGCTGCTGGTATTAAAGCGACTGCACTATTTTTAGCGCCTGAAATGGTTACTTCGCCGGTTAATTTTTTTCCACCGTTTATCATTATTTTTTTCATAACTGCTTATACAAGCCTCTCTTTTAAGAAAATTATTTGTTGTACTTATCTGGATCTGTTTTAAGGTTAAACGTTTATTAGACAGTTCGTACCAATACGGCTTCAAGCCTTTGGTATACTAGTCCTGCTGTAAAGGCTTTGATCATGTCTATGGGTAAAAAAGCTGTGACATTGGTCAAAATGATTGTCTGCCAAGAAATCGATGTTTCGAGAACTTGATTCATAATAAAATACTGATAGCTCATGCCGACAATATAAAGTACGACAATCCCTAGAAACATGGTTCCAAGCATTTCAATCGTTGATGCGCTTCTTTTGTGCAATCTACCTACAACCAGACTAACGAGAATGGCTCCAATAATATATCCAAAAGCTGGAGACAGTATACTCTGAAACCCGCCCGTTCCACCAGCGAATACTGGAAACCCAATTAAACCTAGTAACATGTAAAGGCTCATTGTTAAGGCGCCTTTCATTCTACCGATTAAAGCTGGAATTAACAGAAAAAAGAATACTTGTAAGGTTATAGGGACAGGGCCGATTGGAATAACGAATACAGATGCGACTGAAAGCGTCGATGTTAGTAGTGCAATTTGAATGAGGTCTTTCGTTGATTGGTTTTTCAAAGGGATCTTCCTTTGCTTTTTCATAGTTTCAAACACAGATAAGTATATACAATAAAGATTGGTAACACAATATGAAATGCAAGAATGATATCGTCTTGCAACACGCTATTCATCACTATGTAAAACAGTAAAACGACGCCTGAATACTCAGACGTCGTTTTATTTAAATAATATCAGGTTTAATTAACCTTGGTTAGAAGAACCGAATTCTTGCATTTTAGCTTTAGTAGTAGCTGTAATGTTTTCTTTACCAGGTCCGATAACTTTACGTGGATCGTAAACTTTATCGTTGTTAGCTAGAACTTCACGCGTACGTTTAGTCCATACTTGTTGTAATTCAGTGTTAACGTTAATTTTAGTGTGACCATATTCGATTGCTTTTTTGATTTGGTGAGTTGGGATACCAGATCCACCGTGTAATACTAAAGGTGCACCAGTTAACTCAGAAATTTCTTTCATTTCGTCGAATCCTAGTTGAGGTTCGCCAACGTAGTCTCCGTGAACTGAACCTAGAGCAGCCGCTAAAGCATCGATTCCAGCTTCAGTTACCATACGTTTACATTCTTGTGCATCAGCATATGTTACGTTACCGATAACGCCGTCTTCGTTTCCGCCTACAGATCCAACTTCAGCTTCTACAGAAACGCCTTTAGAATGAGCGTACTCTACAACTTTTTTAGTTGCTTCGATATTTTCAGTGATCGGGAATTTAGAATTATCGATCATTACAGAAGAAAATCCAGCATTGATTGCTGCAGTACATGTTTCTAATGAAGAACCGTGATCCAAGTGAACCGCTACAGGTACAGTGATGTCCATTTCTTCCATCAAAGCGTTAACCATTGCAGTTACAACAGTGAATCCACCCATATATTTCGCTGCTCCTTCAGAAACTCCCAAGATTACTGGAGATTTTTCTTCCTGAGCTGCTGTTAGAATAGCTTGAATCCATTCTAAGTTATTGATGTTGAATTGGCCTACAGCATATTTACCTTCTAGGGCTTTGTTCAACATTTCTGTCATACTCACTAAACGAGTCATGTATTTGTTCCTCCTTAAAATTTTCGCACTTTTAAACCGAGCTTTCATAATCGGTTTCTATTTTATTATAAACAAAATTCACAAATAAAACTAGTTAAATATTGAGATTTAGACGGGATTTCCATTATCTTATATTTAATACTTTATCTTTTTTTAATTAGATTAGACTCTTACTTCTATTCTAATCTTTTCGCCATTTATTTACTTAATGCATTCTCTAAAGATTTCTCTACAAATGCTGCAAACAATGGTTGTGGTCTGTCCGGTCTAGAAATAAATTCAGGATGGAACTGACAACCTACAAAGAATGGATGATCTGGGACTTCGATAATCTCAACAAGACGGTTATCTGGAGAAACACCCGAGAATACTAGTCCTTTGTCTTCTAGGATTTCTCTGTATTCGTTATTGAATTCATAGCGATGTCTGTGGCGTTCTTGAACAACTTCTTGATTACCGTAAGCTGCTGCTGTTACCGTGTTTCTCTCTAACTTACATGGGTAAAGTCCTAACCTTAAAGTTCCACCCATTTCTACAACATCTTTTTGATCAGGCATTAAATCGATGATGTTATGCTCTATTGTTGGATCTACTTCTGCTGAACCAGCACCCTCAATCATAGCTACATTACGTGCATATTCTATTGTCGCTAGTTGCATACCTAAACAAATACCAAAGTAAGGAATTTTGTTTTCTCGAGCATGCTGAATGGCAAGTAATTTCCCTTCGAGACCTCTTGATCCAAACCCACCTGGTACTAAAATACCATCTACATCTTCTAATTGACTCATCAATTCAGAAGGTGCTAATTTCTCAGCATTCACCCATTTGATTTCAATATCAGAATCAACAGCGTATCCTGCATGTTTCAATGCTTCTACTACAGACAAGTAAGCATCCGGCAACTCAACATATTTACCAACGATTGCAACACGAGTTGTATGTTTCAGATTCTGAACTTTTTCTTCCAGTTTCTTCCATTCAGTCATGTCCGCTTCTGGAACATCTAATTTAAGATGATCTACAACGATTTGATCCATATGTTGTTTTTGAAGATTCAATGGAATGGTATAGAGTGTTTCTACATCTAGTGATTCGATAACGGCTTTAGAATCTACATCCGTAAACAAGGCTAGCTTGTCTTTTGTATGCTGATCAAGTGGATATTCTGTTCTGACAATTAGCAAGTTTGGTTGAATCCCTAAACTACGCAACTCTTTTACACTGTGTTGTGTGGGTTTAGTTTTCATTTCTCCTGCTGCTTTCAAGTAAGGAATCAACGTTGTGTGAATGTACATAACGTTGTCCGAACCCACTTCGCTCTTCATTTGACGCAAAGCTTCTAGGAATGGAAGAGATTCGATATCTCCAACCGTTCCGCCTACTTCTGTAATGATGATATCTGAGTCTGTTGTTTGCGCAGCACGCATAATTTTTTGTTTGATTTCATTTGTGATGTGCGGGATGACCTGAACAGTTGCTCCAAGGTAATCTCCACGTCTTTCTTTGTTTAGAACTTCTGAATAGACTTTACCAGTTGTGACGTTTGAGTACTGATTTAGATTGATATCGATGAAACGCTCGTAGTGACCTAAGTCTAAATCCGTTTCTGCTCCATCATCTGTTACAAAAACTTCTCCATGCTGATACGGGCTCATTGTTCCTGGATCCACATTGATATACGGATCGAATTTCTGAATCGTTACTTTAAGTCCTCTGTTTTTCAATAGTCTTCCTAAAGATGCTGCTGCGATCCCTTTACCAATTGAAGAAACTACGCCGCCTGTTACAAAAATATATTTTGTCATTAAAAATCCTCCTGTATGATCTGTTCGGGAAAGTTCAGTGCAGTAAAGCTTAACCTTGTAAAAAGTTGTTCCCTGTTTCCTACAATTATTCCTCTAAAAAAGAGAAAGCTCCCCATTCTATATAAGAATAGGGAGCTTGATATCTATTGTATTCCGCTCTGCCCAATCAAAACTTTCTACTCACTTTTTAGTAAAAGTTTGCAGACTGCCTCTTAGGGTGCCCAATAAATATAATATAGACTCCATACGTGTTCGTCAAGAGTTTTTTTACCCTCCTAACATACTGAACAGATTAGTCTTTTACATTCAATCGTTACTCTTCTTCGTCGTCATCGCCTAAAACGTCTTCGTCGTCAACAACAGAAAGACCTGCAATATTTTCATCTTCTTCTTCTTCATCATCATCGCCAAGGTCTTCCAAGTCTGCTTTGTATTCGCCAAGATCTTCTTCATCTTCGTCGTCTACCATAACGCCGTGTTCATCAACTGCTACACGGTCACCAAATTCGACTACATCGTCTTCTTCTTCAACCTCATCGTCTTCGAACACTTCGATTTCATCATCAAAGCCTTTACGATTTCTACGACGTGGTTTTTCATCTTCTTCGTCGTTGTCGTGTGTGATTTCTTCATCGATTGAATCGATTGCAAACCATCCACGAAGTCCCCAGCGGTTAGAACCTAAAGAAATGAAACGACCATCGATATTCAAATCAGTATAGAACTGAATCATTTCTGCTTCCAGTTCATTGTCATCGATGTTTAAATATTCTGCAACTTGTACGAGTAAATCGTTGTAATTTGTTACTTGCCCAGTCTGTTCCAAAATAGCATGCGCTACGTCTACCATTGCTAATTCATTTTTTAATTGTCCATCGAATTGTTTGAGTTCCAAACCCACACGACCTTTCTTGTCTATGCTCATTTTTTACTTATCTGTAAGGTACATCTATCTTTTCGACTACCGTTTTTCAGCTCGTTCAAGTACAACCCTTTACGGCATCCAGTTTATACTACCTTATCACGTTGTAAAACGCAATCTAATTTGATAAGAACCTAGTTGTTCTTCATTGAAATAAAGAACATAATCTGCAGAAACTCTACCAGCAAATGGGCGATCATAGTAGCTGATCTTCAAGTCTTGTGTCTCTACTCGAATCGGCATGATGCCAGCAGCAGTCTTGTATTGCGTCTCTGTTATTTCTTCACTACTGAATGTAAGACGCGTCATGTATTCTCCTCGTCGGATCAGATTAACCGTTCCGTTTGGGTTGATTTTCACGGTAACAGGGACTACTGATTCTCCATCGATCTTTTCTTCATATCTAATATAATAGCTATTGTTTATATAAATCACTCGGCCTTTTTCCTCAAAAACATGATGGTGTGTTTCCCCGTTTTGTACGTAGGAACTTTCCATAAAGATTTCTGCAGGCATTCCGTTCGTTAATTCTTTTGAAGGCACAATCCATTCTCCTTTCATCATTTAATCCATTAGGCAATAAATGACTCATTCTATATTTTTCAGTTTATCACAAAATCAGATTAACGTCTCACACTTCCTTTTCTTTATCGCTTTATAGGAAAAAAAAACAATCTTTGTTATACTGTATTCATAAATATTATTACACTTAAAGGAGGATTCTACATGACTCCATTAACTGAACTTTCTATTCCTAATGAAAAACCTTATCTCTTATTTGATTCAGAATCTTCTCCTTTTGAACGAACTCCTGCATCTCCTTTTGCGCTGACCGATGCGTTTATTGATTATGCTGTGCGGTTAGAACAACCCGTACTACACTTCTGGTCAACAGAACCGCTTGTTATCTTGGGAATGATGGATACAAAACTACCTTACTTAGATACAGCACTGACCATTTTAAAAGAAGCTGAATACGATTATGTGGTTAGAAATTCTGGCGGTTTGGCTGTCGTCAGTGATCCCGGCATTTTGAATATCTCCTTGATTTTTCCAGAAGGAGACACGCGCCTGACCATCACGGAAGGGTATCAGCGGATGCATTATTTAATTGAACAAACTTTCAAGTCTTACGGGAAATCTATCGATGCGATTGAAATACCCGATTCTTATTGTCCTGGAGACTATGATTTGAGTATTGATGGCAGAAAAATTGCCGGTATTTCCCAGCGCCGAATCAAAGGCGGTATCGCCATCATGATTTACATCAGTGTTACTGGAGATCAGGGTGCACGCGGGAATCTTATTCGCACGTTTTATGAAAAAGGACTGTCCGGTACTGAAACAAAATGGACATTCCCGAATGTAAGACCGTCCTCGATGACGACTTTAGAAGAAGTTTTTAAAATCCCTTTTTCTCTTGTTCAAGTAAAACAAAGCGTAACTATGACCTTACAGAAACTAACAACACAACTAAGTTTGGGCCAATATGACAAAGAAATTGAAAAAAACTACCTCGAAGGTATGGAAAAAATGAAGAAAAGAAATGAAAAAGTCCTGTGATCAATCAATACTCACCGATCACTTTGACTGATAGAGAGGAGCCTTTGCTAAACCAGACAGTCTAACTAGTCTCTAGATAGAGCTTTCTAAAAGGTTGGCAAAACATTATGAGCGCAGATAAATTCGAACGCATGGATCGATTGCCTTTCGAAAAGGTTTTTAAAGATCCTGTCCATGATTATATTCATGTAAGACACCGCATCTTGCTAGACCTGATCGATACAAAGGAATTTCAACGTCTTCGACGAATCAAGCAGTTAGGTACTGCTCAATTCACTTTTCACGGAGCGGAACATTCCCGTTTTTCTCATTCACTTGGTGTGTATGAAATCACAAGAAAAATTGTTGATATGTTTGAACGGAATTATCCAGAAGAGTGGGATCCAGATATGCGCTTAGTTACGCTTTGTGCCGCTTTACTGCACGATCTCGGACATGGACCGTTCTCTCATACTTTCGAAAAAATATTTGATACGGATCATGAAGAGTTTACAACTGATATTATTTTATCAGAAGGCACTGAAATTCACGATGTGCTCAGACGCGTATCACCTGATTTTCCCAATCAAGTCGCAAGTGTGATCACAAAAGAACATAAAAATCCTCAAGTCGTTCAATTGATTTCAAGTCAGATTGATGCGGATAGAATGGATTATCTTCAACGCGACGCCTTTTTCACAGGGGCGACTTATGGCGCTTTCGATTTATCTCGTATCTTAAGAGTGATTCGCCCCTATAAAGATGGGATCGCTTTTCAGTATCAAGGTATGCACGCTGTAGAAGATTACGTTGTGAGTCGTTTTCAAATGTATATGCAGGTTTACTTCCACCCCGCTTCTAGAGGGATGGAAGTAACACTTGATCGCTTGTTATATCGTGCAAAACAGTTATACGAAGAAGGAGCACTTTATCCGCAATTCCCTTTACTAGATCCATTCTTCAAAGATACGTACTCACTAGATGACTATCTTAAACTGGATGACGGTGTTCTTCAGACGGCTATTAACCTTTGGACGACTAGTGAAGATGCTTATTTGAGTGCTTTGTCTAAAATGTTTTTGAATAGACAACCCTTTAAGTCCTTGTCTTACGAAAAAGGAAAAGATGACTATCTTGTTGAAGAATTAAGAGACATTGTAGGAAATCTAAAATACGACAAAGACATTTTCACACGAACTAACAGTAGCTCAGATTTGCCTTATGATTATAAGCTTAAAAGTAAAACACCGATTCACCTTATGCAAGCAGATGGAACACTGGTTGAACTCAGTGAAGCAAGCCCTATCGTTCGTTCTCTGAGCGGTAACCTGCATGGTGACCACAGATTATTTGTGCCAAAAGAGTTCCTGGAGAACAACTTACCCAATAAAGCAGTCAGTATGTTCCAAGAAGACTATGATGAATTTCAAAAATATATTTTGAACGACCGGATTATTGATCCGAATAAAAACAGAAGTGGAGAATGATTGACGCATGAAAAAAGATTTAATTGCTATTGATATGGATGGTACTTTATTAAACCCGGACCGCAAAGTAACAGATGAAGTGAAAAAAGCCATTCATGAAGCGAAATCAGCTGGAATCAAAATTGTTTTATGTACTGGCCGTCCTTATCCTGGTGTAACGGCTTATCTGGAAGAACTAGATCTTAGAAATTCTGGAGATTACGTGATTACTTATAACGGCGCACTTGTTCAAAAATCCGATACAGAAGAAATTGTTTCTCAACATACGATGGATCATCAAGATTATGTTGTATTGGAAAAAGCGGCTAGAGAAGCAAAGGTTCACTTCCATGCCATCCGAAATAGTGGAATCTATACACCTAACAAAGATATCGGAAAATACTCTGTACTAGAATCTCATATCAACCAAGTTCCCTTGTTTTATAGTGCTCCTGAGGATATGAATACTACTACGCCTTACAATAAAATGATGATGATCGACGATGAAGCTTTGCTAGAAGCAGCCATTAAACAACTTCCTAAAGAACTTTGGGAACAATATACAATTTTACGTAGTGAACCCTTCTTCTTGGAGTTTTTGAACAAAAAAGCGAATAAAGGGATTGCTTTAGAAGATCTTGCAAACAGCTTGAACATCCCACGTGAGCGCGTTATGTCTATCGGCGATGGCGGAAACGATGTTCACATGATCGAATACGCCGGAACAGGTGTCGCAATGGGTAATGCTAAAGACGCTGTCAAAGACGTAGCTGATGCATTTACAACTTCTAACGCTGAAAATGGTGTGGCTAAGGCCATCCGCGATTTCGCATTATAATTTTTTTGAAGACTGGAAGCCAGATAAGACCGGCTCTTCCAGTCTTTTTTCAACTTCTCCGTCATGATTCTTTAAAATAAGTAACTCAGGAATTTTAATTTTAAAACCCATATGATTTCACCCTAAAAATGATGAGTGTTATACTTTGTTTAGACAAATGATAAAGGAGAGATAATGAACATGGCAGACAAACCAGTATACACAACTGCATCAGTAAACACAGGTGCGCGTAATGGAGAAAGTCATACTCCAGATCGTTCTTATGAGGTAAACGTAGATACACCGAAAGAAATGGGTGGATCAGGTAACGGAACAAATCCTGAGCAATTATTCGCTTTAGGATACAGTGCTTGTTACCACGCTGCACTAGACCACTACAAAAAAGAAGAAAAAATTAAAAATAAATCTCAAGTAACCTTAACGGTTCATTTATTAAAAGATCCAAGCGATGGCGGATTCAAGTTAAGCGTAGAAATCGAAGTTGGTATCGAAGATTTAAGTGATTCTAAAGTAGAAGATCTTGCGAACAAGGCACACCACTACTGCCCTTATTCAAAAGCAACAATGGGTAATATTGATGTTAAAGTTAGTGCCGTCCCTTATGTAGAAGGAAAATAATCTATTAAAACCAGTAAGACTCAGGCATTTAATGCCTGAGTTTTTTTTATATCTAATGAGTTTTTCTTGACTACGGGAATACATGTTCTTATAATTAAACCAAACATATATTCTTAAGGAGATACCCTTATGGTACAGCGAATGAATTACACACACGAGCCCCGGCGACAGATTTTATGCATTGATGTAAAGTCTTTTTTCGCTTCGGTTGAGGCTGTAGACCGCCATTTACATCCACTCGAAGCCTATATTGCTGTGGTCAGTAAGCCAGAAAATAACGGTGGTCTCGTTTTAGCTGCTTCTCCTATGGTAAAACAAACTTACGGAATCAGAACAGGTTCTCGCATATACGATATCCCTAAACGATCAAAAATTCAGATTGTCGAACCGAGAATGGCTCTCTATCTCGAAAAAAACATCGAGATTCTGAAAATCTTCAAACAGTTCGTTTCCGGTACAGATTTAATGGTCTATAGTATCGATGAATCTTTTCTAGATGTGACGCATTCTCGTCAGCTTTTTGGTTCTGCAGAAGAAATTGCTAAGAAGATTCAATACTTAATCTGGAAAAAAATGAATTTGGTTGTCACCGTTGGGATCGGGGATAATCCTCTTTTAGCAAAGCTTGCACTGGATCATGAAGCAAAAAATAGTCGACAGAAGAACTTCATAGCTGACTGGCGTTATGAACTGGTCGAAGATACCGTATGGAATATACATCCTATGGCTGACTTCTGGGGGATTGGATCTAGAACCGAAGCGCGTTTACTACGTATGGGCATTTCCTCCATTTATGAACTCTCTCAGTTCGATGTGCATAAACTAAAGAAAAAAATTGGTGTGATTGGAGAACAACTTTTCTATCATGCTCATGGAATTGATCGGACACAGTTTTCCGAAACGTTCACTCCTCGATCAACTTCTTTTAGTAAAAATCAGATATTAAATCGCGATTATACAGATAAGCACGAAGTAGAAATCGTCATCAGAGAGATGACGGAAGAAAATGCTATGCGTCTGCGTAGACATTCTGTCACTACTAGTGTGGTTAAACTTAGTTTAGGCTATTCAAAACATATTGAAGATAGAGGATTTAATCATCAGATGATCATTGAAGCAACAGATTCCTCAAAAGATCTGATTCATTCTTTACTTCTGTTATTTGAGCGTCATTATACTTATAAACCGGTACGCGTTATAAACGTTAGTTTTGGCAAGATCAGACCAAAACAGTCATTACAATTAAACTTATTTGAAGAAACACAACAATTAATTGACCGGGAAGAATTAGATAAGACAATCGATCATATTCGCCAGAAACATGGGTACACTTCTCTTCTCCATGCCAGTAGCTTGGTTCAAGGTGGTATGGCCCTACAAAGATCGAAACTTTTGGGCGGACACCGTTCCGGTATTCAAAAATAACTCAATAAAAAAGTCTTTATAAGTTGGTCAGAAGCAATTGAATATGCTTTGACGCCTTATAAAAACTTTTTTAAAAACGGATCATTCTATTTTTTAGCTGTTGAATATTTTCGATAAACAGCTCTCAATTGTTTGTTGTTCGTCAAAAACCAGATTGCGAGAACACGGACAACAAGTGTCACAGCATTTTGAATCAGTCTAGGAGGCAGAATAACTGCCAGTGGATTACCTGTTAGGATGAATACCCATGTCGTATTGAGCACAATGTGTATAAACAAGGCAATGACTACTTCGACCGCTATGATGTTTCGTAGTCGAATATCTTTTCTATGCAGAAATAGGCCATAAGCAACGCCTGTTAGCAGTGCAGATAGAGTGAATCCTGGAAACAACGTACCTGCGCCTCCTAAGAGTACAAAGGCTAGTAAATCTGCTAGAGCTGCTGAGATTCCAGCCACAAAAGGACCAAATAAAATCCCAATAAGCGCGATAGGCAAGAACGCAAAAGTGACTCTAATGACCGGTGTAGTAATGCCTACTCGACTAAGTACCAAGTTCATAGCAATTAATACGCCTACAATCGCTAGTCCTATCGTCCCAATTTTCCAGTTTGATTGTTTTCCATTCTTACCATAAATTGTCTTATTTTGATTATGCATGATTCGAAGATCTCCTTTAATTTGAATTTTGTACCGCATGAACAGGATACAACTTCCGTCTATATTTCATTAGACAGAAGCCAATTAAAGAGTCCTCGCTAAAAAACCATAGAGCTTTAAAGCGGATGCAGAGAGGAGTCGCAAAACTCAATCGTTTTTTCGTCTGAGGGCGACATCCCATCCACTCAGCACTTAACGCTCATCTCTTACTCTTTTGTATTCTAATTTTTGCGTAGAATCGTTTATTTTTGAATCGACTTTATTATAGCATGATTTTTGCTCTCTGGTGTGTCTTTTAAGGTAATCATGTATTTTACAGGAATATCATGATTTTCAATAGGAATTTCTTTTACAAGTTGATTGAAATGCACAAGCGATACAGTTGCATGAGGATAATCTGTTAGTAGTCGATCATAGTAACCACCACCAAAACCTATTCTGTATCCTGTTTCCGTATAAACAACTCCTGGAACAATCATCAAATCAATTTCATTAGAATCTAACCGTGTCGTCTGTTCGGGAATCGGCTCTCGGATTCCAAAGTAACCAGATTTCACCTGATTGAACTGTTCGATCTGGTAGAAGTGAAGTTCTCGTGTAGCGTGAATTGACTTTGGTACACCCACTTTTTTCCCTTCTAGCCAGGCTTGTCTGATAATGGGTTCAGTGTTCCATTCAAAGCCGTTTGAAAGGGTTACACCAATACTTTGTGCATTTTTCCAAATCGGCGAACTAAAAAGCACCTCGTAGAAGCTTGCTTCTATTCTTCTTTTTTCTTCTGAAGTCAAAGATGTCAATGTTTCAATCACTTGCTTACGAATGGCTACTTTCTCCAACTGCCTGCACTCCTTTTAATGCTTTTGTTCTACTTGTAACGACCACGCTGCTTTAACGACTTGTTCAGCAAGAATGGCTGTAGTGATTGTACCGATCCCACCTGGAACAGGCGTAATGGCACTTGCTTTCCCCATAACTTCATCGTACTGGACATCTCCGCATGGTTTTCCATCCACGTGTCCATATCCGACGTCAATAACCACTGCACCTTCTTTAATGTGCTCTGGCGTCACCAAATGAGCTACTCCTGTAGCAGATATCACAATATCCGCTTGTTGGGTGTAGTTTTTCAAGTTTTTCGTTTTGACGTGACAGTTGGCTACTGTCGCTTCTTCGTTTAATAATAAGATAGATAAGGGTTTCCCGACTACCGGGCTACTTCCGATGACACAAACGTCTGCGCCAACTAAATCAATGCCATAATAATCTAGTAGTTCCATCACTGCTTTAGGTGTGCTTGGCCATAATCCAGTCCGATCATTTTCGACTAATTTCCCAAGATTACTCGGGGTTAATCCATCAATATCTTTTTCAGGGTCGACTCTCAGTGCAATATCATTTCTCGACAACCCATCAGGAAGTGGTTGCATAATAAGAATTCCATGAATTTCGCGGTCCTCATTGAGATCATCAATGGTTGAAAGGATTTTTCCAGGTGCTGTTTCTTCTGAAAAAACAACTGATGAGACTTCAATCCCAACTTGATTCATGGTTTTGATCGCGGCTGTTTCATAAGAAATGGAAGAAGCTTCTTCTCCGATTCTGACAATCGCTAGTGTAGGCTGACAGTCGACTGATTTCAATTCATCTACAACAAGTTTAGCTTGCTGGCTGATTTTTTCTGCTACTGGCTTTCCTTTTAATACGTTTACCATATGTTACTGCACTCCTCTTACATCCATCGATGGCCACTTTTTGTGCATCAAATAGTATTTTGAATCTGCGTATATCTGGTCTGCTTTTTCTTCACCTTGGACAAGATATGTATTCCCTAATCCCTCTAGCTCTTTTTTTGTTTGTTCATCTTTCATAAAGTTTGTATTTACAAGGACATTCAAATGAGAAGATTGCAGTGTCGTTCTGGCAAACAATACACCTACAGCAATATCATTTACAATAGATCCTTTGATTGGCAAGCGAGCGAGCCGTTCATACAACTCAATCAGTTTCAATGTCGTTTTCATCATGCTTAAAGGCGGCTGTACAGCACTATGAAGCCCTTTTTCGATTGCTTTCTGACGACTACTTTTTTGTTCTTCTGTATCTTTGGGCAGCTTATATGCTTTAGAAACAGGCTCAAAAGCAATAGCATCCTGGTCTTTGAGTTTCTCAAAGTGCTCTTTAACTTCTTCGGCTTCTTTAAGAATGGTTATGACTTCCTGCCTTGAGTCCTTCAAAGTTTTTTTATCTTGTTGAATTTCTGAGACCATGTGAACGAGCGCGGCACTCATTGCACCTACTAGCGCAGTAGCACTCCCACCTCCTGGCAAGCCATTTTCCGACTGCAGCTGATTCAAGTAATCAGATATTGACTGTTCTGTCATCTCGATTGTCCTTCTTTCTTCTAGAATAATCCGGTTATCTTTCCTTCAGATGTAATATCCACTTGTTCAGCAGCTGGTTTTTTAGGGAGTCCTGGCATACGCATGATGTTGCCAGTTAAGACAACGATAAAGCCAGCTCCTGCAGAAATCGATAGCGCTCTAATATTTACACTGAAACCTTTTGGTCTACCTAATTTTTCTGCTTGATCAGACAAAGAATACTGCGTTTTAGCCATACAAATAGGCAGGTTTCCGTAACCGAGTGCGGTGAGTTTTTCTGCAGTCTTTTTAGCAATTGTAGTCCATTCTGTTCCTGATCCACCATAGACTTTTTGAACGATTTTCTCGATTTTTTCTTCAATGGAATCTTCTAACTCGTAAGCGAATGTTAATTTGGATGGCTGATCACAGATCTCAACGACTTGTTTCGCTAGCTCTGTTCCTCCGCTGCCACCTTCAGCCCAGACATCAGACTGAACAACTTGAACACCGTGTGCTAAACAAGCCTCTTTTAGCACTTCCAGTTCAGCTGTTGTGTCTTGCGGAAAGGTATTGATAGCGACGACTGCATTCAATCCGAATACAACCTGAATATTTTCGACATGCTTCAATAAGTTTGGTAAACCCGCTTTTAATGCTTCAATATTTTCTCCATCTAGTTGGCTTTTTTGAACGCCCCCGTGCATTTTAAGCGCTCTGATGGTTGCAACAATGACGACTGCATCTGGCTCGAGTCCGCCCATACGACATTTAATATCCAAAAATTTCTCTGCACCTAAGTCCGCTCCAAACCCAGCTTCTGTAACGACATAATCTGCATGCGCTAAAGCCATTTTTGTTGCCAGTAAGCTATTGCAACCGTGTGCGATATTCGCAAAAGGTCCACCGTGAACAAACACGGGTGTCTGCTCCAACGTTTGCACAAGATTCGGTTTCAAGGCATCTTTCAATAGCGCAGCAGCTGCTCCTTCTACACCTAGTTGACCGACTGTAACAGGACGGTTGTCATAAGTATATCCAACTATACAGTTCTTTAACTTTGCTTTCAGTTCATCAATAGAAGTAGATAAGCAGAGTACTGCCATAATTTCCGAAGCAACAGTAATATCAAACCCATCTTCTCTTGGCATACCGTTAGAGCGTGCACCGATACCACTAATTAGTGACCGAAGCTGTCTATCATTCATATCAATCGCTCTTCTCCAAGTTACACGCCTTGGGTCTATTTCCAGTTCATTTCCTTGGTAAATGTGATTGTCGACCATAGCTGCAACTAGGTTGTTGGCTGCTCCAATCGCATGAATATCTCCTGTGAAGTGAAGATTCAAGTCTTCCATCGGAATCACTTGAGCGTATCCGCCACCAGCGGCGCCTCCTTTCAATCCAAATACTGGACCTAAGGAAGGTTCACGCAGTGCAATGGCCGCTTTTTTGCCAATCTTCTGTAATGCATCTCCAAGTCCGACAGAAGTAGTCGTTTTCCCTTCTCCTGCTGGCGTTGGGTTGATTGCCGTAACTAGAATGAGCTTGCCTTTTTGCTTGGATTCAATACTTTCTCCAGACAAAGTGATTTTAGCTTTGTAAGGTCCATATTGTTCAAGATTTTTTTGTTCAATCCCTAACTTTTGAGCGATAGATTCAATAGGTCTCATTTTTGAGGCTTGTGCGATTTCAATGTCTGTATTCAAAAGTTATCCTCCGTTTTTACGAACGAATAAAACCTTAAGCCTTCATTTTATTCGTTTTAATATTTTTTAACTGCTATTTTCTTATGTAATCCGATTATAACACAACGATAGACGAACTTTAATCACAAATCCAAGCAGTCTCTCTATTTACTTTTTTTATATTTAAGCGGTATAATTGCAAAGTAACTTCTATTTATTTATCGACATTATCCAGTATATTTCGTAAAATATAGTTAGTTCGTATAAAAGGAGGCTATACCTTGAAAATATTAGATAGAATTGCATTAGGCATCCTGATACTCGGAGGCATTCATTTGCTACTGATTGGATTAATTGGTTTCAATGCCGTAGAGCTTGTCTTCGGTAGCCCAGAAGAATGGGGAACGCGTATTGTCTATATCGTCATTGGCTTGAGTGCATTATGGTGTTTCAAATACTTCTCATTCACACCAAGAGGCGGCAGCAGATTAAAAGATCGATAGCATCCTTTCCCTACTGAAACTAGCGTCATTCATTATTATAAATTAAAAAGTCGAGTTATTATAGTTGTATATAATAACTCGTTTTTTTATATTCTCTCTATTATTTAATTGAATGATTTATCTGTAAAAAACGATTCCCGCAAGTACTAGTAGCAACCCAACAATCAAAGATACGACACTTCCGAGTACATAAACGCTGTTATACCATAACCAGTATTTATCTTGTTTTTTATTGACTGGTTGTTGATTTCTCTTGAGTTGCTTTGGATGTTTCAGAGAAATACCACCATATACGATTAACGCAAGACCTATTATAATTAGTAAACTCATTTTATACCCTTTCTTCCACGTGCACCTAGTCGTTCATTTTAGATCGGTAAATCTTCTCTACCTTTACCTCTGAAAAAATCTCTCCACTGGTAAAAGTCTGCATCGAGCCCTCTGAGTAAAATTTCTGCTGAACCTACGTTGGTGGCTAGCGGAATTTCATATACGTCACTCAACCTTAGTAAAGCAGAGATATCTGGTTCGTGTGCTTGTGCTGTTAGTGGGTCTCTTATGAAAATCACAAGATCCATTTTATTGTCTGATATGTAGGCACCAATTTGTTGGTCCCCACCTAGCGGACCTGATTTGAATCGATGAACATCCAAACCTGTTTCTTCTATAATGCGTGTGCCCGTTGTTCCTGTCGCAAGTAAAGTATGTTTTTCTAATATTGCCTTGTAGGCCGTTGCCAGTTTAATGATGTCTTCTTTCTTTTTATCGTGAGCAATTAATGCAATATTCATCTCTGTTCACTCCATCCTATTGGTTTCAGACTCGTCATACTTTGTATCTTCATTCATCATAACATATCTTATCGGTGAGATAATACCATGAGAAACAGCAACTGTTATAAGCATTAGATTTGCACCCATTCTATGTGCGCGATACACTAAGTGTAGAAAAAATAATAGGAGGAATTTAGACATGGGTAAAAAAGTAGCAACGGTTATGACAAAATTATTTGAAGATGTAGAATTCACTTCACCAAAAGAAGAACTTGAGAAAGCAGGCCACGAAATTGTAACGATTGGCTTTGAAGCTGGCGAGACAGTTGAAGGTAAAAAAGGGAAAGCTTCTGTTATAATCGACAAAAGTATTGACGATGTTTCACCAGAAGATTTTGACGCACTACTCATACCTGGTGGGTTTTCACCTGATCAACTACGTAAAGATGAGCGTTTCTTGAACTTCACACGTGCATTCTCTGAAAATAAAAAACCGATTTTCTCAATCTGTCACGGACCACAATTATTAATCAATGCTGAAGTTGTAAAAGGGAAAGACATTACTTCAGTATCTCAAGTAGCGATTGACCTTAAAAATGCCGGTGCAAACTTCCGTGATGAAGAAGTTGTCATTGATGATTCTGGTTTAATTTCAAGTCGTACGCCTGAAGATTTACCTGCTTTTAACAAAGCTATGGTGAACGCGTTACAATAATTACGGTTAGCTGAGGAAATTATTATTTTTATCAGCTAAAACCTTAACTGATTTTAAGGATAAGTAAAATATTTATTGTTAAACTATCTATAGTGTCAGAATTATAAAACACTTTTCTTTTCTCCCCCTAATATTGAACGTTTTAAAGTGGCCCCCCACTTTACTTTGTTCTTTTGAAAAGAAATTTATTCTATATGAAGCTGAACTTTCTTTCTCCCCTGATTGAATTGTATACACTGCTGAATATAGAAACATAAGAGACTAGATATGTCTTAATTTTAATTGAGGTTGGAATGTTTTCCTTCCTTAAAAAAATCCCATTAGGATTCAGCGAATGTTCGCTCTTTCCTAATGGGATTTTTTTGTCTACTTTTATATTAATTAAGTTTACGGTAAGCCCAGTGATTCGTCGGACCATGACCGTGACCAACCTGTTCCAATGGATCAGATATTGCGGCCTGAATGTAAGCTTTGGCAGTCTTGATGGCTTCTAGCACTGAATGACCTTTTGCAATTTCAGCTGTAATACACGCTGAATACGTACACCCTGTACCATGGGTATTTTTCGTGTCAATTCTAGGAGTGGATAACCAAACTTCCTCTCCACTTTCAAGCAGTATCAAGTCAGAGGCTTGCGGATCATCTAAAGCATGACCACCTTTAATGATGACAACTTTGCTGCCAGCTTCTTTTAACTGATAGGCGGCTTTAAGCATAGATTTTTTATTCATAATCTCAGTCCCTGTCAATGCCTCGGCTTCTGGAATATTGGGTGTGATGACATCGGCTAGAGGGACCAGTCTGCTTTTCATGACTTCGACCGCAGTGGATGCCATTAAGGGATGGCCACCTTTTGCGACCATTACCGGATCAATGATCAGCGGGGCTATTTTATTATCTAAAAGCTTGTTTGCAATAAGCTCCATATAATCTCCATTAACCAGCATACCTGTTTTTATCGCTGACAAGTTGAAGTCACTAAAGATCGCATCCAATTGTGCTTCGACCATTTCAAGCGGCATAGGGTGTACTCCGTGAACCCCAAGCGTATTCTGAGCCGTGACCGCCGTTAATACGGATACCCCAAATACGTTTCTTTCCTGAAAGGTTTTTAAGTCTGCTTGAATCCCTGCTCCACCACCACTGTCACTGCCTGCAATCGTCAATACTTGTTTGGTCGTCATTTTCTAGTTCCTCCTTGTACACCGAGCACTTTTTCAATCGCCATAACCGATAAAAAGGTGGTCTTTTCTATTATTTGTTGCGCTACTATTTGAAAATTGTATTGTTTTGTCATTTTGCTCATCCCACTCTCTAGACATTTTAAGACACAAAAAAACTCTTCCAAAATTGATAGAAGAGAGTCGGTTCACACTAAATAAGAATACAGATTACTTGATCTGCTATTCATCATGATCACTTCCCTCCGCTAGCATTACCTAGTTCAGGTTAAGGGTCAGGTCTTACCTTTCTCAGCTTTCACAATCAGTTTGGTTGGAGGGTTGTTGGAAATCCTCGGTCTTTACTGAAAGCTCTATGCTCCCCTAGTTCTTTTAATTTAACGGTTTCATTATATCAGTTCTATGCCGGAAATACCATATGCATGAGCGTCGATTATTTGTCTCAACTCTTTCTATTTTTTACGTTTTTTTTCATCGGTTCATCATACCTTCTTCAAATATATTTTCTATACTATGTTCATACCCACAACAACCAACTTATTTTTCAGGGCGATTACTCCTCCAAGTAATCGTCCGTCTCCTTTTTAACCACTTGCATCTGCAGGTGGTTTTTTTGTTGTTTTGGACTTTACTGATCAGTCTCTTTGATAGTAACGCTTAAGGCCGATTTCATTCTTGGTGATGGCTACATTCAAAGTCAGGAAATCCGTACTCTGTGGAACGGTATAATGAGAACGATCACCACGAAAGGTTCATCGTACATTTGATTACAGAAAATTTCTCCTTAAATATATTCTTTCAGTTTATTCGTTCCTACCATGGTGAAATGTGTTTCTAGCACTTTTCGTATGCTTTTTGTTGATGTTTGTTTACCGCACCAGTCATCGATTTGATTTGTAGTCACCTTACCTTCTGGAAACAAAACTTGATATTGTCTAACACTTTCTAATATAGCTGATTCTAGTGGTACTTTATGCCCGCAGGTCAGACAACTTTTCATTCTAAGACCGCTCGACAAGGAAAGCGTATTGCAGTGCGGACAGACAACCCCTTTTTCTAACAGTTCATAAGGGTATTCGGGCGTAGTTTGTTCATGCTGATTCTGAGTCTCCTGTCCATCCACTAGTTTTTCAGCCAGTTGTCTGTCTTTTTGGGATGGCATTTTAAGCTGATCGTTTATTTTGATGAGGTGGGTTTCAATTTGTGTGGGGAAGATAAAAGAATCGGTGGTACTGGCATTATAAAGGGTAAATGTGGGATGAATGAAGACGACGTGTGCTTCAATTTTATGTTTAAAATGTGTTTCTCTGATTAGATTAGTGAGGTTTTGTTTGGTTCTGGCTAGCTGAATAGTAGGGTTTCTGATAACTTTTCCGGATACTGTCGATAATCCTTCGTTGGTCAAAATGTAATCACCTGAATAATTTTTGATTTCGTACAGATGGATTGTACCTCCAGATATCACTAAGGTATCTATTTGAAAAGTACTTCCGCTAGTTTTTAGTAGTAAATCATTTAGTATCAAAGCGTCATTGGTTAGATGTTTAGCGAGTAGGGTATCAAATTGCTCCTCCCCTGTATATCCTTTTTCGAGATTCCATAGTAGTCTTCGGTCAGATTCCCTTAACGTAGTTCGTGCATCCAAATATATGAGCTTTTTTAGCAAATCTGGCTCTTTTCTCTGATTCTTTACTATAATTGTTATCACCTCATTATTGATACTGATGAATGCTTTGGAATCTAATGAAAATTCTAAAAGTTATTGGTTTTGAGGATAAGCTACAGCTTATCTTTCTTCCTATGGTGGGTTTCTTTTTAATAAGAAATTACAATTATGAACATAGTCCCTCTCGTTGACTTCCTACCTTACGAGACGGACTATCTGGGTGTTTCATTCCCTCTCGTTGGCTTCTGACCTCGCGAGAGGGACTATCTGGACGTTTCATTCCCTCTCGCTGACTTCCCACCTTGCGAGAGGGACTATCTGGGCATTTCATTCCCTCTCGCTGACTTCCCACCTTGCGAGAGGGACTATCTGGGCATTTCATTCCCTCTCGTCGACTTCCAGCCTTACGAGAGGGACTATCTCACCTTTTCATTCCCTCTCGCTGACTTCCGACCTCGCGAGAGGGACTATCTCCCTGTTTCATTCCCTCTCGTTGGCTTCCGATCTAATGAGAGGGACTATCTTAGTGATTCGTACCAAAAACATAGATTAAAAGGATCTTCAAAATGAAAAAACAGCCGTCAGCGGCTGTTTTCAAATCATGCTATTTGGTTTTTGACGATTTTGCCGTCTTTGATGACGAGTTGGATGGTTTCTGCGTTAGATAGGCTGGCAATATCGTCTAGGGGATTCCCTTTGATGACGACTAGATCTGCTAGTTTACCTTTTTCAAGGGTGCCGAGTTCGTTTTCCCAGCCGAGGCATTCTGCGGCTGTCTTAGTGGTCGCGACGATTGCTTCCATCGGCGTCATACCACCTTCTGTCATCAGAGCAAGTTCTCGCAGATTGGTTCCGTGAGGCATGACACCTGCATCGGTTCCCATTGCGATTTTAACGCCTGCTTTGTAGGCCTTAGTGAAACTCTTTTTGTGTGCTTCTATGGCATCTCGAGCTTTTTGAACCGCAGAATCCGGCATTCCAGTTTCTTTAGCCAATTCCAAAACAGCTACTGGAGCGAGTAAGGTTGGAACCAAGTAAGTCCCGTGTTCTTTCATCATTTCAATCGCTTCGTCGTCCAAGAAAATTCCGTGCTCAATTGAATGAATCCCAGCTTTGACAGCCTGCTTAATGCCTTCAGCACCTTGAGCGTGTGCCATGACTTTAACCCCTTTTCTAAAAGCGGCTTCTTCCACAATCACTTGGAGTTCTTCTAATGAAAACTGGGTAAATTCTGGATGATCCGTTGCACTGAGCACACCACCGGTCGCGTGGACTTTGATCACTTCTGCTCCGGCGCGCAACATTTCCCGGGTCTTCTTGCGTACTTCTTCTACGCCATCTGCTTTTCCGTCTGGCATTCCAGGGTAATTAGCCTGGAGAAGTTCCACGGTTTGCCCTGAGGTTGTGTAGCCATCGCCGTGTCCGCCAGTGATTGTCAGCGCATTGATACTGAGCTGCATTCGAGGGCCTTCTACAATCCCTTCTTCTACGGCTTTTTTGACACCGAGGTCTGTTCCTAAAGCGTCGCGAACAGACGTAATTCCTGCGTTGAGTGTATTGCGCATATAATTGATCGCCTGATAAAACATATAGGAAAAAGGTGTTTCCAGTCTGTTTTGCACGGAAGAATATTCCATCATTAAATGGACATGTGTATCGATAAATCCTGGAGCGATCGTTGCACCATCGACATCAATTGTTTCGTCAACAGTCCCATCAAAATCAGCAGCATCCCCCACAAACACGATACGGTTCCCGTCAATGACGACCGCGCCTTGTTCCATCGGTTCGCCACCATTACCATCGATCAATAATCCATTCTTAATCATCGTTTTCGTCATGTCATTCTCCCCTTAGCTATTGAATATAGTCTATTCTAACCTAAGGATTTACCGATTACTACATTACGATGAAAAAAAGATGAAATTTTTATCATTTAGAATTTTGCATTGCCTTCAATAAATCCTGAACTTGTTCTACATCTTTGTCTCCGCGACCTGAAATCGTCAGGATAATAGAATCTTCCTTATCAAATTCTGGTGCCAGTTTCTTCGCTAGCGCCACTGCATGCGCACTCTCCAAAGCCGGTATAATACCTTCTTTTGCAGCTAGCAGTTGGAAAGCTTCTAGCACTTCTTCCTTAGACACAGTGTAGTATTCTGCGCGTCCGCTCTCTTTTAAATAGCTATGTTCCGGCCCAATTCCTGGATAATCTAACCCAGCCGCAATCGAGTACGTTGGTGCTGGGTCGCCATTCTCGTCTTGTAGCACCAGCGTTTTAAAGCCGTGAATTTCTGCTGGCGTTCCATGTGCCATCGTAGCTGCTTCTTCCGGTTCCGCTCCAATCAAACGCACTTCTTCTTCATCAATATAATGGGCGAAAGAGCCAATTGCGTTACTCCCACCGCCGACGACCGCGATAACCGCTGCCGGAAGTTTGCCATCTTGCTGGATAATTTGACGCTTTGACTCCTCACTAATCACAGACTGAAAATGTCTGACGATCGATGGGAATGGATGCGGTCCAACAGCCGAGCCCAATAGGTAAAATGTGTTCTCATAATTTTCTACAAGATCCGCTAAAGCGACATCTACTGCGTCTTTTAGTCTTCCCTGCCCCTTTTCGACCGGTATGACTTTTGCACCCAACAGTTCCATGCGAAAGACATTTAACGCTTGTCTTTCGGTATCGAGTTTGCCCATGTAGATGGTGCAGTCCATGCCAAACATGGCACAGGCTGTAGCCGTCGCAACGCCATGTTGACCGGCGCCGGTTTCTGCAATGATTCGGTGCGCACCCATGCGTTTTGCGAGTAAAATCTGGCCGATTACATTATTGATTTTGTGCGCTCCTGTGTGATTCAAGTCTTCTCGTTTCAAGTAGATTTTGGGACCGTCAAAAGCTTCCGTTAGTCTGGAGGCAAAGGTAAGCGGGTTTTCTCTTCCGACATATTCTTTTAGGATTTCTTTGAATTCACGGTTGAATTCTGTGTCATCTTTATAGTGTTCAAACTCATCTGATAAATGATCCATCACTTCTTTTAGTGCCGGTGGGACAAAGCTTCCACCAAAGTCTCCGAAAAATCCTGTTTCATTCGCTGCCATTTTATAGCGCCTCTTTTCTAATGAGTTATTTACAGTACTGCCGTCAAATTTTCTTCTTCAAACAATTTCAGTAAGTCTTGCATTGTCATTTGCTCTTTAGCCTTCTGATCTAAGTCCAACGTGATTTTACCGTCTTTCATAACAATCAGACGATTTCCATACGCTAATGCATCTTCCATCTGGTGGGTAATCATCATACAAGTCAATTGTTTTTCTTTAATAATCTGATCTGTGAGTTCCATTAGTTTTTTAGACGTTTTCGGATCCAGCGCTGCTGTATGTTCATCCAGTAGTAACAGGTCTGGTCGCGTCATCGTTGCCATCAGTAAACTCAACGATTGGCGCTGACCACCAGATAAATTACCAGCCGGTGCATCGATTTGTTTTTCTAGTCCATTACCAATCGATGCACACATCTCTACAAAAGCTGCTTTATTCTTTTTCAAGCTTCTAGATTTCAGCGTCTTTCTTTCTCCACGTAATTTAGCCAAGAGTAAATTCTCCGCTACGGTCATTCGCGGTGCCGTCCCCATTTTAGGATCCTGGAACACTCTTGAAATTAATCCTGCTCGTTTTTCTTCTTTCCACTTTGTCAGGTTTTTATCTTTTAATTCGACAGTTCCACCAGTTGTTTCTGTTGAACCGGTGATACTATTGAACAAAGTAGATTTACCGGCGCCGTTTCCGCCAAGTACAGTAACAAATTCGCCTTCGTTCAGGGTAAAATCGACACCGTCCAATATTCGGTTATCTTCATCGGCCTGGTTCGTAATGACTTTTGTCAAACCTTTTAGTTTCAATAATGCGCTCATGCTTTTTCCCCTTTCCCGATTAGCGTGCCTAGTCCAAGTGTCCGTCTAATTTGTGGAATCATTAAACAAATCGCTAAGATCACTGAGCTGAAAATACGGATGTATGTTGTATCAAAGCCTAGTTGGATAACACCTAATAGTAGTAATTGGTACAAAACTGACCCAATCACGATGGTACACAACCGCTCGCCGAGTTTTAGATCCTTGAACATCACTTCTCCGATGATTAGGGAAGCAAGACCGATAACGATGACCCCAGCTCCTCCATTGACGTCTGCATATCCGTTGTTTTGCGCGACAAGCGCACCAGCTAAAGCAATGACCCCATTTGAGATGACGAGTCCAAGAATTTTCATATTGTCTGTACGAATGCCAAGGGACCGTGCCATGTCTTCGTTATCTCCGGTAGCGATAAAGGCTTGTCCGAGATTGGTGTAGAAGAATGCCAGAATCACGCTGATTAGGATAACAAGTACGATGATTCCGATAAAGACAACGTCGTAATAATTTGGTAAGCCTTGGAAATAATCAAATAGTCGGCTTTGGTTCAGCAAATTTAAATTTGGTCGTTTCATAATGAAGAGATTGACCGAGTGTAAGCCAGACATCACGAGGATCCCTGCTAGAATCACAGGGACTTTTCCTTTTGTATAAAGGAGTCCCGTTGCTAGTCCGGCACACATACCTGCCAAGATTGCTAAGATGATCGATAAAATAGGTGGAACACCGGACACAATTGCGGTCACGGCAACTGCAGCTCCTAGTGGAAAGGAACCTTCTGTTGTTAAATCTGGAAATTTCAAAATACGGTATGTTAAATATAGACCTATTCCGAGTACTGCCCATAAAAAACCTGATGCGATCGCTGATATAATCATCTTATTGACCTCCCTCTTCTGGTTCGATAATTCTACTATTTTCTAAGACCTCTTCTGGAATCGTTACGCCGATCTTTTCTGCTTTTTCTACGTTGATCAACTGCTCGCCGCCTTCTACGATATAAACCGGGAACGTTGCTGGATCTTGACCATTTAACACTTCTGCGGCCATTCTTCCTGAATCAACCCCTAGTTGAACTTGGCTGATTCCAATCGTTGCCAGTCCCCCTTGTGCAATCATCAAGTCAACCGTTGGAATGAGTGGCATATTATAACGATCCGCTTCGCTAACAACGGTGTTGAAGGCACTAGCGATCGTATTATCTGTCGGCAAGTAAATCACATCCACTTCTCTGGACATCGTTGCGATCATTTGCTGAATCTCATTTGTGTTTGAAACAGTATAAGTTTCTAAGTCTAGTCCAGCATCTTCAATTGCGACTTGCGCGCGCTCTGCTTCTGCTCGGGCATTATCCTCACCAGAACTGTAAAGCATACCAACCGTTTGCACGTCTGGTAAAATGTCTGTCATTAATTTGATCTGCTCTTCAACAGGTGCCTGGTTCTTTACGCCTGTAACGTTTCCACCTGGTTCCTCCTCAGAAGTCACTAGGCCTGAACCGATCGGGTCTGAGACAGCAGCCATTATGACAGGAATTTCACTTGTTGCATTTGTCAGCGCCTGACTAGCGGGTGTTCCGATACCAATCACAATATCTGCGCCATCACTCACAATGGAACTTGCCATGGTATTCATCAAGTTCTGATCCCCTTGTGCATTCTGGAAGTTGATTGTTAGGTTTTCGCCTTCAACGTAGCCATTATCCGCTAACCCTTGAATCGTTCCTTCACGAATTTCATCTAGCGACGGGTGACTTGTCGTTTGTAGTAAGCCGACCGTGAATTGCTCTTCAGGTGTTTCTGTTGCTGTTTCACTATTATTTGAAGCTGTTCGGTTAGTGCTTTGTCCACTCGGGAAAAAGAATCCTATAATTAATACTGCAAATATTAGTGCAAACGTTACGAGCATGCCTCTTCTTTTCATTTTTACGTTTCCTCTCTCGTTCATCATTTTTAGGTTCGTTTACTGTTCAGCCCGTTCTTTTCCATTCCCAGTCAGATATCATCTGCATCAGCTCCTTATATACTTATGTATGCTTTTAATTAGACAGTGCTTTCACAGATAAGCCACAAAAAAAGGCAATCTCCACACTTTGGTTCAGTAGTGGAAATTGCCTTTTAAAAAAACAAAACCACATAGATATCGTGATATCTATGTGGTTACTTATCTAGAATTTCTCGAGAAATAAGCCGCATAGATACAAAATTTAGAATGAGTTCTAAACGTTGTATCTATGAGACTACTCATATCTACAACGATCTACGCCAGCTTTGCCAGTTCATATTCAATTGTACTGTCTGCTTAGAATCGAAGTTCATGAGTGTCTCTCCTTTGTCATCTCTAATGTGATTTTTATCTTACAGTGTTCCTCAGAAGTTGTCAACAAAAATCTTCTCCTTCTCTGAGAAGCTTGTTCGTGCAGTCTATAAACCATTTGCAAACCTATTCATTTTTCAGTTTCCCTGTTCCTTTGATCTTTAAAAATGGTAAACTGACTAGGTAAAGAAAGAAAAGGAGTTCGTTAAGAACATGACAAAAAAAATCGCTATTGTAGGTGCCGGAGTTGTCGGTGCTTCAGCAGCCTATTATTTAAGTAAAGAAAAAGATATTGAAGTGACAATTTTTGATGAAGGGATTGGACAAGGAACTTCTGCCGCAGCTGGGATTATCAGTCCATGGTTATCAAGAAGACGAAACCAGAAGTGGTATCGTATGGTGAAGGCAGGCGCCGCCTTTTATCCAGAATTCCTGAGTGAAGTCATGGACGGTGAGCCTATTCCTAAGACCGTTTATAGCAAAGTCGGAACTTTATTGTTTAAATCCAAGTACCGCCACTTGGAAGAACTACTTGAGATAGGACGCAAAAGACGTGAGGAAGCGCCAGAAATTGGCGATCTTCAGATTTTATCCCCTGAAGAAATCAAGCTGAAAGTGCCCATTTATACTGGAGAACTATCAGCCTTATGGGCATCAGGCGGCGCTAAAGTAGATGGCAAAGAATTGGTAAACTTATTAATTGAGAAAGCTACACAGAATGGTGCGACCTTTATTCAAGAACGTGTGGAAAATTTGAAACCTGCTTCTAGCGGTGTAACGATTTCTACTGTACAGACTGCTTACGCTTTCGATAGCATTGTGCTCGCTGTAGCGGCTTGGCTACCAACGTTATTGGAACCGCTAGGCTATGAGCTAGACTTACGTCCACAAAAAGGACAACTCGCTATCCTCCAGCTTCAAAATACACCGACGGCTGCCTGGCCTGTGATTATGCCCGAAGGTGAATCCGATATTATCCCTTTTGAAGACGGTCGGATTGTGATTGGTGCTACGCACGAAAATGATAAAGGATTTGATTTAGAAATTGATTCATCTCTACTGGCTTCTATGGTTGAAGATTCTGCGGCACAATTCTCAACTCATTTTGAACAAGCGACTATTGTGGATTACCGATCAGGAACGCGCGCTTATACATCGGACTTTTCTCCTTATTATGGTCCCGTTCCTTCACTACCAAATGTTTACGCAGCGAGTGGACTAGGTTCAACCGGACTCACAGCTGGACCATTAGTTGGTAAAGAACTTGCCCTTCTGGCAATGGATCAGGAAACTCAATTACCTTTATCCGATTACCCAATCGAACATTACATTAAAAAAATAAATGGTTCAAAAAAACAAGATTAACGAAGAGGTGCTTTTATGTCAGCTTCTATTGGAAATATCATTGGTTGGACGGCGACCGTATTGTCTTTTATCGGTTTCTTTATCTGGAATATCCCTTTAGGGATCATCGCGATGCTACTTGGACTTGCTGGACTGATGAGTGATCAAAAAGGAGTCAACTGGACCGCTATTGGCTTAGGTGCCATTGCAGTAATTATTGGAATTATTTGATAAAAAAGATGACCCCAGAAAGTTGGGATCATCTTTTTTATAACTTATTTTTCAGTTTCAGCTTAACGTTTATGATGATGTCCTTCGATTTTCTCAATGTCCGGTCTCTTTGTAAGCGACAATCCGTAAAGTCCAATACTAAACGTTAACCACATCATCCCAACAGAGTATCCACCGACGATATCAGACGGAAAATGCACGCCAAGATAAATCCGGCTGACGCCAATAGCTAGAATCAACAGGCTTAAACCAATAGTCGCTATTATACGGAACCAAAGTCGTTCGGACAGTCTTAAAATCAAGAAAATCATTGCGCCATATATAATAATGGAGCCCATCGCGTGGCCACTCGGGAAGGAATAGCCACCTTGTGTGATCAAATGTTCTACACTACTAGGTCTATCTCTTCTAATGGCATATTTCAAAACTTGATTAAGTACGCCTGCACCTAGGGCAACCGTTAGCAAGTACCAAATTGAGAGCCATTTGTTTTTCAGTTTTAATAAAATGAATAAGCTCGTGACAATCGTAATTAGTATCGTTGGTGGAACATTTCCAAGTATCGTGATCATTCTAAACATACTCGTCAAGATGGGTTCGCGTTCGTCAATAATTTCTCTCGCTACATAATCATCGAACATCCCTAGAATCCCCCACTCGAAATAGCCTGCTATAGCTAGAAGCAAGAATGGAATGATCATAATCATCCCTAAATAAAACATCGTTTTTGGTTTCCACAAGTGTCGCTTAACTTTTTGCAATGAATCTGGCATAACGGTTTCCCTCCACGAATTCATAACTGAATCCTCTGATTGTATTTGTAATAATAGCACACGTTTTTGGTTTAATCGTGTCTAACTTTTTGCAGGTGCCTTACTGATTTCTCTTTTTCTGTAAATCCCCTTTGACTTATGGTGTTTCATTAGGTAAAGTAGTCAAGGGAATCTGAAATACTCCCCTCTAATCTCCGTCTACCTTAATGAGACGATAGATTAGAAAGTATACCTACTATAGAGGAGTTTATTGTTGTATGAAAGTATTTGATTACGAAGATATTCAATTGATCCCTGCCAAAGCGATTGTATCCAGTCGTTCTGCCTGTGATACTTCAGTGGAACTCGGCGGACGCCGCTTTATGCTTCCTGTTGTTCCAGCGAACATGCAAACAGTAGTTGATGAAGAATTATCGATCTGGCTTGCAAAAAATGGTTATTTTTATGTGATGCATCGCTTCGATGAAGCTGCTCGTGCTGGATTTATTCAAAACATGCATGAACAAGACCTTTACGCTTCTATAAGCTTAGGCGTTAAAGATGAAGAATATGATTTTGTTAAAGAACTAGCTGAACGCAATCTAGTTCCTGAATATGCAACGATTGATGTTGCTCATGGCCATTCTCAAATGGTTATCGACATGATTACACACGTTAAAAAACATTTACCTGAAACTTTCCTGATTGCCGGTAATGTTGGTACTCCAGAAGCGGTTCGTGAACTTGAAAACGCTGGAGCTGACGCAACTAAAGTTGGTATCGGACCTGGTAAAGTTTGTACAACAAAACTAAAAACCGGTTTTGGTACAGGTGGATGGCAATTAGCAGCTGTCTCTCACTGTTCAAAGGCTGCACGTAAGCCAATCATTGCAGATGGAGGCGTCCGTACTCACGGAGATATCGCTAAATCTATGCGCTTTGGTGCAACAATGGTTATGATCGGTTCGATGTTTGCTGGACATGATCAATCGCCAGGTAAAATGGTAGAAGTCAATGGCCGTCCTTACAAAGAATATTTCGGTAGTGCTTCATCGCACCAAAAAGGTGAACGCAAAAACGTTGAAGGTAAAAAAATGCTGACACCTTACAAAGGCGATATTGCAGATACACTACTTGAAATGAAACAAGATCTACAATCTTCTATCTCATACGCAGGTGGAGATGATATTGACTCTCTACGTAAAGTAGATTACGTGATCGTTAAAAACTCTATTATGAATGGTGAAAACTACAACGCTAGTGGAATCGATGTTCCAGATAGTTTTGCTACTTCATCAAACTTCCAACCTTAAGAACATAAACGAAGCACCTGTGAGCTAGCGCTCACGGGTGCTTTTTGTTTCAATTATTTTTAGTCTTTTCTTTTAATTTCTATATAGATAAATAAAGCGTAATAAAGGATCACAGCAAACAAAACGAAAAAGAACACCCAAAAAGGTATATTGAAGAATAAGTACAAAACTAAAAATAGAACAAAGGAAAATAAGGGGTACCATACAAGCGTTTTAGGATCAATTTCATGTTGAGACAAGGTTATCCTCTCCTAATTCGTTTGAGTCAAATGAGAAAGAATTTGATCGACAGTCTCTTGTATAGAAATATTTTCAATAATAAGATCAGTATCTTCTGGAGGTGCCAATTCATCGTTCGCTTCACTGTGACAAAGCCTCTCATAAATTTTTTCTTCACTATCTCCCCGTTTACGCATACGTTCAGCCATCATTTCTTTTGAAATGTAAATGAACACGACGACCGTTTCTCGTGGAAAACTTCTTTTCATCGCTTTCGCTCCATGACGATCGAGAGAAACATGCACGACATCATGTTCTCTTAGTGCATCGCTAACTTCTTGCTTTGTCAGTCCGTAGACTTTGTTGTTATAAACGGTTTGCTCAATAAAGTCCGAAGGATCCAACTCTTCAACTTTTCTGAAATGATAATCGATGCCTTCTTGTTCTCCAAGGCGCGGTTCTCTAGTTGTTGTTGTAACCAGTTTCGGTATGCCGTTTCGTGATAAGGATTCTCCTACGGTTGTTTTTCCACTACCGCTTGGTCCTACCATAACAATGATGCACTTATTTCCCATGAATATTCACCTCAGTATACCTCCGTATATTGATAAGGTCTTATTCTTATCCACCTAACGTAACATCTGTTTTCTGATACCAATCAAGTGCATCATATAAGTGCTGATTCTTATAATCTGGCCAGTATTCATCGATTACAAAAATATCAGAATAGACAGATTGGATAGGTAAAAATCCGCTCAGTCTTCGGCGGCCACCCCATCTTAAGACCATATCCATACGAGAAACATCTTTAGAAGCAATATTATCGATCAAATCACCGGTCTTTTCCGTCTCCTCATTGTTTAAAGCATAATTCAAATCCCAGTTCCATCCATAATTCACTAAAAAATTCACTTTCATTTTACCTTCACCAAATTGTGTGCGATTCATAGCATACGGAAGTAATTCCTTTGGAAAAACCTTGGAGTCTGTATTCCCCAGGACTAGCAAATCGGCATCACGTTTTTTTAGTTCATTTACTGAATCCACGCACGCTTTCTGGAAAGCTTTCGTTTGAAGGGAAGGTCTTTTTACGTTATCCATTGTGAAACCATAAAAAGTCATTTCCTCTACACCTAATTCCAGACACGCTTCATATAATTCTAATCCTGGTCCAATTCCGTGCGGATAGCCATCTGTTTTCTGCAACCCTTGTCCTACCGCCCAACGACGATTTCCATCTGGAATGACTCCAATGTGTTTTGGCATACGTTTAAATGTTTTCATACTTTTTATAGGTCTCCTTATATTCTACTGCAAATTTTTAAAAATCATTTAATCCATTCTCATATCTTATAATACCGTTTTTGCCCCCTACACATCAACTCACATGTATATATTTGTTTAGACCTATCCAAAGTAAAGGAAAATTGTACGCCCCCTTTTACAAACTTGTAACAAAGTGATAAAATAGTAAGTAAGAAAACGTTATCTTATTCTAAATCGAAATATATGTATTGTCTCACAACTTTTAAATCCTATATCATTTAATTTCCATAACAAACGTATATCTAAGTAGGTTTACCTAGTCGAGGAGGGGTTGAAGTGTTTAAGACAGAACGTAACAAACGCTTATTTCATATTTTTAGCAATCTATTTATTGCACTATTTTGGGGATGGACGCTTTATATCCAGTACCGCATTGAATACCAAAGTTCTTTTGAAATTAGTTTTCAAAGAATTTATATGATCGTGCTTTGGATTTTTATTGCCACCACGATTGGACGAATTGTTTATCATGCATTGAAGCTCAGAAAGTATAATAAACGCAAAAAAGAATCTAAAATAAAGATTGCTTAATTTAACTAAATTCCAATTCTTATTTATTATAAGAATTGGAATTTTTTGATTTATATTCATTAAAAGAAAGAGTAATCATTTTATAAACTAAATATGTAAACGCTTATACATATACTCATAAAAACTCATTCACTCCCATCAAATTAAACAATATTAACATAGACAAGCTTTCTAATATTTTTAATACAGTTAGTCTGAATTCGGACATATATCATTTTAACGTTCTCCTCAATCCCCACTTTATGCATCAGTTATATTATCATAAAAAAACTTAGAACACTTACATATCAGTTGTTTTTTTATTATATTTTTTGCTAATATCGAACATTATTTAAAATAATTTCATTTTATCGATGTTTACATTCTGTTATTTTATTCTATTCTGGTATACTTACTGTATTATAAATTATACATAAAAAATATATTAGCAGATGCTATATAAGGGGGAAGCATTTTGTGAATTCAACTTTCAAAATCAATGAACTTCAGTACTATCTGAAATACCATCAACCTGTAGATACTAGCGGACTGCTTTCTTTTTACCGGAAATTTGACGGTTCATTAAGCTACAATACACTACGGTGGCGGATCCATGAACTTAAAAAGTTACAAGTGATCTATAGTCCCAAACGTGGGTATTATGCTTTAAAGGACAAAACGGCCTTTACTCATGACTCAACACTTGAGATGGATCATATCGTAAGGACGATACAAACGTCTTTACCAGAGTCAAAATTCTCGATTTACTCTACTGATTGGCTGACTGATTATTCGGATCATACATATCCGTGCCATAATATTATGATTGATGTTGAAGCGTGTTCTTTGACTTCTGCTTTTAACCAAATCAAGCAGAGTCATGAAAATGTTTTCCTTTCACCTGAAGAATCTATTTATGAGCACTATATATCCCCTAAATCAAATAATATTATTTTAAATAAATTATATGTCGATGCACCTGTCAATCATGTTGATAGCTTTTACTATACGCCTAAGCTAGAGAAATTGTTAGTCGATCTCATTTTAAATGATCCGCTCATCTTGATGATCAGTAAGCCTGAAATTAAAACAATCGTCTCTAATTTACAAAAAGCCTACCATATCAATTATTCTACTTTGAATCGGTATTCCAAAAAACGGTATTTAGGAGAAAGAATTACAAAATATGGTTTACTTCAGGCCTGACGCAAACGAAAAAGACCACGTCACCATCCTTACAAGATGGTAACGTGGTCTTTTGTTTGAACTTATTACAGCAATCAAAAAATTTTGGTTCTATAATAAATAACGTTGGTGAGAAATCACCAACGTTATTTTTCTTTGCTTAAATTAGAAAACAAGTGAGTTCTCCTGTAGAATAATAGTCGACCAAAACCAAATATCCTTAGGAGGAACTCACTTGCCTACTTCAAATGATATGCAAAAAGTACTAGATATTCAAGACAAAAACATCATCTTTAAAGATAACTGCGTCTCTTATGGCATACACAAACAAAAGAAATGCAAATTTATAGACTGTACACTGACCTATATTCCTACGGAATGTAAGAAATGTCAGGTGCCAAACAAAAACTTCTCTATCTATAAAAATGGGACTCAGACCTCTAGAATTACCTTTCCGATGTCA
>NZ_JAYXKP010000010.1:0-74263 GCF_036039175.1 Marinilactibacillus sp. XAAS-LB27 | reverse complement strand
TAGCTTTATTCTTCACCAACGCCATTTGACATAGAACCAAAAAAACGACCCTTTTAATGATTAAAAGGGTCGCTGTTTCGATTATTTGTTATTTTACTTGCCATCGTTTTTTTCGGCACACCATTGCTCAGTGCTAAACTGTTTTAGATAAAAAACTTTTAGCTTTTAAAATCTCTATTTAAAGAGTTGAAACGTCTATATCCAGATGCTGCGCAACACCTTTTGCTAATTCAGGTGTCACTAACTCAAATAATTTCAGTTGACGTTCAACAATCTGCTGATCACGTACGCCGCTTAAATGGTCTGCAAAGTTTTTATATAAACGACTACGTTCTTCCTCATCCAGTACTTCCAAAATCAATTGTCTTGGTTGTGAAAAATGATCGTCATTATCGTAAGGAACACTGTTGGCTTCTCCTGAAACTTTAAAAGGTTTCATGTTATCTTCTCTTGATTCTTTTATATTGTCGTAACTATTCGGCTCATAGTTCACGGCACTTCCACCATTATTGTAGGCCATACTCCCTCCACGTTGGTGGTTTTTGACCTCTTCTTTAGGTGCATTAATCGGTAGCTGATTATGATTTGCACCAATACGGTAACGGTGAGCGTCAGAATAAGCGAACAGTCTTCCTTGTAGCATTTTATCTGGAGACGCTTCGACTCCTGGTACAAAGTTACCTGGTGAGAATGCTGACTGTTCTACTTCCGCAAAATAATTTTCAGGATTACGGTCTAATACCATTTTCCCAACTTCAATCAAAGGATAATCTTTATGAGACCAGACTTTAGTAATATCAAATGGGTCATATGCATATTGAACCGCTTCTTCTTCAGGCATGATTTGTACTTTTAATGTCCAAGAAGGATAGTCGCCTTCAGCAATCGCATTAAATAGATCTTCCGTATGGTAATCAGGATGATCTCCGGCAATTTTCCCAGCAACTTCAGGGTCCATGTTTTTAACCCCTTGGTCTGATCTAAAGTGATACTTCACCCAGAAAGATTCTCCTTCAGCGTTTACCCACTTAAAGGTATGACTACCGTATCCATGCATATGGCGCAAGGTAGCAGGAATACCACGGTCAGTATGGAGTATGGTAATTTGATGTAACGATTCTGGTGATAGTGACCAAAAATCCCATACCATATTTGCATCTTTTAAGTTTGTTTGTGGATTTCTTTTTTGTGTATGAATAAAATCAGGAAACTTTATTGCGTCTCGAATAAAGAATATCGGTGTATTATTTCCTACGATATCGTAGTTTCCTTCGTCCGTGTAAAATTTAACCGCAAAACCGCGTGGGTCACGTACTGTATCAGATGATCCCAATTCACCAGCAACGGTAGAAAAACGGATAAACATTGGCGTCTCTTTACCTTTTTCAGCAAGAAAATCAGCTTTAGTGTATTGGACAATATCTGGATTCGTCACGGTAAACCGACCATGTGCCCCTGCACCTTTGGCATGTACGACACGTTCAGGAACACGTTCACGATTAAAGTGGGCTAATTTTTCTAATAAATGAATATCTTGAATTAAAACAGGTCCGTTATTACCTGCTGTAACTGAATTTTGATTATCTCCAACTGGAGCACCTGTAGAAGTCGTTAATTTATTATTGCGTTCTATCACTATGTATCTCTCCCTACTTTTTGCTAACTTTTTTATTATAATTGATACAATCTAAGAAATGCAACCGTAGATTTAAAAGTCACTTTGATTTTCTATTTATATTGAATTGACTACAAACATATGTTAACTTAAACTTATAGACTTTTGTTTGAAATTATATTAAGGAGATTGGTACATATGAAAAAATCACATTCTATTATACTTGCACTGACTTTTACAGCACTCGCTTCAATTATGCTGTTTGCACTTTTAAAAGATGTTTTACCTGCTTATGCTAATCATGGTAGTTCTATGGTTGTGGGTACACTAGCATACATCACTATGGGTGGTATAGTTATTCTTTCTTCATTGAAAAACAAACAATTAGGAGGAGCTGGAGTCATTGCGACTTTAGGATTTGTTTTTTCGCACATCCTTATTGAGGCACGTTTATTCTCTTCTATAGGAATATCTGGCATAACGAATCCATTTGGATATGCTGCTATCGGTGCTTTATTACTTGCCGGTGCATCCTATTTAGTAAGTAAAGTACATTTTCTGTCTCAATTGACTTTGTATGTAAATGGGTTAATGGTAGCTGGAACTACGTTGGTTTATTACCATGTTGCTTCATTAGCACCTATCAGAGAATCCTTCTTGTTTTTTGTACCTTTTACCCTATTTTGTATCTGGACGGTTACCCAGTACGGTCTGCAAGTATCTCAAGCATTTAAAACGCGACTACAACCTGCTTAATATTAGCTACTAGAAAGGCCCCTTTCCTACTACCGGAAAGGGGCCTTTCTTATTTTTAAGGGCATACATAAAAGTTAACTTTTATGTTAAATTACCAATCTTTTTTCAACCACATTTCTTTTCTATACGCCATTTCCCAAAATGCATATTCCATCTCACTACTAATTACAAAAGCCTCCATCATCTGTGCTTGTTCGTCAGGTGAACTCGACTCGTATAGTTCATCTAAAATGGCTCTTTCCAGTTTTACATGTTCTTGCGCTTCAACACCTGCGTAAGTTTCGATCCATCTCTGATAGATCGGAACCGGCGACTGATTGGTGATCAAAGTGTCTCCTAATTCCTGGTACAACCAAGCACAGGGCAACATACTTGCAGCTGCACTATTAATCGTTCCTTCAAGCAATTGTCGGTACATATGTGATACATAGTGATACGCTGTCGGTGCAATCGGTGTAGCACGGACTTCTTCGTCTGTAATACCGAGTTCAGAGAAGAACGTTTCTCTAATCGCAATCTCTCCTAGCGACAAGTTTCCCGCATTCTCTACGAGTAAAGCTTTTAGTGCTGGATGGTTTGTTTTCTCAGCGATCAATGCATAAAGTTCACTAAAATGTTTCAAGTAATAATGATCTTGGATCAAGTAATAACGAAAGATTTCTGAATCCAAGATTCCCGCTTGTAATTCTGTGATGAAAGGATGGTTAAAACTACCTTCCCATGAAGCAGAAGCGGCTTTTTTGGCGTTGAGTGTAAAAGACATGAAAAACCTCCACTGTATATTGTTTAGACTACTCGCTTATCTTAGATTCTATGATCTCCACTACCGCTTTTTTAAGCTGTTGTGTTTTCTGAGCGACGTCTTCGGCTAGCATCAGTTCTGTGACAACAGAGACACCTGCAATACCCGTATGGCGAAGTGAATCAATATTATTTTCCTTCAGCCCACCAATCGCTACAATTGGAATCTCAACGGACGAAACGATTGTTTTCAGTGTTTCGATAGACGTACGTGCTGGATTTTTCTTTGTCTTGGTTGGGTATATTGCGCCAACTCCTAGGTAATCTGCGCCAGCTTTTTCTGCTTCTCTTGCGCGTTCAACATCTTTTGCAGAAACACCGAGTATTTTGTCGTTTCCAATCAGTCTGCGAACGACTTCTATTGGTAATTCGTCGTCACCAATATGAACACCCGCAGCATCAACCGCTAGGCAGATATCGACTCGGTCATTGATGATCAAAGGAACGTCAAAACGGTCTGTTAGGTCTTTCACCTTTTGAGCTAATCTATAAAAATCATTTGTCGTTGCTTCTTTTTCACGCAGCTGCACGAGTGTTACGCCATTTCCACAAGCGGTTTTGATCACATTTAAAAAAGAATCTTCGTCAAAATCGTATCTTCCTGTTACAAGGTAAAGAGTTAGTTCTTTCATTTTTCCCATCCTTTCACTGATTGGTTCCAGTTTTCTTCCATCAAGAGTGATAGATGGTTTAATGTTTGAAAGCGGAAATCGGCAAGTCCATTGCTTTGGGACTTGGCTTTCTCACCACAAAGATTGAAGTAACTGACTGCGCCGATTACGGCATCGAATGGATCTTGACCGTCTCCTAAGAGTGCCGCAATCAGTGCCCCAACAATATCACCTGTTCCTGTGAATCGATCGAGCTCTTCGACACCATTAGAAAGCATCACAGTGCGGTCATGCGATACGACGATATCTTTTGGTCCGGTCGCTAAGAAAGTCGTATAGGGATAATATTGACTCATCTCTTTCAAGGCATCGATCAGTTCGTTCAGACTTTCTTCTCCCTGATCCAGTTCGTTGCCGTCAACACCTCGTCCATGACTCGTTAATTCGCAGAAATTTCTCAGTTCTGAAGTGTTTCCTTTTACAACAGTTGGATGGTTCTCAACTAGCGCAAGGCTGACTTGATTACGGATATCACTAACGCCATAACCAACTAGATCAACGACTGTCGGCTTCTTCGTTTCTTTTGCGTAGCGACTTGCTTCTAGCAGACTAATCTGACGTTTTTCTGAAAGATGTCCAAGGTTTAAAAGCAAAGCGTCCGTTTGAGTAAAAAGCTGTTTAAATTCTCTAGAGTCATCTGCCATGATCGGTTTAGCTCCTACGTAAAGCAGCGCATTCGCCATCGACTCACAAGTGATTTCATTGGTAATGCATTGTACTAATGGAGACTGTTTTAATGGGAACTGATTCGAAAGGTCATGATTTAATGCCATGAAGCGGACCTCCTATAAATAATTTCTGAGTACGTTTGAAAGTAGACGTTTCTTTTAATTTGACTAGCACTAAAAAGGCCATTACAGAACCAATCAAAGTCGCTCCAACAAATCTTGGCGTGTAAATAAACCAGTACAAACTCTGTTGGCTACCAGTGAACCAAACCATCACGGGATAAGAAAGTAGTGAACCAATGATACCTGTTCCAATAATCTCTCCCGCCATCGACCAGTACATATTTCGGCCGAATTTATAAAATACCCCAGCTAAGAAAGCTCCAAATACGGCCCCCGTTAAAGCCAGTGGTGGAATGCCTAAAAGTAACATACGAATCAGGCCGCATATTAAAGCCATCAGCGTTCCGTATAGCGGACCGAGTAAAACACCCGCAATAATATTCATGACGCTAGACATGGGCGCCATTCCTTCGATTCGCATCAATGGTGACAACACCACGTCTAATGCAATCATCAATGCTAGTAAGGTCAATCTGTGGATTCGATTTTTTTCCACGTAAAAAAACTCCTTTCTGCGAAAAGCAAAAGGAGTGCGGTCTGAGACAGACGGAGTCATACAATCAAAATAAAACGATTGCATAAAATCAGTCTACAACTACATTTCCCTGCGCCAGTCCTAACTGTATCAGGTTCAATGGGTATAATCTCAGCTAAATAGCACCCCAAATGTTCTTTTCAATTGATTAGAGTATAGCACACTTTTTTTGATGGGACTACAGGCTTATAAATAAATACAGGATTCTCGCTCATTTAATCTTTCTTAAATTAATTTTCAAGAAAATTACGGTATACTAACGGTAACGATTATTGACTAAACGAATGAACTCTAAGGCGGTATACGTATGAACATGAATCAAGAAGTACTGTTAGCGAATCTCTATAACTTGATCCTTAATCCAGCGACACGTGATTGGGAGCGTTCTTTACTTTCAGAAACAAAAGATCGCCTAGATGATGGAAAAAGTGTGGAAAGTCATCTTTCAAAAATCGAGGCCGATCTACGTCCTCTGGCGCTGAGGAGTAATCTCACACCTGACGTGATGGATTTTTACAACCTGATTACTGGTAATTTAAAAACAGATACTTTGTTTGATATAGACAACCACACCGTTGACGATGAAAATAATCAGGACAGTGCCATTTTTGCTGGTGGTTGTTTCTGGTGTATGGTAGAACCATTTGAGACAAGAGAAGGCATCATTTCCGTTTTATCTGGCTATACAGGGGGACACGTTGACCACCCTACTTATGACCAAGTCAGCGGTGATTATACGGGACATGTAGAAGCTGTGGAAATTATTTTTGATACGCGCATGATTCAGTACGCCGATCTTGTGGACCTTTACTGGCAGCTAACAGATCCTACCGATGCACATGGTCAGTTCGCAGACCGTGGTGAACGTTACCGTCCGATTATATTTTACCGCAATGAAGCTCAACACAAAATTGCCACGGAATCCAAAAAACGTGTGATCGACTCGAACAAATATACGAAACCAATCGTTACTGCAATCGAACCAGCCAGTACTTTCTGGCCTGCAGAAAACTATCACCAGCAATTCTATAAAAAGAACCGTAAACGATATAAAAGTATGGAACAATCGCGCCGTCAGTTTTTGTTTTTTCAGCGATTGCGTGGGAAAGTGCACGCTAAACTTAACGGATTCAAAAAGTAGAAGTGATATTTAATGGTTTATTATTTTGTAATTAAACTCAAAAGTTTTCTTCAGTATAAACATGTGCTCTAATTATAAGAAAAGAACCCCAACGAGTGAGGTTCTTTAAAGACTTTACTTAAATTTGATCTTCTGTATTCACGATTGAATCGTCTTGTTTCGATTTTCCTCCACGCTCGTATACTTTAACCTCTAATCCTTCTTCTTCTAAGAATTGACCGAAAGGAATAAGGTCTTGTGCTTCATAGCGTTCTTTGAACTCGTTGATTTCTTCTTCTGAGTAAAGTTTCGGATCTAGTCTCAGACGCTCAACCGGTATCGGACGATCATTACTGATTTTGACGTCAATCACTACTGTACGTCCAGATTTTTCCAAATCAACCGCTTTTTGGAAGGTTTCTTCTAACTCACTGATTTCTTTAACGGTAAAACCAACCGCTCCTTGCGCTTCACCGAATTTAGCGTAATCAGAAGATTGGAAATCTACGCCAAAATAATAGTGGTTTGTATCTTCTTGTTCTGCTTTAATGAAGGCATATTCTTCATTGGAGAAGACAACGTGAATACTTGGTAATTTGTGTTGAACAGTTGTGATAATGTCTTGCATTACCATTGAAAAGGCACCATCACCAGTCAGATCCCACACTTGCCTATTCGGGAAGGATTTCTTCGCTGCAATAGCCCCTGGTAGTCCGCTTCCCATCGTTGCGAACACGCCTGACGTTCTCCACATATTTTTCGGTGTCATTTTCAAATGACGTATAGAAGTTTGAGTGGTATTCCCAACATCTGTAGAGTAAATGGCATCATCGTCCGCCACTTTGTTTATAGCATTATAGGCTTGATACACCTGCAGTTTACCTTCTGTTTTCTTTTCAAGCTTATCAATATAAGCAGCCCAGTTTTTAACATTTTTTATATTAGCACGATACCATGCACTTTCTTGTTTTTCAGAGATCCTATCTGTGATCGAGCGAATCGCTGATCCAGCGTCTCCTAAAATCGCTACATCAACTGGATGTCTTTTCCCTAATTTATAGGGATCGATATCGATTTGAATGAACTTATCAATGTTATCAAACACACCCGTTACCTCAGTAAAAGGATAGTTACTTCCTGCAAACAATACTACATCTGCTTCTTCAAACACTTCCACCGCTGGTTTTCGTGCGACTCGGTTTGCGGATCCCAGTAAAGCTTCGAAGTCATGTGGAAAATTGTCATAGTTTAAACCAGTAATAGCGACTGGCGCTTTCAACTTACGAGACAGCCCCATGACTGCATCGCCATTTCCTCGTGTTCCGATTCCGGCATATATGACCGGGCGTTTTGCATTTTCCAAGATTTTAGCTGCATCTTCAATATCTTTTTCATCTGGTATGGAATACGTTGGTGTACGACGAGCATTGGCAGATGAATACCAGCTATCGTTGTCTATTTCAACCCATCCATAACTGACTGGCACCTCTACAACCGCTACTCCATTTCGGGTAATCGCTGTACGAATCGCTTCATCCATGACTTTTGGTAACTGTTCCGCGTACGCTACCCGACGATTGTATATCGCTACATCAGCAAATAACGGATTATGATTCATTTCCTGAAAGGCATCCATATTGATTTCATTTTCTGCACGCTGCCCAATAATCGCTAACATCGGTACGCCATCTTCTCGAGCATCATATAAACCATTCATCAAATGCGTCGCTCCAGGTCCACCTGAACCAAAGACTACGCCGATTTCTCCACTGAATTTCGCCTGCATAGATGCTGCGATTGCACCAACTTCTTCGTGACGCACTTGAATAAAATCCATTTTCGTCTCTTCATGCTTCAGTGCATCCATCCAAGAGTTTAAAGATCCTGCCGGTAATCCGTAAATCTGTTTGACGCCCCAGCTTTCCAATACCTTGATTGCTGCAACGGCTGCTTCGATTTTCCCATTGTTTTCAGTCATAATTTACTAATCCTCCCACTAGTTAGTGTTTTCGGTTAAGTTTATTGTCTCAAACATTGGCTTATGCATTTTTAGAATACACCCACTAAGTCAATCATTCAAAGATTTAGGGCTGAGAGCATAAATATAAAAGACTCCAAATCGAAGATCATTTCACTCAAAAATTGCTCAAATACCCATTAACTTGTTATAATTCATTTATATCAATTCACCTATAATAGAAGGGAAATAAACCATTTTATGAAGATTAGAGAAAGCCATCAAGTAGATCTAGATTACCTAGTAGATATCTGGTACGAGGCTTCGCTTGATGCTCATGATTTCATTGCACCAAATTACTGGAGAGAACAGCAGGTCGTAATGAAAGAGAAGTACCTACCGCTATCTGAAACGTATGTTATATCAGAAGGGAACGGCATTGTAGGATTTGTCTCCTTGGTAGACGATTATTTGGCTGCACTGTTTATTGATGTGAATGTTCAAGGCGAGGGATATGGAAAAGCACTACTCAATTTTGTTAAAGATCAAAGAGATTTTATCCAATTAACTGTTTATAAAAAGAATCAGAATGCTGTAGATTTCTATTTGAAGAATCATTTTTCTATTAAAGAACAATCTATCGACCACCAAACTTCTGAAGAAGAATACGTGATGCACTGGATCAAAAACTAATTCCTTCTTTTCGTTTAGTGAATGTAACAAGATGTAAGTGATTTTCATCTTTATAGATTACAAAAAAAGACACTTCCCAAAAGGAAAGCATCTTATAATAGACCATATTCTAACTTGCTCCGTTATTATTTATGAATAACCGGTGCTTTACGCATATATTTCTGGTCGTTCTTTGGTGTGCGATTATATTCGGACTTTCCGCCACCTTGTTTTTTCTTGATCAGTTCTAGCATTTTCTCTTTTGGAGTCATTGTTTCCACCACCTTGAATAGTAAAAGAAAAAAGCATCAGCAAGATGCCAATGCTTTTTCTTCGTTCTGTATTGTATCTGTAGGCGAATAAACTCGCAACAGGTCCAAATATTAACGTTTTGAGAATTGTGGAGATTTACGGGCTTTTTTACGACCTGGTTTTTTACGCTCAACCATACGAGGGTCACGCGTTAATAGTCCAGCCGCTTTAAGTGCTCCGCGGAAATCTGGGTCTACTGTTAATAGTGCACGAGAGATTCCGTGACGAGCAGCGCCTGCTTGTCCTGCGAATCCTCCACCATGAACGTTGACTTTAATGTCATAGCTTTCAACTGTATCAGTAAGAGCAAGTGGTTGTCTTACGATTAGGTGCAAGTGTTCAAAGTTTAAATATTCAGTAATATCTTTACCGTTGAATGTGATTTTACCAGAACCTGGAGTCATGATTACTCGAGCTGTAGAGTTTTTACGACGGCCAGTTCCGAAATATTGTACTTGAGCCAATGAATGTCCCTCCTTAAATTAAGTTCGTGATGTCTAGTGTTTCTGGAAGTTGAGCTTGGTGTTTGTGCTCAGGTCCAGCGTATACATGTAATTTTTTAACTTGAGTACGTCCTAAAGAGTTATGCGGAAGCATTCCTTTAATAGACAATTCAATTAGTCTTTCAGGTTTTTCAGCACGTAGAGTTCCAGCAGATACTTGTTTCAATCCACCTGGGAATCCTGAGTGACGAGAATAGATCTTGTCACTAGCTTTGTTACCTGTTAATTTGATTTTCTCAGCATTTACTACGATTACGTTATCGCCAGTGTCGACGTGTGGTGTATACGTAGGTTTGTTTTTTCCGCGAAGAATAGATGCAACGACTGCTGAAAGACGTCCCAATGGGATATCTGTAGCGTCAACTACAAACCATCTACGCTCGATGTTGCTTTCATTCGCCATAAAAGTTGTACGCACGATCTTGACCTCCATAAATTCATTTTCGATTTCAGTTATTGTGATTTCAATCTTGCTCTAATGTATTTAGTCTTGTGAATAGTACCAGAACTTTCTTGATCAGAGCTTCGTTTTGTTTGTGACCTAACAAGTTTCCGGGGCTTATCATGGTGGCAAACAATACCATTTAACATAATACCGCGAATGTATAGATAAGTCAACTCCATATCAATCTTTTTTCAATAAAACCGACAAAGATTTAGTAGATAGATTATGGAGCACCTATAGATATAAAAAAGAAGCCCTTCCTCCAATAGAAAGAACTTCTTTCATAGCCTGTCACAAGTTGTTATGAATCAAATCGTTCTGCTTCTTTTTCTACACGTTCGACGATACTCTTCTGACTTTTTGAAAGAACTCTTTCTGCGATGATCAGCAAAATCGGAATCAAAATATCATCTGCATATCCTACCACCGGAATAAAATCTGGAACTAAGTCGATGGGACTGACAATATAAAGGAGAATCCCTAGTACGATCCATTTCTTTCTTTTTTCTATTTTAGTATCAAATAACGAAGTTACCAAAGGTTTAATTTGTGTCATGGGCGTCAGCCTTTGCTTTTTAAACTGTTTCATTTATCAACACTCCATTTTATAAATTTTCACGATTCTTTTTTCGCACTATTTTAGTATAAAACGTCGCATTCGATATTAAATCAGTCTTAAGGATGATTTTTTTATGGTAGATTTATTGACCATTTTTTCTTCATCCAATCTATTCAGACAAAAAAAAGGAACAGAAATCACTTCTGTTCCTTGGTCACTTCATTTAATCTGCTTCTGTATCCTCTACGAACTTGCCGTGACTCGGCAGAGCTTCTTCTTCCCAATGATTGATCAGGTTTTTTAACCCGTCGGTCAATTCTTGTCCACTCATTGGATGACCATGTCCTGTCACTGCATGTTCTGGTCTAAGATCTTTCAGTTTGATGACTGATTCCTTAGCCGAGGTCCAGTCCGGAGTTAGATAGCGCGGCGGTCCGCTGACGATTTCTTTCTGAGTCAGAACATCATACAAATTTTCTTGTCTGGTCGTGACAAATGCATCAGCTGCAATTAAAAAACGGTCTCTTTCTCTGAATAAAGCGACTTGTCCTTCAGTATGTCCGGGCACTGAGAGCCATCTGAATTCCGGCAAAAACGGTACGGTTCCGTTTTCCGGTAACGGTCGAATTCGGTCATCTAATTCTATAGGATCTGTAGGGAAGAATTTAGAGGTCTTCAAAATGAGTCCGCCTTCTGCCTGATAATCTGGTTCAGGGTAACTGTTTTTGCCGGTCAAGTAAGGCATTTCTTTTTCCTCTGCATATACCGGTACATCCCATCTCTCAACCAATTCAATAACCGTTCCAACATGGTCAAAATGTCCATGAGTCAGTATAATGGCTTTCGGTCTTGCATCAGACCCGAACCGTTCTTGAGCTGCTTCAATGATTTTGTTGGAGCGACCATACATACCTGTGTCCACAATGACAAATGACTCTTCTTTTGGATTTCCAATGAAAAGCACATTAACGATTTGATCGACATATACATATACATCAGGTAAGAATTCTGTCCCTTTCCCAGAATCTTTACTGTAAACCGGAATCTTCTTATAATCCTCTCCATACTTCATTGACATGCCCTCCTTTTAGATTTTAATAGAGACCTTTTATCCTACTAAACAGGTTCTCACACAAATTAGACGAGCTTTTGTGAATACACACTTTGTTTTTTCTCTGCTTTCTTCTCGAACGTTTGAGTTTATTCTATTAAAATAATCATAGGCTTCTCCTATACCCTTCGAGTATACTAACGATATACATAAAATCAAATGATTGCATTTACAGAAGGGAGTTTATTCATGCGTAAGCCTTTCATACGCTCTTTCGCTATCGTACTTATTTCAGCAGCACTTCTGGTGATCTTTTCTTTTGGATATATCTATTCCCGGTTTAATGATGTAGGCATGCTAGAATATTTAACGTCTTATGGCGGATTTGTTTTGTGTATCGTACTCATCTTCTTTTTTATTCGGTTATGTTTGTTGAGTAAACACTTCAAATTCTGGGAAAAAGCAGCTCTTAGATTAACTTCTTTTATCATCTCGTTCTTTGTTATCTTAGTATTTTTTACGGCTATAGATAGAACGATTGGTGGTTCACTTATCGTTCCTACTCCTGACAACAATGGACAAGAGTATTCTTTTACAATAACAGATAGAGATACGTCGCAATTTAATATGGACTCCACTTCACCCGTTGACTCGAATCTATTGCGTCAAAAGATTATTGTCCCTGCTGAAATGGTTGGTGACTATGAAGAAAATACACAGTACGTTGTCTCTTATTTTTATATCGATTTAGGGTCACTTGGATTCTATTACAAGGTCAATCAAGTCAATTAGTCTATTTCCTTTTACGTTTTGCATCTCGCTCATGTACAAACAAATGAATCACACCCAAAACAAAAATGAATAGAAAGACCAGTGTTGACCATCCGTCCCCTGATATCCCGAATCGATCAATGAGTACACCACTTTGAAAAAGTAGCGTGCCCGCTGCGATCACTAACAAAAAAGAGTTCAATAAAATATATGTCTGTGAAGGAATTTTATTCTTTAAAAACACACTGTAGAGTAAATTGAATCCCACCACGACTGCTAGTACAATCAAAACAGTACCAAGCTCGAATAGATTGCTTTCGCTGCTCGTTGACATCCCTATAAGCATTTGCATTATTGAACCACCTTTAACGAATTTATAATATGTATAGTATAATCCACTTCAGTTAAAATGATAGTGTCCAATCCTACGCACCTAAAAAGACGAAGCTGCGTCTAGGCTTCGTCTTTTCTTTTGAACTCTTTTTTCTACTTGATCTCTTTTGCATGAATATATAGCCGCCCATCATCTACACCGTAATTACAGGTTATAAGCGTCAGCAAATGATCATTTTCTTCAAAAGTGGACTCAACCTCATGCATTGACTCGCTTTTCACCTTATTATAGTAAGCTTCAAACTCACCATCTTCAAAACTTGTTTGGATATACTCAGCTTGTGCCGGCGCGACATGGACCGAAATAATCTCATACGTCCGGTCCGTATAAGGATCATTAAAAGAAATCGTCGGGTTCTCCTTTAAAAAAGCTTCATCCAAATACTTTTCTAAATCGGCGAACATCTGATTGTAAGCATTGTAGTGACCATATAGAATCAGATTCTTGTCGTACCCCATCCCCACATTTCGGTAATCCATGAAAATAGCGCCCAAGACATCTGGCTCTTTATAGAAATTGTGTGATAGATAAAATGCGTTATCTTCTCCTCTGACGACCGGGTAGTCGACGTTGGTCTGGTTGACCTGCAGCCAACCGGTATAGTCTGGGTTCAACTTGTAATATTCAGCATAAGGATTGTCTTCAATGTCGTAAACGATGGATTCATTAACAATATCTATGTTTTTTTCATTTTCTGATTCTGGTGTCGTTTCAGCTACTTGCCTTTCTACTTTCATCTCTGGAACAGAGACAGCGTTCATTTGCGGGATTACAGTATAACTATAATACCCTACAAGCAATAAAAAGACTGTACCTAGCATTGTTAGTAACCCTTTTCTTTTCATTAGTCTCCGTCCTTTCAAACGTTTGTTATTTAATAAAGTGTTGTTCTTGACAGCGGTTACGCATAAGCTTATTATAAGGAAGTGAAGTTGGTAAAGCCATCTTTACAACTTATACTAAGGGAGTGTTCAGCAGTGAAGAAATTTGTCAAAGCACTAATGTCTTTTGTCGCTTTATTCGCACTCACATTCACCCTATCCCCCAACACAGCCGCAGCAGAAACCGATGAACCTACACAAGATATTACAGAAATCGCTATGGGTAATGAGGACTTCAGCATCCTCGTCACCGCTTTACAAAAAGCTGGACTTGTTGAAACTTTACAAGGTGACGGACCCTTTACGGTCTTCGCACCAACAAATGCTGCTTTTGAAGCGCTACTTGCTGATTTAGATATCACAGCAGAAGAATTACTTGCACAACCAGACTTAGCAAAAGTGTTAACTTACCACGTCGTTCCTGGTGCCGTTATGGCTGGAGATTTAACGGATGGTATGGAAGCAGAAACTGTTAATGGAGAAATGGTCATGTTTGATTTAAGTGGAGATCCTATGGTAAATGATGCCATGATTACCGCAACAGATATGGCTGCTACAAATGGTGTTGTTCACGTTATTGATAAAGTACTCGTTCCTTCTGACTTCACGTTACAAGAAGTAGATATGGATGAAATGACTGTTGCACAAACCGGTATTGAATCAAGCACTTGGATTGCTATCTCAATCATCGCGATTGGTTCATTATTCGTACTCGTTTATGTTAAAAAGCAGGCATAAGTCCTAATTAAACCATTAAAAAAGCGACCTAGAAGCTGCGGATTTCTCGCCTTCCAGATCGCTTTATTTGTGTCTTGTAACCAAAACAACTTAAGATTAGCTATTTCGACCTTCTTTAGGTGTTTCCTCATGAACAATTTCAAATGTCTCAGAAGCGAGTTCAATTCTATCTTCATATTCTCCAAAACGCTCAAGAATCGACATAAAAATATGATCTCTGCTAATCCGTCTCTTTCTTGTATCTACAATGTACCGCAAACTTAATGTGATCCAGTTATCATCAAAAGAAATAAAGACTTGTGGCTCAAGTGAAGCATTTTCGATACGGTATCTACGCTTCATATTTCCCCAGTCTTCCTCGGCCTTAGCGTTGTAGGTTCCAATTTCTTTTTCCGCTATCTCTAACACCAGTTTTCTAGCGAGTTTGATATCTGACTTGAAGCGAATGGGAATATGAATTTCATCCCACAAGAACTTGAAATCAGCTGTATAATTATAGACGGGAGATGTGAAGATATAACTGTTCGCTACTCGGACGATTCTTCCAGTATATTGATCCCCTTCTACCCACTCACCCATTTCCATCAAAGTCGTCCGCAAAAGACCGATATCCACAACATCGCCCTTGGTTCCACCTAGCAGTACTCTGTCTCCTGTTTTAAAGAAGTCGCCGAACATAATCGCAAACCACCCAGCAAAACTCACGATGACTTCTCTTAACGCATAGGTAATCCCAGCTCCAGCAAGTCCTATTGCCGTTGTAAATCCACTGAGATCTGTCCCGAATATATAAACAAAAGCAATAACCAGTATCCCATTGGTCAGCCATTTAGCCACTTTTCGAGTCACGTACCAGTTTTCTGATTCATTGAATTGTTTATATAAGCGATTCAGCGCAAACTTTCTGATCATCAATAGACACACAATAATCACTGCAAATATTAGGATGTTAGCAATCAACGGATAAGCTTCTGTATATTGATTGATCCATTCTCTCATAGTAAGATTCCTTTCTAGTCCCTTTGACTCATTCATCTCACTACTATGGTAACAGGTTACCGTCTTTAAAGTCTCATGACAGCTCTCTTCTTAATCTTTCTTTAGTGTACCTTCTTTTTGCATCCGCCAGTATATATCCGGTTCACTGTGATGTTCCAATACTCTTCTCACATTCTTTTGATCACTATTTTTATAAAAGGCAACTGCAGCTTCTTTACTCAATCCACCCATCATTTTGCGCTGAATCAAGCGCGGTTCTAGTACGGCTTCTCCCGCCTCTATGAATACTGATAGGTCTGCCATTTGTTTCAGATCCCGCCAGCCTGGTTCATCTAAAAGCAGCCAATTCCCTTCGACAAGCACGATATCTCCATCTACTCTCAAACGCTCAGAACTGACATCATGTAGCTTTCGATCATAGATCGGCCACTCGATCATTTCAGATTGTTTAAGCAGCGACAGACACCTTTTGAGCGATCTAAAGTCGAATGACTCTGGACTACCTTTAACTTCCTTTAAAAATACGGCTTCTCCATTTATCAAAGCCTTATGCTCAGCTAAATAGGCACGGTCAAAATGAAACCCATCAATAGAAATTGATTGAAAGGTAAAAGGATAAGCTCGATCTTTATGTAATTTTTCCAGATACTGACTTAACGTTGTCTTCCCTGTTCCAGGAGGTGCTGCCAAATAAACAACAATCCGCCTGTCCGTCTTTTCCTTCAAAGTCACGAGTTGATCCAGTAATGGTATCAGGACATCTTCTTGTTCGCTAGTTGAATACTCTACATCAATTTCAAGACCATTGACCTTCATTTTCATTGTCCTATACTCCCTTTCGACTAAATTCGTTCAGTCTTCGTAGTACACTTCCATCATGCATAATCCCTTTGGGGCAACGGTTGGGCCTGCGACTGTACGGTCCTTCGCTTCAAGGATTTTAGGGATATCCTCTACCGGTCTTCTCCCATCCGCAACTTGCAGGACCGTTCCGACAATAATCCGAATCATATTGTAGAGAAAGCCATTTCCACGGAACGTAAAGACCCACTCTTTTGTCCGGTCATCGATTTCAACACTCGCTTCATAAATGGTTCTAGTTTTGTCTTCCTTATCTGACTGGGCAGAAGCGAAACTCGTAAAATCATGTGTTCCTTCCAAATACTTTAAAGCTTGCTTTGTACGTTTCAAGTCCATTTCAAATGGATGGTGGTGCGCGTATAAGCGTGTAAAGGGGTCTTCCAGTTTATGATTGTCTACACGGTACTGATAGGTTTTCCCTTCAGCCAAATACTGAGAATGAAACTGATCATCCACGATATCCGATTCGTATACTACGATATCATCTGGACTCAATGCATTTAACGCACGTAGCATTCCATCAGCTGGAATGGCCTTCGGGTAGTCGAAATGAATGACTTGTCCTCTAGCATGGACTCCTGCATCTGTTCTGCCGGCTCCTTTGATGCGGATGAAAGTCCCTTTAGACATGGTATTTAGTGCCTTTTCAATTTCTCCTTGCACAGTTCTTTTGTTTGGCTGCACCTGAAAACCTGAAAAGTTTGTGCCATCATAAGCCAGTTTCAATCTGTATCTTGTATTTTCCAAATCTAACAGCTTCCTTTACTTTTTTATACAGAAAAAGGATAAAGACTTACATCCTTATCCTCTCCCACTTTAAGTTCTAAATAATATCAGTACAACGACAAGCAAGCCAATCGTTCCCATAGCAAGCGAGTCTTTCGTCTGCCAGTTCAATTGACGGTACTTTGTACGCCCTTCGCCACCTTTGTATCCTCTAGCCTCCATCGCTGTTGCAAGTTCCTCAGCGCGGTTAAACGAGCTCACAAATAGCGGTATCAGCAATGGCACAATTGATTTCATCTGTTGATAAATACTACCTTCACCAAAATCAATCCCACGTGCACGCTGAGCATTCATAATCTTCTCTGTCTCATCCATCAGTGTCGGTACGAAACGTAACGCAATCGACAACATCAGTGCAATCTCATGAACTGGTACGCCCACTTTACCAAAAGGTCTCAACAGATACTCAATCGCATCTGACAAAGATAAGGGCATCGTTGTTAACGTCAGTAACGTTGACATAAAGATAATCAGTACGAACCTCATAAAGATGAATCCACCATTAATCAAGCCTTCTTGAGACAAGATGATTGGTCCCCATCTAAAAAAGATCGTCTGCCCACTTGTAAACAGTACCTGTAAAATCACTGTAAACAGAATCAGCCATAATAGCGGCTTGATTCCATTAATGAAAAACTTCAGTGAAATCTGTGACAAACTAACCGCTAAGCCTACAAAAACAGCCAATGCCAGATAAGTCCATAAATTATTAGCAAGAAAAATAATAATAATGAAAAACATCGCACCCATTAATTTCGTTCTGGGATCCAATCGATGAATCAGTGAATCGCCGGGAATATACCGACCAAAAATCAGTTTATCCATCATAGCTCATCACCTTCATTTCTACCTAACTTCACTTTAATTTGAGCAGCAAGCTCATCTGTCGTCATCGGTAAAGAATCAAATGTCCAACCAAACCGAGATTCCAGTTGATGGGTAAAAGCAACGGTAGAAGGTACACCAAGTTGCATACTGGTCAACCACTCAGACTCTTTAAACAGCTCTCTAGGCGACCCTTCCTTTTTAACGGTTCCTTTTTCAAGCACGACCATATGATCCGCGTATTGCGCCACATCGTCCATTTGATGCGTGACTAGCACAATCGTTAACCCTTTAGTCTTATACAAGTTATAAAACATATCCATCACTTCTTTGCGTCCCTGTGGATCCAGTCCAGCAGTCGGCTCATCTAAAACGAGTACTTCAGGTTCCAACGCCAACACACCAGCTATCGCTACCCGGCGCATCTGTCCACCAGACAAATCGAACGGGGAACGGTCCATAAAACTTTCATCCAAGCCTACTTGAGGCAAAAGTACTCGTGCTCGTTCAATCGCTTCTTCTTCACTAACCCCAAAATTCTTCGGGCCGAAGGCAATGTCTTTTGCAATCGTCTCTTCAAATAACTGAGCCTCAGGAAACTGGAATACAATCCCAACTTTTTTACGCAGAGCTTTCAACCCTTTATTATCGGTCGAAGACGTAACGACTCTGTCTCCAATGGTGATAGAGCCTTCAGTTGGTTTCTTTAATGCATTGAGGTGCTGAAGCACTGTTGATTTCCCACTACCGGTGTGACCGACTAGCGCAGTAAAGCTTCCATCATTTATAGACAAATTGATATCGTACAAAGCACGGCTTTGAAAAGGTGTGCCTTTCTGATACGTATACCCTACTTCTTCAAATCGTATGTCCATAACCAGTCCACCATGCCTTCCTCCGTCAAATAATCTGTCGGTACTTTGATGCCAATGTCTTTAAGAGAAGACTTCAATTTTTCCGGAAACGGAAGGTCTAAGCCCATCTCAATCAGTTGGTCTCCATAAGAAAAAATTTCTTCTGGTGTACCTTCTTTGATGAGTTCTCCAGCTTTCATTACCAGAATGCGATTCGCAGATGCTGCTTCATCAATATCATGTGTAATCGAAATCACTGTTAAGTTCTCTTTTTCTTTCACTTCTTTTACTGTTCTCAGAACTTCGTTGCGTCCTTTGGGATCTAGCATACTCGTTGCTTCATCTAGAATCATAATCTCTGGACGTAATGCAACGATTCCAGCAATGGCAACACGCTGTTTCTGTCCACCAGAAAGACGAGCGGGTTCACGTTCAGCAAACTCTAGCATATTCACTTTATCTAACGCATCGCGTACACGTTCGACCATCTCGTCTCTTGGAACACCTAAGTTCTCTAAGCCAAAAGCAACATCATCCTGGACAGTAGATCCAACAAACTGATTATCTGGGTTTTGAAAGACCATTCCGACCATTTCACGAATCGACCAAATATTCTGTTCATTTAATGCCAAATCTCCCACGAGAACATCTCCACTCATCGGTTCAATCAAACCATTGATTGTCTTCGCAAGTGTTGACTTACCAGAACCGTTCGGCCCGATGACTGCAATCCATTCACCCTTATTAATTGTAAAAGATACATCATTCAAAGCATTTTGAGTCTGTTCATCAGTATATTTATAAGAAATATGATTTACTTTTATAATTTCACTCATTGTTTTAACCTCTATCTTTGAGTAGTGAGTTCGAGTTAGGATACGATTCCACTCTTTTAATATCAGACATACTCAGCTATTATACCTTATTTCAAGGTGTCTTGACAGTCTTCAATAGTACAAGGTTACCAAAAATCACTCGTTCAAACAAACCATGTTTCTTATTCTATGTATGTATATGAATTTATTCTCAAGAATCCATATACAGTAGACCCTTAAGCTTAAAAAGATACAAAAAAAACACTTTAAACGATATATGGTCCTCCCAAAGGAACACGTCCTAAGGGAGAAACTTGAGCTAGACACTTGGAAACAAGTTCCATCATCATAACGCCCATCATACATCCAAAAGTGAATTTGGTTAAATTCTTTTTTTATGAATTAAATTAAGCTTCTTCTGCTTCAGTTTCAGCAGTTTCTGCTCTAACCACGAATTCTAAGATAGCCATTGGTGCGCCATCTCCTCTACGAGGTTCTGTTTTTAAAACACGAGTATATCCACCGTTACGCTCAGCGAAACGAGGAGCTAAATCATTAAACAATTTTTGTAAAACCGTTTGTACTACGATTTCTTCATCAGTTTCTGAAACAGTTGCTAATTCATTACGAACAAACGCTGCTGCTTGACGACGTGCGTGCAAGTCTCCACGTTTACCCAAAGTAACCATTTTATCAGTCATTTTAGATACTTCTTTTGCACGAGTTTCAGTCGTAGTGATACGCTCGTTAATAATTAAGTCAGACGTTAGATCACGTAGCAATGCTTTACGTTGAGAACTAGTGCGTCCTAATTTACGATAGCCCATTAGTCGAAACCCTCCTTAACTACAAGATTATTCTTCTTCGCGTAAGCCTAAATCAAGCTCACCCAGTTTATATTTTACTTCTTCCAGCGATTTACGTCCTAAGTTACGAACTTTCATCATTTCTGGTTCTGTTTTATTTGTCAGCTCTTGAACAGTGTTAATGCCGGCGCGCTTCAAACAGTTGTAAGAACGTACAGATAAATCAAGCTCTTCGATAGTCATCTCAAGCATTTTTTCCATCTGAGTTTCTTCTTTTTCAACCATGATTTCAGCTTCACGAGCTTCTTCTGTCAAGTTAACAAAGATATTTAAATGTTCTGTCATGATTTTCGCCGCTAAACTCACGCCATCCTCAGGTGAGATTGATCCATCAGTCCATACGTCAAGCGTTAACTTGTCGAACTGGTTTTTCTCTCCTACACGAGTATCTTCAACATGATAATTCACACGGCTGATTGGGGTATAAATCGAATCAACCGGCAGTACACCAATTGGCATATCTTCATGTTTGTTGTGTTCAGCGCGAACATATCCTCTACCTTTTTGAGCTTCCATACGAGCATGTAAATGTCCGCCTTCGGAAACTGTACAAATGTAAAGGTCTGGGTTCATTATTTCAACATCGCTGTCATAAATAATGTCAGCTGCTGTTACAGTTGCTGGTCCTTCAACATCTATCTCAATCGTTTTCGTTTCGTCAGAATACAACTTAAGTGCAAGTTTTTTCAAGTTCAAGATGATGGCAGTCACATCTTCTACTACCCCATCGATCGCTGTGAATTCATGTAAAACACTATCGATCTGAATGTTTGTGACGGCAGCACCTGGCAAGGATGATAAAAGAATTCTGCGTAGAGAGTTCCCTAGAGTTGTACCATAGCCACGTTCAAGTGGTTCTACAATAAACTTACCGAATTTTCCATCCTCACTGATCTCAACTGTCTCTATTACCGGTTTTTCAATTTCGATCATCTAGTCGTTTACCCCTTTCAAAACGTTCAGTTCACGCAATATTTTTTAAATGTCACTACTATTAAACGCGACGGCGTTTTGGAGGACGACATCCGTTGTGTGGTACCGGAGTTACGTCACGAATTGCAGTTACGTCTAAACCTGTTGCTTGTAATGAACGAATTGCAGCTTCACGACCAGAACCAGGTCCTTTAACAGTAACCTCAACTGATTTCATGCCATTTTCCATTGAGCCTTTTGCAGCTGCTTCTGCAGCCATTTGAGCAGCAAATGGAGTTGATTTCTTAGAACCTCTGAATCCTAAAGATCCAGCTGAAGACCATGAAATTGCATTACCATGAACATCAGTAATCATTACGATTGTGTTGTTGAATGTTGAACGGATGTGAGCCACTCCGTGTTCAATATTCTTTTTAGCTCTTTTTTTACGAGAACGTGCTGCGGGTCTATTTGCTTTAGCCATACGTATATTGACCTCCTAACTTTAGGTAATTATTTTTTCTTCCCAGCGATTGCTACTGCTTTACCCTTACGAGTACGAGCGTTGTTTTTAGTGTTTTGTCCACGAACTGGCAAACCACGACGGTGACGAATACCACGGTAAGATCCGATTTCAATCAAACGTTTAATATTTTGGTTTACTTCACGACGAAGGTCACCTTCAATTTTAAGTTTGTCTACTTCAGCACGGATCGCATCCAATTGATCATTTGTCAATTCACGTACGCGAGTTTCTTCTGGAACACCGGCAGCTTCTAAAATACCTTTAGAAGTTGTTTTACCAATACCATAAATATAAGTTAATGAAATTACCACATGTTTATCACGTGGAATATCTACTCCTGCTACACGAGCCATATATGAGCACCTCCTCTTTTATTAACCTTGACGTTGCTTGTGTTTAGGATTCTCGCAGATAACCATTACACGGCCGTTACGACGAATCACTTTACATTTGTCACACATTTTTTTGACTGATGGTCTTACTTTCATGAAACTTTCCCTCCTTGGTTTTACGGAGTCTTAAGTTATTTGAATCGATACGTAATGCGTCCACGAGTTAGATCATATGGAGACATTTCAACAGTTACTTTATCTCCAGGTAGAATACGGATATAATTCATACGAATTTTACCCGAAACATGCGCTAGAATTTCGTGACCATTTTCAAGTTCAACTTTAAAACTTGCATTTGGCAGGGTTTCTAGTACTTTTCCTTCAATCTCAATAACATCGTCTTTTGCCATGTCGAGTTTCCTCCTTCAATGACTCTCTTTTGTACGCATGAAATTGTGAGGGCAGACTGCTCTCACATTTTCTTAATTATAAATGTTTTGTTTAACCGTCATGCCAACACGACGCTCGAAATATTATACCACGCAAAAAAAGCTGTTGCAACCTCTTTTTTTATGACTATTTCAAAATATTTCGAATATCTTCAAATACAGAATCCGGATTTTGTTCTCCGTTGATATTTCTTACGATTCCTTCTTCTTCGTAATATGCAGCCAGTTCTTTCGTCTGTGCTTCATTTACTTCGATACGTCTTTCAACAGTCTCTGGTTTATCATCTTCACGCTGATAAAAATCATGACCGCCACATTGATCACAAGTGCCTTCAACTTTAGTTGAATTGAACAATTTGTGATACGTTGCTCCACAATTAGAGCAGATGAAGCGACCTGTTAGACGTTCCATAAGGATATCTCTGTTGACTTTGATGTACAACACATTATCCAAGGTACGACCAGAGCTGCTAAGTGCTTTTTTCAAAGCATCTGCTTGATTCAACGTACGAGGGTAGCCATCCAATAGAAATCCGTTCTGAGCATCAGCTTCTTCAAGACGCTCTTTCACGATACCATTGGTAACTTCGTCAGGTACGAGGTCTCCAGCATCTATAAACTTTTTAGCTTCCTTGCCTAAAGGGGTTTCGTTTTTCATCGCTGCACGGAACATATCGCCTGTCGAGATATGAGGTATCCCGTAAGTTTCTGTAATACGTGAAGCTTGAGTTCCTTTCCCTGCGCCTGGAAGGCCTAAAAGAATCAGATTCATGGTTGTTTCCTCCTTGACTAATTCCTAACTTTTACATTCTTAGGAAAAAAAGATCGATTTACCCATCGATGAGGCTATAAATACCTATGGGGCAAATCGTCTATTTTCGTACAAAGGATAAAAGATTCAACTTTATCTTTGAATAAATCCTTGATAGCTTTTTTTACTGAGTAGCCCTTCTAGTTGTCTCATTGAATCAAGTGCCACACCGACTACAATTAGTAGACTAGTACCACCTAATGCGATCGAACTAGGAAGATTCCAAAGTGCTGAAGCTATTATAGGAAGTATAGATATGACACCTAAATACAACGCACCAGCTGTACTCAATCGAATCAGCATATATCCAAGATACTCTTCCGTAGCTTTACCAGGACGAATACTAGGAATATAACCGTTTTGTTTCTGAAGATTTTCAGCAGCTTTTTCAGGGTTGACCTGAATAAATGCATAGAAGTACGTGAATACAACGATCAACAGAAGATACAAAGCAGCTCCGGCTGGTTCTTGTAAATTGAATATACTATTCAAGAATTGGAACCATCCAGCATTCTGATGACTTGAAGCAAAATATCCAAGTATAATTTGCGGAGTTGATAAGAATGAACTCGCAAAGATAACAGGGATAACACCTGCTGAGTTGACTTTAAGTGGCAGTACTGCACCATCTTTTGTATCACTTGCACGTTTTGAATAACGTACAGGAATATTGCGTTTAGCATTTTCCATATAGGTAACAAAGATAATAAGAATGACAATGGCCATGATTACTGCAACAGTAAACACAAGACTTTGAACAATCTCATCACCGGCGTTACGGATCTGAACATTGTAGAATTCAACGATGTCCTGAGGAAGGCGTGCAACGATACCAGAGAAAATGATTAGTGAAGTTCCGTTTCCGAAACCATGCACTGTTATCATCTCACCTAACCACATTACAAGCATCGTTCCCGCAGTCAGCATAACCGCAATCGCGATATACGTTGACGGCCCAGGATTATTCACCAGCCCAAATTCAGTTAATGCATTAAACCCATAAGAGATACCCATTGCTTGGAAAAAAGCTAAGACAATCGTTAAATAGCGAGTTACCTGATTAAGCTTCTTTCTTCCAACTTCTCCTTGTTCTGCCCATTCCTTGAATTTCGGAAGGACATCCATCTGAAGAAGCTGAACCACGATTGAAGCTGTGATATATGGTGAAACGCCTAGAGCGAAAACTGAGTAACTCCCTAAGGCTCCCCCACCAAGTGTATCCAAGAGTCCAAATAGTCCTGTTGAAGACAAATCGGTAAGTGCATTTGTATTAACGCCTGGGACCGTTATATGGGTACCTAAACGAAATACAATTAAAATTCCAAGAGTGAACAACACTCGTGTTCGAACATCTTTTTCTTTAAACGCACCTTTAATCAGCTCGATCATAAATTAGATCACCTCTACTGATCCACCGGCAGCTTCAATCGCTTCTTTCGCAGCAGTTGAAAACTTGTGTGCTTTAACAGTAAGTTTGCGATCAACGTTTCCTTTCGCCAATACTTTCACACCGGATTTTTTATTTTTAACAACACCTGTTGATATCAATAATTCTGGAGTTACTTCTGTATCTGCGTCAAAACGATTCAATGAATCTAAGTTAACGATCGCGAATTCTTTACGGTTGTAGTTTGTAAACCCACGTTTTGGTAATGTTTGGAATAATGGAGTTTGTCCACCTTCGAACCCTAGACGAGTTCCACCACCTGAACGAGCTTTTTGTCCTTTTTGACCACGACCTGATGTTTTACCATTACCAGAAGACGAACCACGACCAACACGGTTACGTGTCTTACGAGAACCTTCTGCAGGTTTTAATTCATGAAGTTTCATAAATCTTGGCACCTCCTTTAGTTAAACTTAAACTTATTGAACTTCTTTTACTTCAATTAAATGAGCGATTTTCTTGATTGCGCCTCTAACTGCATCATTATCTGGTCTCACAACAGAAGAGTTTGTTTTTCTAAGACCTAAAGATTTAACTACCTGATGTTGGTTTTGAGGACGACCAATTAAACTACGCTTTAAAGTAATTTCTAGATTTGCCATTGTGTCATCCCTCCTTATCCAAGTAATTCTTCTACAGATTTGCCACGAAGTTTTGCAACTTCTTCAGCGCGTTTTAATTGACTAATACCATCGATAGTTGCTCGAACCATGTTGATTGGAGAACTAGATCCAACTGATTTAGATGAAACATCTTGTACACCAGCTAATTCCAGTACGGCACGAACAGGTCCACCAGCAGAAATTCCAGAACCGGCTACGGCTGGTTTCATGATGATATTTCCGCCACCGTGGCGTCCGATAACTTCGTGAGGTATTGTAGTTCCGACCATTGGTACTTGTACAAGGTTAGTTTTAGCTGCTTCAATCGCTTTACGGATTGCTTCAGGAACTTCTTGTGCTTTACCAGTACCGAATCCTACATGTCCATTTTTGTCTCCAACGACTACTAGCGCTGCGAAACGTAGACGACGTCCACCTTTAACAACTTTAGTTACGCGGTTAATTTCTACTACGCGGTCTTCAATGTCTAATTTTGCTGCATCAATATGAGTTGTCATGTACCTTAACTCCTCCTTTACTCTAGAATGTTAGTCCGTTTTCGCGAGCTGCGTCAGCTAATGCTTTAACACGCCCGTGATATTGATATCCACCACGATCAAATACTACTTCTGTAACGTTTTTCTCACTTGCACGTTCAGCTACTAATTTTCCAACAGATGCTGCTAAAGCAACTTTAGAATCTCCTGAAACATCAGTATCCAAAGTAGATGCACTTGCGAGCGTTACACCCTCTACGTCATCAATTACTTGAGCATAGATGTGTTTATTAGAACGGAATACGTTCAAACGTGGGCGCGCTGCAGTACCAGAAAGATTTCTACGGACACGGTTGTGTCTTTTTTGACGTAACTTATTTTTATCTGGTTTTGTAATCACAATTGTCACCTCTTCATAGTTATTTACTCAGTTCGAATTGAGTATTGTGTTCTTCAGGAAAACGCAAAGTTAAGTCGAACGGCTTGATCACTGATGTCAGCTAACTGACACAGAAATACGTCGGAATAGTTTCAAACCGAGCAGTAAGATCATACGCAGGGTATGATCTGCAACTGATTTTAGACATTCCAAGTTTAAGTTCGACTTGAATGCATTATTTACCTGTTTTACCTTCTTTACGACGAACTTGCTCGCCTTGGTAACGAATTCCTTTACCTTTATATGGCTCAGGGGGACGAACGGCTCTAATGTTTGCAGCTAATGCGCCAACTTTTTCTTTGTTAGCACCTTTAACTACTACAGTAGTATTTGATGGAACTTCAACAGTTAAGCCTTCGATTTCTTCGAATTCAACTGTGTGTGAAAGACCAACGTTTAATACTAATGTTTTACCTTGCAATTGTGCACGGTAACCAACACCGATCAATTCAAGTGTTTTCTGGAATCCTTCAGTAACACCTTCTACCATGTTGTTCACGACAGCGCGTGTAGTTCCATGGATAGTACGGCTTGCTTTAGATTCATCAGGTCTTGTAAATGTCATTACGTTATCTTCAATGTTAATTGAAATAACTGGGCTTAATGTACGAGATAACTCGCCATTTTTACCTTTAACTGTGATTTCTGTTCCGTTAAGGTCGATTTCTACACCTTCTGGAATAGTAATAGGTTTATTTCCGATACGACTCAAAGTACGGCACCTCCTTCATTCTTTATGTTTATTACCAAACGTACGCGAGGACTTCTCCACCGATGTTTTTAGAACGAGCAGTTTTATCAGTTACAACGCCTTCAGACGTAGAAACAAGCGCAACTCCTAAACCGTTCAATACTTTTGGCATTTCTTCTGCTTTTACGTAAACACGCAAACCTGGTTTTGAAATACGTTTCAAGCCAGTAATAACGCGTTCGTCATTTTGACCATATTTCAAGAAAATGCGGACGATTCCTTGTTTGTCATCTTCCACGAATTCGATATCTTTTACGAATCCTTCATTTTTCAGGATTTGGGCCATACCTTTTTTAATGTTTGAAGCAGGAATTTCTACTTTCGTATGACGAGCATTATTAGCATTACGTACACGAGTCAAGAAATCTGCGATAGGATCTGTCATGACCATTCGTTATATCCTCCTTTGTGACAAGTTTTCTATTTTTACCAGCTTGCTTTTTTCAAGCCTGGAATTTGTCCTTTATAAGCTAGCTCACGCAAGCAAATACGGCACAATTTAAATTGTTGATATACTGAATGTGGGCGTCCACAACGTTCACAACGAGTATACTCACGAGTCGAAAACTTGGCTGGTTTTTTATTCTTTTGAATCATCGATTTTTTAGCCATTTCTACATTTTCCCTCCTAATAAGGTGTCGTGGTTATTTTTGGAACGGCATTCCCAATTGTCCAAGTAATTCACGAGCTTCTTCATCTGTATTAGCCGTTGTAACGATAACGATGTCCATTCCGCGAACTTTATCAACATCATCATAGTCGATCTCTGGGAAGATCAGTTGCTCTTTAACACCTAGCGTGTAGTTTCCACGTCCGTCGAAAGCATTTTTGCTAACTCCACGGAAGTCACGTACACGAGGTAGAGAAACAGTTACTAATTTGTCCAAGAAATCATACATACGTTCACCACGTAAAGTTACTTTAGTACCAATTGGCATACCTTCACGTAAACGAAAAGCAGCAATAGATTTTTTAGCATGAGTAACGATAGGTTTCTGTCCTGCAATAAGTGTTAATTCTTCTACAGCTTTGTCTAGATTTTTAGTATTTGATACAGCGTCACCAACACCGATGTTTAAGACGATTTTGTCTACAACAGGTGCTTGCATAACTGAATTATACTCAAATTTTTCAACTAATGACGGACGTACATCATTAAGATATTTATCTTTAAGGCGTGTCATTTATGAATGCCCTCCTTCCCTACTATATTAAAGTGTTTCGCCTGATTTCTTAGCGTAACGTACTTTCTTACCATCTTCGAATTTATATCCTACTCTTGTAGGTTCATCTGTTTTAGGATCAATCAATTGAACGTTAGATACGTGAATAGGCGCTTCAATCTCGACTATTCCGCCTTCTTGGCCCATACCAGTAGGACGGGTATGTTTCTTCATGATATTAATACCTTCAACGATTACTTTGTTTTGTTTTGGCAAAGCAGTTTTGATCGTACCTTGCTTGCCTTTGTCTTTACCAGCTAAAATTTTAACTTTATCTCCTGATTTTACAAACATTCTCTAGCGCACCTCCTTATGACATTTGTCGGAATTAAAGAACTTCCGGAGCTAACGAAACAATTCTCATAAAGTCATTCTCACGCAATTCACGAGCAACTGGTCCGAAGATACGTGTTCCACGTGGTGCTTTGTCTTCACGAATAATAACACAAGCATTTTCGTCAAATTTAATATATGAACCGTCTGAACGACGAGCTCCTGATTTTGTACGAACGATAACCGCACGAACAACTTCACCTTTTTTAACAACGCCGCCTGGTGTTGCATGTTTAACAGTTACAACTACTTCGTCTCCGATATTGGCAGTCTTTGCACCTGATCCGCCTAATACTTTAATTACAAGTACTTCGCGTGCACCAGAGTTGTCAGCAACTTTCATTCGACTTTCTGTTTGAATCACGTTAGGATCCTCCTTTCAAACTCACGAAGATACACTCTTCGCTGCGTAGCCTGTTAGGCTAGCAATACTTTTTTCTATAATACTACTGCTACTTCAACCACTTCTAATAAACGGAATCGTTTATCTTTAGATAATGGACGAGTTTCCATGATTTTAACGACATCACCTATTTTGGCAGTATTGTCTTCGTCATGAGCTTTGAATTTTGTAGAGTATTTCATGCGTTTATGGTATTTAGTATGTTGTTTTTGTGTAGAGATTTCTACAACGATAGTTTTATCCATCTTGTCTGAAACAACTTTACCTTGATATACTTTACGATCATTACGTTCAGCCATTTTCCAGCCTCCTTTGAATACAGATCCGTCACGATTACTTAACTAGTTCAGCCTGACGCAAAACTGTTTTTACACGTGCGATGTTTTTACGTACATCTTTAATGCGAGATGTGTTTTCTAGTTGTCCTGTTGCTAACTGAAAGCGCAAGTTGAATAATTCTTCTTTGTACTCTGCTTCTTTTTTAATTAATTCAGTAGTGGATAAGCCTTTTAATTCATTAGCCTTCATGTGAGTCACCACTTTCTTCACGAGTTACTACCTTAGTTTTAACTGGTAGTTTGTGTGAAGCTAAACGCAATGCTTCGCGAGCTACTTCTTCAGATACGCCACCGATTTCAAACATGATTTTACCACGTTTTACGGGTGCTACCCAGCCCTCAGGAGCTCCTTTACCGGAACCCATACGTACACCAATTGCTTTAGCTGTCACCGGTTTGTGAGGGAAGATTTTAATCCATACTTTCCCACCACGTTTCATGTAACGTGTCATAGCGATACGAGCAGACTCTATCTGACGACTTGTGATCCAAGTTGAGTCAACTGCTTGTAAGCCGTATTGACCGTAAGCAATTTCTTTTCCACCTTTCGCTTCTCCTCGCATTTTACCACGGAATTCACGACGGTGTTTTACACGTTTTGGTACTAACATTGATTATTTTCCTCCTTTCATGTTCTGAGTCTTTCCTGGAAGAACTTCTCCTTTGTAGATCCATACTTTTACGCCGATTTTACCGTAAGTTGTATCTGCTTCTTCGTTAGCAAAATCGATATCAGCACGGATAGTGTGCAATGGAACTGTTCCTTCAGAAAAGCTTTCGTTACGGGCCATGTCTGCCCCATTTAAACGACCTGAAACCATAGTACGGATTCCTTTAGCGCCAGAACGCATTGTACGTTGAATTGCTTGTTTCTGAGCACGACGGAATGAGATACGGTTTTCAAGTTGTTCAGCGATACTTTTAGCTACCAAAGTAGCGTCCATATCAGGTCTTTTAATTTCAACAATATTGACGTGAACACGTTTGCCAGTCATACTGTTCAAGTTATTTCTTAATGAGTCAACTTCTGATCCACCTTTACCAATAACCATACCTGGTTTAGCAGTGTGAATTGACAAGTTGATTCTGTTTGCAGCACGTTCGATTTCAACACGTGAAACTGAAGCAGTGCTTAATTTTTCTGCAATATATTCACGAACAGCTAAGTCTTCTAGCAATGTGTCCGCAAAGTCTTTTTCTGCATACCATTTAGCGTCCCAATCACGGATGACGCCAACACGCATACCATTAGGGTTTATTTTTTGTCCCACAGATTACCCCTCCTTCTTCTCTGATACCACTACTGTAATGTGGCTAGTACGTTTGTTGATTCTTGAAGCTGCACCTTTTGCGCGCGGACGGAATCTTTTTAAAGTAGCTCCTTCGTTGACATAGGCTTCACTTACAAATAATTCTTCTATATCCATATCATAATTATGCTCAGCGTTCGCAATTGCTGACATTAAAACTTTTTCTACCTCTTCAGATGCTCCGCGGTTAGTGAAGCGAAGGATAGAAATAGCTTCTGCAGCACTTTTACCACGAATAGTATCGACTACTAATCTAGCTTTACGAGGTGCAATACGAACTGTACGAGCAGTTGCTTTTGCGGCTGTTACTGTTTCTGCCATGGAAATTTCCTCCCTTCGCTATTAACGTTTAGTTGTGCGATCATCTTTACCGTGTCCACGGTATGTTCTTGTTGGTGCGAATTCACCAAGTTTGTGACCAACCATGTCCTCTTGAACATAAACTGGCACGTGTTTTCTTCCATCATATACGGCAATGGTGTGACCTACAAAGTTCGGGAAGATCGTTGAGCGACGTGACCATGTTTTGATAACACGTTTGTTGTCTTCACCAAGTTCACGAACTTTTTTCATCAAATGAGCATCGACGAAAGGTCCCTTTTTCAAACTACGGCTCATGTATTGCCCTCCTTCCAGGATAAATCCTGAATTTTCTTCATTTAAGTTTTAAATTATTTTTTACGACGACGAACGATAAGTTTATCTGAACGATTCTTACCATTACGTGTTTTCTTACCAAGAGTAGGTTTACCCCATGGAGTCATTGGGCTTGGACGTCCGATTGGAGCTTTACCTTCACCACCACCGTGTGGGTGATCATTCGGGTTCATTACAGATCCACGAACTGAAGGACGTTTGCCTTTCCAACGGTTACGACCGGCTTTACCAATGTTAATTAATTCGTGTTGTTCGTTACCAACTGAACCAAGAGTTGCACGGCAGCTAGCAAGAATCAGACGGCTTTCTCCAGATCTCAAACGTACTAATACGTATTTTCCTTCTTTACCAAGGATTTGAGCAGAAGTTCCAGCTGAACGAGCTAATTGTCCACCTTTACCAGGTTTCAACTCGATGTTGTGGATAACAGAACCAACAGGAATGTTTGCTAGTGGAAGTGCATTACCAACTTTGATATCTACATCTTCACCAGACATAATGTTTTGTCCAACTTCGATACCTTTAGGAGCTAAAATGTAAGTTTTAACACCATCTTCGTATTGGATCAATGAAATGTTTGCTGAGCGGTTTGGATCATACTCAACTGTTTTTACAATACCGCGAACGCCATCTTTTTGACGTTTGAAATCAATAATACGGTATCTTTGCTTGTGGCCGCCGCCTTGATGACGGACAGTGATTCTACCTTTATTGTTACGTCCAGCACGTTTTGGGCTTGGAGCTAGCAAAGTTTTTTCTGGTGTGCTAGTTGTGATTTCAGCGAAATCTGACCCAGTCATGTTACGACGTCCGTTTGTGGTAGGTTTGTACTTTTTAATCGCCACGCAAATTCCCTCCTTGTAATAATCATATAGCTTACTTTTCTAGAAGTAAGTGCTTATTCGTTTTCTTCTCCGAAGATAGTAATATCATTCGATTCAGTCGTTAAAGTAACGATCGCTTTACGACGTTTTTTAGTATAGCCCATGTAACGACCCATACGTTTTGGTTTTGGAGCAGTGTTGATGATGTTTACTTTTTTAACTTTAACATCGAAAATTTCTTCGATAGCTTGTTTTACTGTAGTTTTCTTAGCGCGAACATCTACTTCGAATGTGTACTTTTTATCGTCCATAGCATTCATAGAAGCTTCAGTGATGATCGGGCGTAAAATTACGTCACGTGCATTCATTATTGAAGTGCCTCCTCTACTTTTTCCAGAGCAGCCTTCGTTAAGATGAGCTTGTCATGAGCAACTACGTCCAGTACAGATACGTTGTTTGGTGCAACAACTTTTACCCCTGGAAGGTTGCGAGCTGACAGCGCTGCAAATTCATTGTCGTTTTCCAACACTACTAAGACCTTTTTGCCAGCATCTAAGTTTGTTAGAACAGCTCTGAACTCTTTAGTTTTTGGTGCGTCAAAGTTCAAACCATCTACTACGACTAACTCTTGATCTGTTACTTTAGTTGAAAGTACTGATCTAATCGCTAAACGACGAACTTTTTTCGGTAATTTATAGCCATATGAACGTGGTGTTGGTCCGAAGACTACTCCACCTCCACGCCATTGTGGTGAACGGATAGACCCTTGACGAGCACGTCCAGTTCCTTTTTGACGCCACGGTTTACGTCCACCGCCTCGTACTGCACTACGGTTTTTAACCGCGTGTGTTCCTTGTCTTAAAGAAGCGCGTTGCATGGTAATTGCATCAAATACGACACTTTCGTTTGGTACGATACCAAAGACTGCATCATTTAATGTTACTTCACCATTTTGCGTTCCATCTTGTTTGTATAACGCTACAGTTGGCATTCTGCTTGTCCTCCCTTCCTAATCTATTACTTGTTTCCTGCTTTAAGTGCAGATTGGATTTGAATAAGTGATTTTTTAGCTCCTGGTACATTACCTTTAATCAATAATACGTTACGCTCAGCGTCAACACGTACAATTTCAAGGTTTTGAACAGTTACTGTGTCCCCACCCATACGTCCTGCTAATTTCTTACCAGGGAATACGCGTGATGGATCAGATGCGCCACCCATTGAACCAGGACGACGGTGATAACGAGATCCGTGAGTTTCAGGCCCACGTGATTGTCCGTGGCGTTTGATAACACCTTGGAATCCTTTACCTTTTGAAGTCCCAGTAACATCCACAATGTCGCCTTCTGCGAATGTTGCTACTGTAATTTCGTTTCCTACTTCGACGTCTCCAAGCTCAGCATCTCGTAATTCTCTAATGAAGCGCTTAGGAGTCGTGTTAGCTTTCTTAACATGACCTTGTGCCGGTTTGTTTGATAGTACTTCGCGTTTGTCGTCGAATCCTAATTGAACTGAGTTATAACCGTCAGTTGCCATAGTTTTAACTTGTAAAACTACGTTAGGAGCTGCTTCGATTACTGTTACAGGAACTAATTCTCCTGTTTCGCTGAAGATTTGTGTCATTCCGACTTTTTTACCTAAGATTCCTTTGGTCATGAGTACACCTCCGTTATATGATTTTTTTAGTATTATAATTTGATTTCGATGTCCACACCTGATGGTAAGTCTAGCTTAGTTAAAGCATCAACTGTCTTCGGTGTTGGGTTCACGATGTCGATTAGACGTTTGTGTGTGCGCATTTCGAATTGCTCACGTGAATCTTTGTATTTATGCGGTGAACGGATAATTGTATACAATTTACGTTCTGTAGGTAATGGAATTGGACCTGAAACAGTTGCCCCAGTTCTTTTTGCCGTTTCTACAATTTTATCAGCAGATTGATCAAGCACGCGGTGTTCATATGCTTTCAAACGAATACGAATCTTTTGTTTTGCCATGTTTTTCCCTCCTTCGCTTATTTAAAAAATAAACCTAGCTCCACGAAAATTTTCCAACTCACCCACCATGGCAATGCACCCGGGTGTGTCGCAACCTCTCGCTTCAAAGCCCTGGATCTGAAGTTATTACCCTTCTTGCAGTAAATCACTCTGATTCACACAAAAATAAGTACCTCGCAGACACCTATACAAGTATACATACAATACAATAGAGAAGCAACCCTTTTTTAAAATATTTTATAAAAAAGGGAAATTTCTTTTTTACGATGCTTTTTCTTTTCTGAAATACAGTTCGAACGTGTTTCTTCTATAGTATGTACTCACGCTCTTTATCAATAAAGAAATAAAAAAGCGTCACTTCGGACGAATCCGAAATGACGCTCCATTTAATTGTTAAGCGAATATCGAAAGAATAAAGATTATTCTACGATCTTAGTTACAACGCCCGCTCCAACAGTACGGCCACCTTCACGAATAGTGAATTTAGTTCCGTCTTCTACAGCGATTGGTGCAATAAGGCTAACTTTCATAGTTGTGTTGTCTCCAGGCATAACCATTTCAGTACCTTCGTTCAATTCAACGATACCAGTTACGTCAGTTGTACGGAAGTAGAACTGAGGACGGTAGTTAGTGAAGAATGGAGTGTGACGTCCACCCTCTTCTTTTGAAAGAACATATACTTCAGCATCAAAAACAGTATGCGGAGTAATTGAACCTGGTTTAGCTAGTACTTGTCCACGTTCGATGTCATCACGTGACATACCACGTAAAAGTGCTCCAATGTTATCTCCCGCTTCAGCGTAATCTAACAATTTACGGAACATTTCAACACCAGTAACAGTTGTTTTAGCAGTATCTTTGATACCGATAACTTCAATCTCGTCACCAACAGAAACTTTACCAGACTCAACACGTCCAGTTGCAACAGTTCCACGTCCAGTAATTGAGAATACATCCTCAACTGGCATCATGAATGGTCTATCAGCGTCACGTTCTGGAGCTGGAATGTAGTTATCTACTTCTTCCATAAGATCAAGAATTTTTTGTTGGTAAGCTTCGTCGCCTTCAAGAGCTTTAAGAGCTGAACCAGCAACTACAGGAATGTCGTCGCCTGGGAAGTCATATTCAGACAATAAGTCACGAACTTCCATTTCAACTAATTCTAGTAATTCTTCATCATCAACCATATCAACTTTGTTTAAGAAAACAACGATGTATGGAACACCTACTTGACGTGAAAGCAAGATGTGCTCACGAGTTTGAGGCATTGGGCCATCAGCAGCAGAAACTACCAAGATAGCTCCGTCCATTTGAGCAGCACCAGTGATCATGTTTTTAACGTAATCCGCGTGACCTGGGCAGTCAACGTGTGCATAGTGACGAGTATCAGTTTCGTACTCAACGTGAGAAGTAGAAATTGTAATTCCACGTTCTTTTTCTTCTGCAGCTCCGTCAATGCTGTCGTATGCTTGTGCTTCTGCATATCCTTTAAGAGATAATACAGTAGTAATTGCAGCAGTTAAAGTTGTTTTACCGTGGTCAACGTGTCCGATTGTACCAATGTTCATGTGTTGTTTTGTACGGTCAAATTTTTGTTTAGCCATTTTAAACATTTCCTCCTTAGATTGTGTTCCTTTAATTGGTAAGAAAACTTAGTTTTCAAACCATTTTATCACATATAATTATACCGATTAATGTTACATTAATCAATCAGTTTGAGCGGTTGCTCAGAATAAATTATTCTGAGTCAGATCCGCCATTTTTCTTGATAATTTCTTCAGCAATACTCTTAGGAACTTGATCATAGTGGTCAAATTGCATAGAGAATGTTCCACGACCTTGAGTAGCAGAACGTAGTGTAGTTGCGTAACCGAACATCTCAGCTAAAGGAATCATTCCTCTAACGATCATTGAGTTACCACGTTGTTCAGATCCTTCAATATTTCCACGACGTGCAGAAATGTGACCCATGATATCACCCATGTAATCTTCAGGAACTGTAACATCTACAGCCATTACTGGTTCAAGAATTACTGCACCGGCTTTTTGAGCTGCATTTTTAAGTGCAAGAGAAGCCGCTACTTTAAATGCCGTCTCATTCGAATCGACATCGTGGTAAGAACCATCATAAAGTTTTGCTTTAACATCCACTAATGGATATCCAGCTAAAACTCCGTTATCTAGAGAAGCTTCTAGTCCAGCTTTAACTGCAGGAATGTATTCACGTGGAACAACCCCACCAACAACTGCATCTTCAAATTCGAAACCTGCTCCTTCTTCGTTTGGAGTAAATTCAATCCATACGTGACCGAATTGACCTTTACCACCAGACTGACGAACAAATTTACCTTCTGATTGTACTTGTTTAGTGAATGTTTCACGGTAAGATACTTGAGGAGCTCCAACGTTAGCTTCAACTTTGAATTCGCGTTTCATACGGTCAACGATGATGTCTAAGTGTAACTCACCCATACCAGAGATTAGTGTTTCTCCAGTTTCTTGATCAGTTTCGGCACGGAAAGTAGGATCTTCTTCCGCTAGTTTTTGCAATGCAATACCCATTTTATCTTGGTCAGCTTTTGATTTAGGTTCAATCGCTACTTGGATAACTGGTTCAGGGAAGTCCATAGATTCAAGGATTACCGGGCTGTCAGTGTCACATAAAGTGTCACCAGTAGTTGTGTCTTTCAACCCAACTGCTGCGGCGATATCTCCAGAGAATACTTCAGGAATCTCTTCACGAGAGTTTGCGTGCATTTGTAAGATACGACCTACACGCTCACGAGTGTCTTTTGTTGCATTCAAGATATATGAGCCAGACTGAAGAGTACCAGAGTATACACGGAAGAATGTCAAACGACCTACATAAGGGTCAGTCATAACTTTAAATGCTAATGCTGAGAAAGGATTGTCATCGCCAGCAGTACGTTCGATAACTTCTTCTGGATCTCTTTGAGCGTGTCCTTGGATTGCAGGAACGTCAAGTGGAGAAGGAAGATAGTCAACTACCGCATCTAATAGCAATTGTACACCTTTGTTTTTAAATGCTGATCCTACTAATACTGGGTAGAATTCAACGCTCAATGTTGCTTTACGGATACCTTCTTTTAGTTGCTCTTCAGAGATTTCTTCTCCTTCAAGGTATTGCATCATTAGATCTTCATCCATTTCAGCAACAGCTTCAACTAATTTAGTACGCCATTCTTCTGCTAATTCCATGTGGTCAGCTGGGATATCTTCTTCAGTAATCTCAGTTCCCAAGTCATTACCATACATGAAAGCTCTCATACGAACCAAGTCAATGATTCCGCTAAAGTCATCTTCAGCACCAATTGGTAACTGGATAGGATGAGCGTTAGCCATAAGGCGATCGTGCATAGAATGGTTAGCATCTAAGAAGTTTGCACCTAGTTTATCCATTTTGTTTACGAATACGATACGAGGAACACCATAAGTTGTAGCTTGACGCCAAACTGTTTCAGTTTGAGGCTCTACACCAGATTGTGCATCTAGTACTGCAACGGCACCATCAAGTACACGTAGTGAACGTTCTACCTCAACGGTAAAATCCACGTGACCAGGTGTATCGATGATGTTTACGCGGTGATTATTCCACTGAGCAGTTGTAGCTGCTGAAGTGATTGTAATTCCACGCTCTTGTTCCTGTTCCATCCAGTCCATTTGTGAAGCACCTTCGTGTGTTTCACCAATTTTGTGGATACGACCAGTATAATAAAGAATACGTTCAGTAGTAGTAGTTTTACCCGCATCGATATGCGCCATAATACCAATATTACGTGTTTTTTCTAGAGGGAACTTTCTTTTAGCCACTTGTCTCTACACCTCTCTTTAATTCATTCAGTTCATGCATATACATGAATCGGTTATACAGCATAAAAGAATGAGTCAGTAAGTATTGTTTCTTGAAAACAAGAAACAACCTCTGCTGAACACATTCCTGATTTATATTACCAACGGTAGTGAGCGAAAGCTTTATTAGCTTCAGCCATACGGTGCATTTCTTCGCGTTTACGAACAGATGCTCCAGTGTTGTTAGCTGCATCCATGATTTCTTTAGCTAGACGATCTTCCATGGTATTTTCTCCACGAAGACGAGCGTAGCTTACTAACCAGCGTAATGCTAGTGTCGTACGACGATCAGGACGTACTTCTACTGGTACTTGGTAGTTAGAACCCCCAACACGGCGAGCTTTAACTTCAAGAACTGGCATAATGTTCTTCAATGCTTCTTCAAACACTTCGATTGGATCATTTCCAGTTTGTTCTTTGATAGCAGCAAATGCATCATATAAGATTGTAGAAGCTTTTCCACGTTTTCCGTCAACCATTAAACGGTTGATTAAACGAGAAACTAATTTAGAATTATAAATTGGATCTGGTAACACGTCACGTTTTGTAACAGGACCTTTACGAGGCATGTAAATTCCTCCTTTCATAGAGTATGATTTAAAAGTTTATTTTTTTTGGTTAACCCGTTTTAGCTAGGTTTTTTAGTACCGTATTTAGAACGGCCTTGTTTACGATCAGTAACTCCAGCAGTATCAAGCGCACCACGAACGATGTGGTAACGAACTCCCGGTAAATCTTTCACACGTCCTCCACGAAGTAAGACAACACTGTGTTCTTGCAAGTTGTGTCCTTCTCCTGGAATGTATGCAGTTACTTCAATCATGTTAGATAAACGAACACGAGCATATTTACGAAGCGCAGAGTTTGGTTTCTTAGGAGTCATTGTTCCTACACGAGTACAAACACCACGTTTTTGTGGAGAATATACAGTCGTTTGTTTACGTTTCTGAGTGTTATATCCTCTGTTCAATGCTGGTGATTCAGATTTAACGATTTTTGATTTACGAGGTTTACGAATCAATTGATTAATAGTAGGCATTTTCTGTTTCCTCCTTCCGGATTTTCTTATAAATAATGGTTTTTCTAGACCCACACATCCAGGCGGTTCTTCTTTAAGCAAAAGAAAGTATCGCTTTGTTAGCGATGATATTTCATTCACTTTATATCAGCTTAAGACTTAACGTCTAGAATCTAATATTGAAAAACTATACCTAATTGCGTAGCACATTAACGGCTCTTGTATTCCAGTCTGAACGACTGTTGACTCTATCGAGCTTAAACGATCTAGAGCAGGAATCTGTACACAAAAGCACCTCTAGAATATTACCACGTCTATAATGGGCTGTCAACATCCTGGTTGATCTTTTTTATATAAAGACGAGTTTCGAGCGGGATATTGTTTCCCGCTCGCCTCATCATTGTTTTATTCTTCTATAGTTGATGAACTAATTTCATCATTGATGCTATAAACATTTTCGCTTACAACGCCGACACTTTTTGGTTTTATCTGGTTATAGACTTTCATGCCTGTTCCGGCTGGAATTCTCTTACCGATAATAACATTCTCTTTCAATCCGATCAGTTTATCATTTTTACCACGGATGGCAGCATCTGTTAATACTCGAGTCGTTTCCTGGAATGAAGCAGCGGACAAGAAACTATTCGTTTCAAGTGATGCTTTTGTAATACCCAGTAAAACAGGACGAGCAGTCGCTGGTAGTCCACCTGATAATAATGTTGCTTTATTCTGATCTTTGAAATCGTGAATATCCATCAAGTTACCTGGAAGAATTGTTGTGTCACCTGGATCCAGTACGCGTACTTTACGTAGCATCTGACGAACCATAACTTCAACGTGCTTATCTCCGATTTCTACCCCTTGGCTACGGTAGGCTCTTTGAACTTCTTGTAACAGATAGTTTTGTAATTTGAGTACATTACTAACAGCTAACAATTCTTTAGGATCTACTGAACCATCGTTAAAGGCATCTCCACGTTCGATAAAGCTTCCTTCTTTAATACGAAGACGCGCATTGATTGGTAGTGTATAGGTACGTGTATCTGTTGCACCTTTAACTACGATCTCTTTCGTACGTTCAGATGGATTTTCATCGATCGATGCAATTTCTCCAGTAACTTCAGTGATCATCGCTTGCCCTTTAGGGTGACGTGCCTCAAAGATCTCTTGTACACGAGGTAAACCTTGTGTAATATCGTCTCCGGCAACCCCACCAGTATGGAATGTACGCATTGTCAACTGAGTACCTGGTTGTCCAATAGATTGAGCAGCAATTGTTCCAACAGCTTCTCCAACTTCTACTTGACGGCCAGTTGCTAAGTTACGACCATAACATTTCTTACATACACCGTGATTTGTATTACAGTTGAATACGGAACGAATCGTAACTTCTTCGATTCCTGCTTCAATGATTTCTTTTGTAAGATCTTCTGTAATCAGTTCATTTTCCGAAACCATTACTGCACCAGTTTGAGGGTGCTTAACTGTTTTACGAGCGTAACGTCCGATAATACGGTCTTCAAGTGGCTCGATTTCTTCGTTACCATCTTTGATTGCTGTAACAAGTAGTCCACGTTTTGTTCCACAATCGTCTTCACGGATGATGACATCTTGTGCAACATCTACTAGACGACGAGTCAAGTAACCAGAATCGGCTGTTTTAAGGGCCGTATCTGTCATACCTTTACGAGCACCGTGGGTAGAGATGAACATCTCAAGAACTGAAAGTCCTTCACGGAAGTTAGAAGTAATCGGTAATTCCATGATACGTCCACTTGGAGCTGCCATCAACCCACGCATACCAGCTAATTGGGTAAAGTTGGAGATATTACCACGGGCTCCTGAATCACTCATCATGAAGATGTTGTTATGTGGATCCAGTGAGTTCATTAAATGATTTTGGATAAGATCTTTTGTCTTAGTCCAGACATTGATAACTGAAGTATAACGCTCTTCTTCTGTAATTAGACCACGTCTATGAGAAGCATCAATGCGATCTACTTGCTCATGTGCTTTTTCAAGAATTTCTTCCTTTTCTTTCAGGTTAGAAATATCCGCAATACCTACAGTGATCCCTGATTTAGTTGAATATTTATATCCAAGGTTTTTCATAAGATCGAGCATTTTAGAAGTTTCTGTAACGTGGAATCGTTTGAAGACTTCCGCGATAACATTTCCTAAGTTGTTTTTCTTGAATGGTTTTACGACTTCTTGATTTTTGATGTGCTCAGGAATATTGGTACCATAAGCAACAAAATAGTGATCTGGTGTTTGTTTCTCAAGGTTAGCTTGAGTGGGTTCATTCAAGTACGGGAACTCTGCAGGCATAATCTCGTTAAAGATCAATTTTCCAACAGTCGTAATCAAGTACTTGTCTTTTTGCCATTCTGTGAATGGTTTGTTTTGGATAGCTGATGTATGAATCCCTACACGTGAATGTAAGTGTACATAACCACTTTGGTAAGCTTGAATCGCTTCAGACGTGCTTGAGAAGATCATGCCTTCGCCTTCGCGTTCTGGATCTTCCATAGTCAGGTAGTAGTTACCTAAAACCATATCCTGAGATGGTGTAACAACTGGCTTACCATCTTTAGGGTTCAAGATGTTTTGAGCACCAAGCATTAAAATACGTGCTTCTGCTTGAGCTTCGTCACTTAGAGGTACGTGAACCGCCATTTGGTCCCCATCGAAATCGGCATTATATGCCTCACATACTAATGGGTGTAGACGAATCGCTTTTCCTTCTACTAAGATCGGTTCAAACGCTTGAATACCTAAACGGTGTAATGTAGGTGCTCTGTTAAGGAGAACTGGATGCTCACGAATAACATCTTCAAGAACTTCCCAGATTTCTTCATCCAAGCGCTCTACTTTACGTTTAGCATTTTTGATATTGTTTGCAATGTCTCTTGCAACAAGTTCTCTCATTACGAAAGGTTTGAAGAGTTCGATGGCCATTTCTTTTGGAAGACCACATTGATACATTTTAAGGCTTGGTCCTACTACGATAACGGAACGTCCAGAATAATCTACACGTTTACCTAGTAAGTTTTGACGGAAACGCCCTTGTTTCCCTTTAAGCATATGCGAAAGAGATTTAAGTGGACGGTTACCTGGTCCAGTTACAGCACGTCCACGACGACCGTTATCTACTAAAGCATCTACTGCTTCTTGTAGCATACGCTTCTCGTTTTGAACGATGATGTGTGGTGCATTCAAGTCTAATAATCTTTTCAGACGGTTGTTACGGTTGATAACACGTCTGTAAAGGTCATTTAAATCACTTGTTGCAAAACGTCCACCTTCAAGTTGAACCATTGGTCTAAGTTCAGGAGGAATAACAGGAACAACATCCATAACCATCCAAGATGGGTGGTTACCAGAGTTACGGAAAGCTTCTAAGATATCTAGACGACGAACCGCTCTCGTACGTTTTTGTCCAGTTGCAGACTGTAAAAGTTCTTTAAGTTCTGCGACTTCTTCCACAAGGTCAACATCATTTAATAATGTTTTAATTGCTTCAGCTCCGATTTCAGCTTGGAAATTTTTTCCGTACTGTGCACGACGCTCACGGTATTCGCGTTCAGTCATCAGTTGTTTTTTCTCAAGTGGTGTATCACCAGCATCTGTTACAACATAAGATGCAAAATAAATAATTTCTTCCAATGCACGAGGACTCATATCAAGTACAAGACCCATACGACTTGGAATACCTTTAAAGTACCAGATGTGTGTTACTGGTGCAGCAAGTTCTAAATGTCCCATACGTTCACGACGTACTTTAGATTTAGTTACTTCTACGCCACAACGGTCACAAACGATGCCTTTATAGTGCACTCGTTTGTATTTTCCACAAGAACATTCGTAATCTTTGGTTGGTCCAAAGATTCTTTCACAAAACAGTCCATCTTTTTCAGGTTTAAGTGTTCGGTAGTTGATTGTTTCTGGTTTCTTAACTTCTCCAAAAGACCAGCTACGGATCTTGTCTGGTGAAGCTAATCCAATTTGAATACTTTCAAAATTATTAACATCGATCAAAGGGGCGACCTCCCTTTATTAGATTGTGAGCTGCCCTAAAGCTCCAGAACAAGACGGCGCTGGGCAGTCGAGAGAACGGGCAAGGCCAGCTCAAAATGATTCGTATCATTTCGAGGTGGCCTCCACGTATCTAAACTACTCAGCTTGCCTTACCCTTCTATGGTGATTCTTTTAAAACGACTTACTCCGTTTCTTGCTCTTGCGTTTCAATTAATGCTTCTTCGTCAGCACGTTGTTGCGCTTCTTCAGCACGTTTAATGTCTTGTTCTTTTTTCATTTCTTCTAAAGAATCTACGTTGCCGTAATCGTCTTCTTCTTCTGTATCTTGAAGATCGATTGCTAAGTTTTCTTTATCTAATACTTTAAGATCCAGTCCTAGTGACTGTAACTCTTTTACAAGTACTCGGAATGATTCTGGTACACCTGGACGTGGAATCGGCTCACCTTTGACGATGGCCTCGTAAGTTTTCACACGACCGACTACATCATCTGATTTGTATGTCAGAATCTCTTGTAGCGTATAAGCTGCACCATATGCTTCCAGTGCCCAAACTTCCATCTCTCCGAAACGTTGTCCACCGAACTGAGCTTTACCACCCAGTGGTTGTTGTGTAACAAGAGAGTAAGGACCAGTTGAACGAGCATGAAGTTTATCATCGACCATGTGAGCTAGTTTGATATAGTACATAACGCCAACAGACACTCTATTGTCGAACTCTTCACCAGTACGTCCATCATACAAGACAGTTTTTGCATCGTCGTCCATTCCAGCTTCTTTGATTGTTTCCCAGATGTCTTCCTCATGCGCTCCATCGAATACTGGAGATGCAATGTGGATACCAAGTTTACGTGCTGCCATACCCATATGAAGTTCGATAACTTGACCGATGTTCATACGCGATGGTACACCAAGTGGATTCAGCATGATATCTACTGGCGTTCCATCTGGCATGAATGGCATATCTTCTTCAGGAAGGATTAAAGAGATAACCCCTTTGTTTCCGTGACGACCCGCCATCTTATCTCCAACGTTGATTTTACGTTTTTGAACGATGAATACACGAACCAAGAAGTTAACACCTGGTGATAATTCGTCTCCAGCTTCACGTGTGAAGATCTTAACGTCGTGTACAATTCCGCCGCCACCATGTGGTACGCGTAGAGATGTATCACGAACTTCACGGGCTTTTTCTCCAAAGATTGCGTGTAGTAGTTTTTCTTCTGCAGATAATTCAGATACACCTTTAGGCGTTACTTTACCAACTAGGATATCTCCGTCTTTTACTTCTGCACCGATACGAATAATTCCTCGGTCATCAAGATGTTTTAATGCATCTTCTCCAACGTTTGGTAATTCACGCGTGATTTCTTCAGGTCCAAGTTTTGTATCACGGGCTTCTGATTCAAATTCTTCAATATGAATAGACGTATATACATCATCTTTAACCAGACGTTCACTCATGATGATCGCATCTTCAAAGTTATAACCGTCGAATGTTGTAAAGGCAATTAGTGGATTACGGCCAAGAGCCATTTCTCCATTTTCCATAGACGGACCATCTGCTAAGATGTCTCCCTTGTCTATTTTTTCGTCTTTACTAACTAAAGCGCGTTGGTTGTATGATGTTCCAGCATTTGAACGTTTGAATTTCGCAATATTATATTTATCTAATGTTCCGTCTTCTCTACGAACACGAACTTGTTTTGCATCCACATATTCAACAACTCCGTCATGTTTCGCAATGATTGCAGCTCCAGAGTCACGTGCAGCAAGGTGTTCGATACCTGTACCAACAAGCGGTGCTTCTGGTTGCATCAATGGCACTGCTTGACGTTGCATGTTCGCACCCATTAAGGCACGGTTAGAGTCATCGTTTTCCAAGAAAGGAATACTTGCAGTCGCTACAGAGACAACTTGTTTCGGAGATACATCCATGTAATCGACTTTCGTTACATCGATCTCTTCGTTTTTGTTTTTCGTACGTGCAAGAACGATATCGTTTGTGAATGTACCATCCGCATTAAGTGGTGCATTAGCCTGAGCTACTACATATAAATCTTCCACATCTGCTGTTAGATAGTGGATTTCTTCTGTTACACGTAAGTTTTCACGATCTACTTTACGATAAGGTGTTTCAATAAATCCATATTCATTAATTTTAGCGTATGTCGATAAACTGTTGATCAGACCAATATTCGGTCCCTCAGGCGTTTCAATCGGGCACATACGACCATAGTGAGAATAGTGAACATCTCGAACTTCATATCCAGCACGGTCACGTGTTAAACCACCGGGTCCAAGTGCAGATAGACGTCTCTTATGTGTTAACTCTCCAAGTGGGTTCGTTTGATCCATGAATTGAGATAGTTGAGAAGATCCAAAGAATTCTTTGATCGACGCAACGACTGGACGAATATTGACCAATTGTTGAGGCGTTGTTGTAGAGGTGTCTTGAATAGACATACGCTCACGTACAACACGTTCCATACGAGATAGTCCGATACGGAATTGATTTTGTAGCAATTCACCAACAGAACGAATACGACGGTTACCTAAGTGGTCAATGTCGTCTGTTTCGCCAATACCTTCTTGAAGGTTGAAGAAATAACTCATTGAAGCAATCATGTCCGCAGGAATTACGTATTTGATTTCACGGTCAGGTGTTGCATTTCCAATCACGTTAATGACACGATCTGAATCGATTGGTGAGTATACTTTAACGACTTGAAGATTAATCGGCTCAGGTACAACACCTTCATCCGAAGGATGAATTGTAATGCCGCCAAGTCCGTTATCGATATGCTCTCCAAGGTTATCCATTACATCACGTGTAACGATTGTGCCTTCTTTAGCTAGAATTTCTCCTGTTTCAGGATCTACTAACGTTTCTGCTAAAGTCAGTCCCATCAAACGAATTTTAAGGTCTAATTTTTTATTAATCTTGTAACGTCCTACTCGAGCTAGATCGTAACGCTTAGGATCAAAGAAACGAGTTGTCAGTAAACTTCTTGATGAGTCTGCTGTTTTCGGCTCACCTGGACGTAGACGTTCGTAAACATCTTTCAATGCTTCTTCTACTCGAGAATCTGCACTGTTTTTATGAACATCTTTTTCTAATGTAGCTTTTAGGCTTTCGTTAGCTCCAAAAAGATCCATGATTTCATCATCTGATCCGAATCCTAATGCACGTACCAAGACACTTAATGGAATCTTACGTGTACGGTCAATACGAACGTTAGACAAACCTTTAGAATCTGTTTCATATTCTAGCCAAGCTCCACGGTTAGGGATAACTGTTGCTCCAAAACCTTCCATACCATTTTTTTCAACTTTAGGGCTGAAATAAACACCTGGTGAACGAACTAATTGAGAAACGATAACACGTTCTGCACCATTGATGATGAAGGTACCTTGTTCAGTCATTAGAGGGAAGTCGCCAAAGAATACTTCTTGTTCTTTAACTTCTCCTGTTTCTTTGTTGATCAAGCGTAATTTAACATATAGTGGAGCAGAGTAGTTTGAATCATGTTGTCTCGCTTCATCTACTGTATATTTTGGTTGTTGTAGTTTGTAATCTGTAAACTCCAGTGAAAGATTTCCAGAAAAATCCTCAATTGGTGAGATATCCTTGAACATCTCTCTCAATCCATCTTCTAAAAACCATTCGTATGAATCTGTCTGTATTTCGATCAAATTCGGGAGTTCCAGCACTTCGTTGATTCGTGAAAAACTTTTTCTTATACGGTGTTTACCGTAATTCACATTATGGCCTGCCAACCTCTTCACCCCTCGTTAATATTCAATGTATAGACTAACCATTTCACTCGATCTAAATATTACATTTAAGTTACAAAGATGACGATTCGTTTAAATCATCCCTTGTTTTCCTGTTTTAGACCAAAAAAAATACAAAAGATATGTGAAGAATCGATAGATTTCATTCTCACGTTCTTTTGTTTAGCATTCAAAACCCTATACGGACAATATTTCGCATAGCGCTCCACTGTATACATTGTTTAGCGTCTACTTAGTTTACACGACAAATAGAAGGGTGTCAAGCATATTTTCATACTTTAGACAACCTTCTTCTAATGGCTTCTTTTTCCGTCAATTTCCTATGAAGATACTTTTTTAGATCTCAAAATCCAGTACCCTCTGTCCAGCGCAATTCTCTCTACATTTCCGAATACTTCTGACATTTTCTTTTGTGCACTCGGTGCCCCTTGTTTTTTCTGAATAACAATCACCAAGTAACCTCCCACTGTCAGATGATCGATCGCTTCTTCCAGAACTTTGTGAACTGTTTCTTTCCCTGCTCTTATCGGTGGATTTGAAAAGATTCCTGCAAACTTTTGATGCGTTACGGTTTCATAAAGAGAAGATGCATGAATCGAAATATTGTTCACACCATTCGTTGCAGCATTTTTCTCAGCAAGCGCTAGTGCACGTTCGTTGATGTCTACCATTTCAACTACTCTATTTTTATCAAGCTTTGCTAGTGTTAATCCAATCGGTCCGTATCCGCATCCAACGTCTAGTAAGGAACCTTCTGGAAATTCTGTTAAGTCGACCGCATCAAGCAATACTTTGGAGCCATAATCGACTTTTTCTTTCGAGAATACTCCAGCATCTGTATTAAAGGTGAATTCGAACCCTCTTAATTGTGTTGTCCACGACTGTTGATTACTTTTCGATTGTGGATCATTTGTGTAATAGTGATCGCCCATGCTTAAACCATCTTTCTAGGATCTGTATAGTCATCAAAGTCTTGCTCACTCATCAGCTCAGCTGACATAACGACTTCTTTTAATGTTTTGTTTTCTTCAAATGCCTGTTTCGCTAAAGCACTCGCTGTGTCATATCCAAGCACTGGCGCTAACGCTGTAACTAGCATTAGTGATTGATCGACATAAGTACGCATTTTTTCTTCATTCGCTGTTAGACCAGTTAAACACCTTTTATTGAAACTCTGCAACCCGTCTGCTAGAAGGGTAATGGACTGAATTGTGTTATAGATAATGACTGGCATATAGACGTTCAATTCAAAGTTCCCTTGCGAGGCAGCTATACCAACGGTTGTATCATTGCCCATGACTTGGACACAGACCATCGTCAGTGCTTCTACTTGAGTCGGATTAACTTTCCCTGGCATGATTGAGCTACCTGGCTCGTTCGCTGGTATGGTAATCTCAGAAAACCCTGAGCGCGGCCCACTAGCTAGCCATCTAATATCGTTTGCCATTTTCATAACGTTTGCTGCAAGTGATTTTAGAGCACCGTGAAAGAAGACAAAGTTATCTTTACTGGACAATCCATGAAATTTGTTTTCCATTTGAACAAAAGGTTCATTTGTCCAACGTGTAATTTTTTGAATGGCTTTTCCAGAAAAAGTCGGCTCAGCATTTAGACCCGTTCCAACAGCTGTTCCTCCCAGTGGTAAATCGTACATCATTTTCATAGATTCTTCGATCATTTTTTCGTTTCGTTCAATCATACCGATCCATCCACTAATTTCTTGTCCAAACGTTAGCGGTGTTGCATCTTGAAGATGTGTTCGTCCGATTTTGATTGTATCCTTATACGTCTCGGCAAGTCTATTTAATGTTTGTTTAACCTCTGCCAGTACAGGTACTAAGCGCTCTTTAACTTTCAAGACAACAGCTATTTGCATCGCTGTCGGGAAGGTATCATTTGAACTTTGACTTTTATTGACGTCATCATTAGGGTGTATTGGGTCGGATGCTCTTTTCTCGTTTGCAATATGGGAGATGACCTCGTTTAGGTTCATATTCGTTTGTGTCCCGCTGCCCGTCTGCCAAACAGATAAAGGGAATTCATCATTTAGCATCCCCCACACCAGCTCATCGCATACTTCAGAAATCGCTTCTGCTTTACTTGTATCCAGAAGGCTGATCTCTGCATTCGTCAAAGCCGCAGCTTTCTTGACCAGCCCCAAAGCCTGAATCACTTCGATCGGCATCTTCTCACTTCCGATGGGGAAATTTTCTAGACTTCGCTGCGTTTGAGCTCCCCACTTTTTCTCAGCAGCTATTTTCACTGTCCCAATTGCGTCTCTTTCAATTCTTTGGTTCATTTATTTACACACTTTCTAGTATATTGGTTGGATTAAGGTCATCGTTTACTGATCCATTTCTTTATAGCTGTCAGTTTCGTCTTCAATTCACTTTATATTTTACCGTAATAATCATAATAATCAAAAAATATTCTTAAATTTTATAAGAAACAATAAAAAGAGGCGCTCTCGCACCTCTTTTATTTCAAGTCATTTATTCTAGGAGTTCCTTACACTTCTGCCTTGAAAGGTTCTTCGCGCGGCAAAATCAAGTTTAATACAATACCTGTTAGAGCACTTAAAGCCGTCCCCGACAAAGTAACGAATCCAGCAATATCTAGGACCGCTCCACCTAGACCGATCACGAGCATTGAACTTGCAATGATTAAATTACGAGATTGATTGAAGTCCACTTTATCTTCAATCATGACTTTTAAACCGTTACTGGCAATGACCCCGTAAAGTAGAATGGACATACCACCTAATACAGCATTTGGAATTGTTGAGATCAATGCTGTGAACTTCCCAAAAAAGCTCAATCCAATTGCGATAAAGGCCGCGTTTCGAATGACTGAGACAGAAGCAATTCTTGTCATACCAATAACACCGGTATTCTCACCGTAAGTTGTATTGGCCGGTCCTCCAAAAAATGCAGACACGGCTGTTGCTGCGCCATCTCCAATCAATGTTCTAGAAAGACCAGGATTTTTCAGGAATGGACGTCCGACGATTTTACCAAGCACTGTATGATCCCCGATGTGTTCTGCTACTGTAACCAGCACAATCGGTAAAATGGCCCATGTTTCCGGACCAAAGTAAAAGGTATAAGAATTAAACAGATTGTTTTCAAATGGAACATAAATTTCTGGTACTGCCAACCAGTTTGCTTCAATAATTGGTGTGAAATCGACAAGACCGAGCAGGATAGCGACGATATATCCAAAGATAATCCCAGTTAAAAAAGGAATGATTTTGAAGAAGCCTGTAGCTTTCGTGTTGATGAAAGCTGTAATTAAGAATGTAGAAACGGCTACGAGAATCGTTTTCCAATCTGAATCGGCTACAAGTCCAGCGTTTGAAACAGCATTAGAAGCCAATCCCAGACCGATCACCATAATCATGGGCCCGATAACGATTGGTGGGAGGAGCCTATCAATCCAGTTTGTTCCAACCACTTTAACTACACCTGCTATCACAATGTAGACAAGACCAACCATAACGATACCCGTCTGAGCCGCACTAATGTCTCCTCCCATTTGCTCAATAGCTACTTGCATCGCTGCAATATATGCAAAGGAAGAACCTAAGTAAACAGGCACTTTCGCCTTTGTAGCAATTTGATAAATCAAAGTTCCGACTCCACTCGCTAATAATGCGACTGATACCGGAAGCCCTAGTAAGATAGGGACTAAAATCGTTGCCCCAAACATTGCAAAAACATGCTGAAGACTTAGTAATAACCCCGTTGTTAGCGCTGGTTTGTCCTCCACGTCAAGGATAAGTGTTTGTTTTTCTACTGCCATATGTTATCGTTCCTTCCTGAGTTTGAATAGGTTATTTCCAGAATTTTTTGCAAAAAAATACCCTTTGCATTTACGCAAAAGGACCTCGTTTATCAGATGGAAATCACCTGCTTCTACTCGCACCCTGTAATACGCTTCATTTCTAAACTCAGAAATTCACAGTGGGCGCCCGGAAGGCATGTAATTATGTAGAGCTATTCCATCCTTTTTTACCTCACTGGATAAATTTTAAAGGAGTTTTGCTTTTATTATTGTAGCAATTAATCACAAACCTTGCAAGAAAAATTTTGAACAGTAGCTATCGGAGGTCTCTTACTAAGAAGAACCATTGTTTCTTTGTGCTGAGAAAACACAATCAATGACAATAACAATACCGAGCAGTAATTCTGTCTGACTCTCATCTAGAATATCAATGGCATAAGTATCTCCCCAAGATAACCACTCTTTGTTAATGTCTGCAATGACGTTTCCTCTTTGCTTGATCACATAGTCATGCGCCATGATGGATCCTTCGACATCCCAGTCTGGTCCCAAAATGGAATAATCATTTTTAAAAAATCTGAATGCTTTTTTGACCGTAGCGACTTTTTCTCCATTTTTAATTAAATCATATTCAGGAAGAAACTTTAAAAGCTTTTGCTCGATATAAAGAACTTCTTCGTTATCCATATTATACACGTGTAACTTATTCCCTAAACTCAGCATCTTGCCCTCGACTTGGTACAGCGATTGCCCGGTTTCATCCTTTACGGAAAACTGATTATTGAACGAGAAAACCTTTTGTTTTATGAAATACTTCATGCGACTTCCCCCCTGATTTGTTTTTATCCTACCTCTATTATAAGCATAAGCTCGAAAAATAAAAAGGTCGATCTCTTTAAGAGACCAACCTTCCTATTTGTTCACCAGAGCTTTGCTTCTTTCAATGCGGTCTCTAGCTGATATATTGGCGACCAGTCCAATGGATCCAGAAAGAATCAACATACTTGATCCCCCATAACTTAACAGCGGGAACGTCATACCAGAAATTGGCATCAACCCGATTACTCCGCCGATATTAATGAGTGCTTGAATAAAGAACATTGTAGCAATCCCGATGCACATGAGAGATTCAAAACTTCGTTTAGAACGAATTCCTATCAGATAAATACGAGAAATCATGAAGGTAAACAAACCAAGCACAAACAAAATCCCGACCAACCCCAACTCTTCTCCCGTAATGGACAAGATGAAATCTGTATAGGGCTCTGGTAGATAGCCTGTTTTTTGAACACTATTTCCAATCCCCACACCGAAAAGTCCACCTCGACTTAGTGCGTAATAGGACTGAACCAGCTGAAGACCAGCACCATCCGCTAACGCGAAAGGATCCCAAAAAGCTAGAAAACGCTGATACTGATAGCCTCTTAAAAAAGGTAGATGTGTTCCAAAGTGCCTTACCAGTTCTAAAACTCCAGCCACTAGGACTGTCCCCATAGCACTAAGCATCAATCCTACTTTAGCAGATACACCACTGGCAAAGATCATAATTGCACTGATCGCAACGATTACGACAGCCGCCCCAGTATCTGGTTGAATCAAAATCAAAGCCACAACGAGACCAATCAGCAAGCTAGGTGCCATAATAGAATTCAAGAAATCATCAGCGATGACCTTTTGTTTTTTGGATAGAATGTAAGCTAAGTACCAAATACAGGTTGCTTTAGCAATTTCCGCTGGTTGTACGTTAAAAAACGGTAATTCAATCCAGCTTTTCGCGCCATTAATCTCTCTTCCGAAGATCAATAGGATAAGCAAGAGTACAATCGTCAACAAAATACCAAGTATGACGACTTTCTTTTTCTTAAGGAGTCGAAATGGAAAAAAAGCACCGATAAACGCAAACAGCAGCCCCCCGATGACGTAGGCAGTCTGTCTAACAAGATAGAATTGCGGATTGTTGTAATCTTTTAATCCCATATAACTACTAGCACTGTAGACCATTACGATACTAAACAGCGATAAGACAAGAAAAGGAATCACTAGATATTTATCCATATGCTTGATTCTCTCTTTGAACATCGATCCTTCACTCCCTTCTCTATACTTTTTCATTGATGACCATTTATTTGAGTGTCTACTATTTGAAAATATTTGTATTAAATCTTTCTCTACTCTTTAGGAAATGATGTGAAATTTTTACATTACCATCTAAGACTACTGATGATACCACATTGACTTGACTTTCAATTAGAAAAATCCGCTTTTGGTACTCCGGTTATCAGCTTTTTTCATACACTAAACCTTATTGGTCGTTTATTTAAATTCATTTTCAAGAAATCGTTCCAGAATATCCAACTCTATTACGAACCTGTGTGAAACTCTTCAGACTCGCCAGAGAAAAAGTAGGACTTATGGTGAAAACGCATAGACATGATTAAGCCTATCGCCATCATATTCCCAAGCAAAGCCGATCCTCCTTGAGAGATAAACGGTAAAGGTATTCCTGTCATTGGTAATAAACCAATACTCATTCCGATATTTTCCAGTACGTGGAAAGCAATCATCATAATAACACCTGTTGCAATATAAGCATAGAATTCATTTCTTGTATCGTAAACGATTTTTACCATGTGATAGATGAGGATAAAGTAAAGCAATATCAAGAAGGCTCCACCTACGAATCCGAAATTCTCTCCAACAGTTGAAAAAATCATATCGGACTCTCTAACAGGAATGTAGACTTCTGTTACGCCTAAACCTTTACCCATAATTCCACCAGATCCAATAGCCTTAAATACTTGAGTGATCTGGTACGCATCATCCGATGAACTTTGAAGAGGATTCAGCCAAGTATCGATTCGTGCAAATTGATAATTACTAAAACCTAAATTAATCAGAAACTCTCTGTTATAAACTACCAATAAAATTAAACCGATCCCAAGAGACATGACTACCAAAAAAGTCGGTAGGATAATTTGCCATTTCACACCTGAAAGTAAGACAATTCCCACTAGTATTGCCATATAAACTAAAGCTGTTCCCAAGTCATTGATTACAAGCACAAGATACGGAGCCGAATATAAAGCGATTTTCCCCAGTAATTTAAAGTCACTACTGTATTCATGACTCGTATAATAACTATTATGTTTCGTGACTGTTTTGGCTAATATAAGGATAAAAGGAATCTTAGAGATTTCTGCGGGTTGTATTGTACCTATTCCAGGTATCCTAATCCATGATTTACCACCGGTCCTAGCAGCCAATTCTCTGTCATAAAATAAAAGTGTAGCAACCAACAATAGTATTCCGATAATGTAAAGAACCATCGTCATTTTCCATAATTGCTCAGAGTCAAACTGCATAATGATAGCTACCGCAATTGTTCCTAAGGCGTACCAAATGGTATGCATGATGGTTTGTCGCATGCCCTCACCAGCCATTAAATTCGTTGTTGAATAAATCATGGCAATACTGAACAACGCTAGTAGCATGACGCTCAATATGACCCCGTAATCTATACGGTTTGTGTGTTTATCTTCACTCATCTATTTTTATGCTCCTTTTCAATCCAAATTCTGGTATGCATCTAACATTTTAAATTTTTTTGTAACACTCTTCAAGGAAACATTTTAACAGATTCGTTTCAGCATTCATAGCTATGGCAGGCATTTAGCATAAAATAGCCACAGAAACGCAAAGATTTCTTAAGGTTTCCTATTTCCTCATAAAAAAAGAGCACCTGACCACTCTGACCATAACAGGCTCAGGGTGGCGGTGCTCTTTAAGTGATTCAGCAAACGATTGAAAAGTTAATTACTTAACTTCTACAGATCCGCCAGCTTCTTCGATTTTAGCTTTAAGTTCTTCAGCGTCGTCTTTAGAAACGCCTTCTTTGATTGCTGATGGAGCGCCATCAACTAATGCTTTAGCTTCTTTCAAACCAAGACCAGTAGCTTCACGAACAGCTTTGATTACTTTGATTTTAGCAGATCCAGCACTTGTTAATTCAACTGTAAATTCAGTTTGTTCTTCTGCTGCTGCAACTCCTGCTCCTGCTGCTGCAACTGGTGCTGCAGCTTCAACGCCAAATTCTTCTTCGATTGCGCTAACTAAGTCGTTCAATTCAACGATTGTAGACTCTTTTAAGTCAGCAATGATTTTTTCGATATCTAATGCCATTTTATATTTTCCTCCAGTATATTAGTTGTGTTTTTAATTAAATGATAGTGCCAAATGATTTGCAGAAGAGGCCGTTCTGCATAAGAACGTGAGCTTACGCTGCTTCCTCTTCTTCTTTTTTCTCTGCAACTGCTTTGATTGCCAAGGCAGTGTTTCGAACTGGTGCTTGAAGTACAGATAATAGCATAGAAAGTAGTCCTTCGCGGCTTGGTAGTGTCGCAATTTTGTTGATTTCTGCAACAGTTGCTACTTTACCTTCCAATACGCCACCTTTAATTTCTAAAGCTTCTGCATCTTTCGCAAATTCTGCAATGATTTTTGCAGGCGCTACGACTTCTTCATTACTGAATGCTACTGCTGTAGGTCCTTTAAAGACGTCATCTAAACCGTTCAAGTTTGCTGCTTCAGCGGCACGACGTAGCATAGTATTTTTCAATACGTGCATTTCAACTCCAGCTTCACGTAATTGTTTACGTAATTCAGTTACTTGCTCAACTGTTAGTCCACGGTAATCAACTACGACTACTGCAGCCGCGTCTTCGAATTTTTTAGTAATGTCTTTAACGATTTCTTCTTTTTTAGCTAAAATGTTCGCTTTGCTCATTGATGTTTCACCTCCTGATCGATTGTAAAGGGCAATAAAAAAACCCCATGTCTCCGTAGACAAAGAGGGATTGTGTGTGTTTAACGTAAATATACATCACAGTTATCCTCGGTATGGTATTAAGGCTTTCGCCACATACTGTCTTCGGTATAATCTAGCATCGTTCTTCTGTTGTATTCAAGAAACAGATTCACTTTACTTTTACTCATCAATGTTCAGTTAATTGCTTAACCTGCATAAGTATAGCAAGCTACACTCTACAGGTCAAGAATTAATTGATTTTTTTAAGTTAAGATTATAATTATTTTACTGTTGTTTGGTCTACTTTAACACCAGGACCAAAAGTACTTGCAACAGCCATGTTTTTAATATAAACACCTTTTGAACTAGATGGCTTAGCTTTAACGATTGTTTCGTGAAGCGCAGAAAGGTTTTCTTGTAATTTGTCGATGCCAAATGAAACTCTTCCGATTGGAACGTGAATATTTGACTGACGGTCTACACGGTAAGTAACCTGTCCAGCTTTGATATCGTTAACGGCTTTCGCTACGTTAGGTGTTACTGTACCAGTTTTAGGGTTTGGCATAAGGCCTTTGGGTCCAAGGACACGTCCAAGTTTACCAACTTCAGCCATCATGTCCGGCGCTGCAACAACTACGTCGAAGTCGAACCATCCACCTTGTACTTTTTCAACTAAATCGCTATCTCCAACGAAATCAGCTCCAGCTTCTTGTGCAGCTTTTGCTTGATCTCCTTTTGCGAAAACGATAACTGTTGATGTTTTACCTGTTCCGTGTGGCAATACCATTGCTCCACGAATTTGTTGATCAGCTTGTTTAGGGTCTACTCCTAGACGATAAGCAACTTCTACAGATGCATCAAATCCAGCGTAGTCGATTTCTTTAACTAATTCTAGTGCTTCAGTTGCGTCATACAATTGTTCTCTGTTGACTTTTTCCAGAGCAGCTAAAAACTTTTTACTTTTCTTCGCCATGATTATTTCCTCCTTGTTGTGGTATTAACGGCTTAACCTCCCACTTGTTCTCCTTAGAAGTAGCTGAGTGAATCGTTTAAAAACAACTCACGACTACAACTCTGGAGACAGCAAGAGCTTAGAGTTGTAGGGTTTTAATTAACCTTCAACAGTGAAGCCCATGCTACGAGCTGTACCTTCGACCATACGCATAGCAGCTTCTACAGATGCAGCGTTTAAGTCTTCCATTTTTGTTTCAGCAATTTCTTTAACTTGTGCACTTGTTACAGATGCAACTTTTTTAGTGTTTGGTTCACCAGAACCAGACTCAACGCCGGCAGCTTTTTTAAGTAATACTGCAGCTGGTGGTGTTTTAGTGATGAATGTAAATGAACGGTCTTCGTATACTGAGATAACAACTGGAATGATCATTCCGGCTTGGTCTGCAGTACGCGCGTTGAATTCTTTACAAAATCCCATAATGTTTACTTGTGCTTGTCCTAGTGCTGGACCTACTGGAGGAGCTGGATTAGCTTTCCCTGCAGGAATCTGCAATTTGACTAGGTTTACGACTTTCTTTGCCACGAGACATACCTCCTTGATTTGTTTCGCGAGTGGTTAAATGAGGTTATAGTTTTCCTCTCCCACCTATTTCTTTGCATACAAAATATGCGTATCGCCTACTTTGCGTACCGATATATTATAGTCCTTCAAAGATTATCTGTCAAATGTTTTTTAATCTTTTACCTTAGAAATCTGATCATAGTCAAGTTCAGCGTTTGTTTCACGGCCAAACATTTCAACGAGCGCTTTGATTTTACCTTTTTCAGACTCGATTTCTGTAATTGTACCTTCCATTCCTGAAAAGGCACCGTTGATAATTTTGACACGTTCGCCAATTTCAACATCCATATTTACTTTACGAGGATTGATACCCATACTACGCAAGATCTGATCCACTTCTTCTGGTAACAATGGAGAAGGCTTACTTCCTGCACCGTGTGACCCAACAAACCCAGTTACACCGGGAGTATTACGTACGATATACCAAGCATCATCTGACATAATCATCTCAACGAGTACATATCCTGGGAAAGTTTTATGTGTAGAAACTTTTGTTTCTCCGTCTTTTTCCTCATAAGTTTGTTCTTCCGGAATCAACACTTGTAAAATGTTGTGTTCCATTCCCATACTAGTCGCACGAGATTCTAGATTCTGTTTTACCTTATTTTCGTAACCTGAGTAAGTGTGTAGTACATACCAAGCTTTTGATAATTCAATTTCAGACATGTCTTTCTCCTTTTTTGTTGTTTTTCTGATTTTCCTCAATTGTTCCAAACCATAATAAAAAACCTTCTGCACGTGTTATCGATTGAGAAGGTTTTAGTCGTTTCGTTTAATCTATTCGCATTATATCACTTAAACGTCTGATAATCTATTGCAATTAGTCATTCAACTTTTTTTAAATCAAATTCAGTAAAAAAGTAATGATCGAATCTATTCCAAAAAAGAAAACGCTGAAAAATGCTACAACTCCAAATACAGTTAACGTATTTTTTCGCATTTCTTTGTTCGTCGGCCAAGTGGTTTCTTGTAACTCATATTTCACTTCTCCGAAAAACTTCTTTATTTTACCCATCGGTGTCATCCTCCCATACTATTTGATTCATTTGATTTATTAAAGGTTATTTAGTTTCTCTGTGTAATGTGTGCTTTGAACAGTAACTACAGTATTTTTTTACTTCTAGTCGTTCTGTTCGAACTTTTGATCCGCCGTTTTTAGAGTAGTTTCTTGAACCACATTCTGTACAGGCTAGGACGATTTTCTTTTGCATATTTTCTGTTCCTCGTTTCTTTTTTCCCACGGTTGCTCTAAAACGCAACTTCACTGCGTACCAATCTAAATAATACTGTTTATCAATAAGTTAGTCAACCACTACTTTAGACTCTACGTATTCTTTTTCTTATATGGAGTATATGATTTTATGTATAGGCACTTCAGTTGTGTCTAGAAACAGACGTTTATGTATAAGAACAAATCAAGTTTGTTTTAATTTATATCTTTCTATAGAAGAAGCTTCTAATCTATGGCACAATAGCCTTACATAAATGCTTATTCGAAGGACGTTTTTTTATGACTAAAACTCAAAAACTCATTTATATATCTTTACTTTCTGCTCAAGCGGTTATTTTAGGGCTTATAGAGCGAAGTATTCCATTTCCTTTTGCATTCGCTCCAGGTGCTAAACTTGGTATAGCCAATTTGATCACCATCGTCGCAATCTATACCCTTCCTTTTAAAGATAGTATGAAGGTTGTTGGCATGCGCTTGTTGATGACAACTTTGCTAGGCGGAACAATTTCTACACTCCTCTACAGTGCAGCAGGAGCTATACTTAGCTTTTTAGGGATGGTCTTTGTTGAAACTACTGGTGGTAAAAAAGTCAGCATCATTGGAGTAAGTGCTACTGGTGGTATTTTACATAATTTAGGCCAATTATTCGTTGCCAGTTTTATTGCTCAAACATGGACGGTTCTTCTGTACCTGCCTGTACTATCTTTTATGGGCATCTTATCTGGTATTGCCATTGGAATCTCGGCAAATTTCTTGATGGACAAAACATCTATTATTCATCGCTTCCGTCGTCAGTATGAGGAATGACCGAGTAAAACAGTCACCTGCCTTTTTTCAAGTGAGCGATTTTTTAAAAAACAATTCTTTGTATTTCTGACTGCATCTGTGTTTTGCATTCATCGCTTTTTCTCTTGAACACCGCAGACTAGTTGCAATTTCATCATAATTATATCCACTCATATAAAGCATACTGACAATTTTCTCAAATCCAGATAAAGCTTCTTGGTACTCCGCCATAGACTCTTGCATGAGAATCCACTCTGATGGGGACAGTGATTTGGCTGTACCCATTACTTGATTGCCCTTTTGCTCAACAATACCATCTAACGATAAAGCTTCTTTATTAGACTTTCTCTTCAAGGCGTTGTTCCACCTGCTCAGTCGATTAAAATGATTATCCAAACACAATGAGACGTATTGGCTAAAACTCATACCGCGGTCTCTTTCATATTTCCTCGTTGCTTCTACAAAACATTCACAAGCTTCTTGCCATAAATCATCTTGGTCATATCCTCTAATAAATCTCTTTCTAATTGATCTGTAAAAGAGGGGTTTACATCTTTCAAACAATTCACTGAACCGACTTTCGTCGACGTGTTGCACCATAAATATCAACGTCTCATTGATATGCTCCTCTGGTTTGATTCTCCTTCTACGTAACTGTCCATTTTGCTGATCCAGCATTGTCTTAATACCCCTTTCTGTAATGGAACGCTCGCATTAGATGAGAAACGTTCTTATACAATATTATATTGCCATAACTCTTCTATTTTTAACGAAGATTTTCTCTGTTTTTCAATCTTTTTTTACCTAACTCACATATATTTAAATACAACAAATTAGGAAATTCTGAACGTCATTGTTTTGATCCGTTTTCATAAATGTTTTCCAAAAAAAAGAAGCCCTTTAAAAGGACTTCTTTTTCACATTTTATTCACATTCATAAAAAATCTTTTGGGTGCTCGTTTTGAATCAACTTTTGATAAAACTCTTTCAGCCTTTTCTCATCTTCTTCTTTCAGAGGGGAGTTACGCCGATACTGCTGCATCTTGTATAAGGTTGCATCTAAAGCGATGTTCTTTTTGACTCGGTTTAACTCTTTGTATAATTCTATAGCTGATTTTCTAGCTGCACCTTTTTGGAAAACAATCCATTGCTCTGCAAGGTCAGAAGTAGCTACAGATACATTCGTAATCAATAAGTTCTCTTCTCCAACCGATCTTTCGATATAACTATCAGCGGTCTCGCCTTCACTTGTAAAGATGACAACGACATCGTACTTATCATACCTTTGCTGAATCCCAGGAACGAGCTGAGCATCAAATATGATTCTGACTTCTACTCCCTGATACTTTGCATAATTACTTAGTTCATGAAGTAATTGATCTCTTGCATCTGCCATTTTATCGATTTTTTTAAGCTTTACCAATTCTGGCCAAGCTCCGATCATGTTATACCCATCTACGTAAAGCAGTTCTTTTTTCATCGCGCGCCTCCCTTCCTCTGAATCAATTTCTTACAAGGCGTTTCTTTTACGGAATACTTCGTACATTAATAAGCTGGAAGCCACACTTGCATTCAAACTTTGCACATGTCCTGTCATAGGAATCGTTAATGTTTCGTCTACTTTTTCTTTAACAAGACGAGACAGCCCTTTTCCTTCATTCCCAATTACTAAACCAATCGGTGCCTCTACTTCCCATCGTCTATAATCCGTTCCGTTCATATCTGTTCCGAAAATCCATAATCCACGTTCTTTCAGTTCTTCAATGGTTTGAACAAGATTAGTTACGCGTACGACAGGTACATGTTCAATGGCTCCGGTTGCTGCTTTTGCAACAGTAGAAGTTAAACCGACTGCACGGCGTTTAGGAATAATAATTCCGTGAACACCTGCGGCATCTGCGGTTCTCATGATGGATCCTAAATTGTGTGGATCTTCTATTCCATCTAACAATACAAAGAACGGAACTTCGTCTTTTGCTTTTGCAGCTGCGAATAAGTCATCTATTTCAGCATAAGCGACCGGACTCGCTGCTACAAGAACGCCTTGGTGATTCTCACCATCACTCAATAAATCTAATTTGCTTTTTGGAACAAAACTCAACTGTATCTTACGCTTTTTAGCTTCTTCCTGAATATCTTTTAGTTTACCACCTGATAAACCTTCTTGTAGAAACACTTTGTTGATATCACGATTTGACTTGATCGTTTCTAGTGCCGGGATTCTTCCAATCACCATTTCATCTTGTGCAATATCTTGCTCAATCACTTCTGGTTTTGGTTCGGTCTTTGGCTGAATGCGATTCTGCTTACGTTCACCAGATCCTTTTACTTTGTTTCTATCAAACTTGTTTCTGTCAGGTCTATTCTTGTCAGACCTATTTCGATCTGGTCTTTTACCACCTTGATTCTTAGGCAAGCGATTTCCTCCTTTCAAGACACTTTACTGAGTGAGTGTCTTGTCGACTTTTTTTATACATACTTCTATTAATTCGTGTAATCTATCTTCTTGTTTTGTCAGATACAAGTATCCCATCACGGCTTCAAATCCAGAAGACTTATTGTAAGTTGATCCATCTGTATTTTTGGCTTTAGAATAACTTTTTGCGTTACGCCCTCTTTTGTAAAAATCCATTTCAACTTCATTCAAACGATCTTCTTCGATCAGTTCTTCAATCAACCAAGCTTGTGCTTTGGCCGATACATAATTCGTTGCCAAGCGGTGCAGTTGGTTTGGTTTCGTCTGGCCATTTGTCAGTAAATGCTCTCTTATCGACTGTTCATACGCAGCATCTCCCATGTATGCAAGCGCCAGTCCGTTCAGCAACTCCGCGTCCTTCGCCTTCATCAGGATTCCTTCCTTTTCCAGCGAATTCCTTGCGGTGTATCTTCAAGTAAAATGCCTTTTTCTTGTAGCAAGTCTCTAATTTCATCTGCTCTAGCAAAGTTTCTATCTTTCCTAGACTGATTTCTTTCTTCAATTAACTCTTCAACTTCTTTATCCAGAAGTTCTGTATCAATCACTAAGTCTAATTGTATCCCAAATATAGCTAGAACTTCTTCTAGATGCTTCATAGCAAATGCCAAAACTTTTTTGGATACTTGCTTTTGTTCAAGGTAGACATTTAAGTTTCTAATCATTTCATATACATCTGTGATACCATTTTGTGCCTGGAAATCGTCATCCATATGCTTTTCAAACTGTTGAACCAGGTCTTTCCATTTTTGAATCTGGCTTGTATCATCTTCTAAAGATTCTTCTGCTTGTTCAATACGGTGGCTAGCATTTGCATAGGCCGTTTGGATTCTTGTTAGATTAGACTTTGCTTCATGAATCGTCTCATCCGTATAGTTGATTGGATGGCGGTAGTGTACGGTAGACAAGAAAAACCTTAGTACTTGAGGATCATGAATTTTCTTAAGATCATGCACTAAAACAAAGTTTCCCAGCGACTTACTCATTTTTTCTTCGTTCATCGTCACGAAACCATTGTGTAGCCAGTACTTCGCAAAAGGTTCTCCAGTTTTCGCTTCTGATTGTGCAATTTCGTTCTCATGATGCGGAAATGTCAGATCCTGTCCCCCTGCGTGAATATCAATTGTATTTCCAAGATACTTTGTAGCCATGACTGAACATTCGATATGCCAACCCGGACGACCTTCTCCCCATGGAGATGTCCAACTAATTTCTTCTCCTTTAGCTGACTTCCATAGTGCAAAATCAAGAGGATCTTCTTTTTTCATATTTTCTGATTCTTCTAATCTGTTACTGGCGCCCAATTCCAAGTCGTCTACTGATATCCCACTCAATTTCCCATAGCCTTCAAACTTTCTGGTTCGATAATAAACATCTCCGTCTGTTTGATAGGCAAATCCTTTTTCAATCAGTACCTCAATAAATTGAATAATTTCCTGGATATTATCCATTACTCTTGGTGCATGTGTAGCTCTTTTCACATGTAAAGCTTCTGTATCTTCATAGTACGCTTCAATAAAGCGATCCGCTACTTCTGGAGCAGTCAACTTAAGCTCTTCAGCAGCTTTTATGATTTTATCGTCAACATCTGTAAAGTTCGATACATAATTAACCTCATATCCTCGGTATTCAAAGTATCGTCTAATCGTGTCGAAAGCAACCGTGCTTCTTGCATTTCCAATATGGATATAGTTGTAGACAGTGGGTCCACAAACATACATGCTCACTTTATTTTCCTGAAGTGGCTCAAACCGTTCTTTCTGATTTGATAATGTATTATATAATTCAATCATCTATCTGGCTCCTCCCAACCTACTTGTTCTTTTTTCATTTCCAGTCTACCAAAAAACCACGCATTCAGCTTCTATAAAAGACGCCAAATACGTGGTTCCACTTTTTTTCAGAAAGACTCTTTGAAAAAGACCTTTCCCTTTCTATCTTTTAACGGAGATAAATCGAAATCATCTACTTAAATAGTCAGATTCGATGATTTAATTCAAAGAGGCACTTCATTTGAAAGTCCGCCACCTGTTCACATCTACTCAGGCTTTCTGAAGGCTACTTTCAAACTACTTTTCTTATCTTGATTTTTGGCTGTATTTATTCTGGTAGTAAGCTTTTTGCTTTTTCAACGTGTTCAATAGAACGGTCTCTTCCAAGCAGTTCAATCGCATCGTTTAATTGAGGTCCGTGTTGTTGTCCTGTTGCGGCAACACGAATAGGCATAAATAAGTTCTTACCTTTTATACCGGTTTCTTTCTGAACAGCTTTGATTGCTTTTTTGATCTCATCTGCTTCAAACGGTTCAACCTCTTTTAACTGGTTAACGAAAGATTCAAGGACTTGAGAGACGCCCTCACCTTGCAAGACTTCTTTTGACGCTTCATCCCACTCAATATCTTCTTCAAAGAATAACGTAGCCAGTTGAGTGATTTCAGCTGCATAACTCATTTGTTCGTGATATAAGCCAATGAGTTTCTTAACCCACTCACTTTTTTCCGGTGTTGGGTTCTCTTCAAGGTAACCCGCTTTAACTAGATGAGGAACAGCTTTAAGTGTCACTTCATCCAAGTCTTCTTGTTTGAAATACTGATTACTGATCCATTCCAATTTTTTGGAATCAAAGGCAGCTGGAGAAGTTCCCAGACGCTTGTGATCAAACATATCGATAAATTCTTGGCGTGAAAACAGTTCGTCTTCGCCCACAGGAGACCAGCCAAGCAATGTAATAAAGTTGAACAACGCTTCTGGTAAATATCCTAAATCACGATACTGCTCAATAAACTGCAAGATGGTTTCGTCACGTTTACTTAGTTTCTTACCTGTTTCACTGTTGATGATCAAAGTCATGTGGCCAAAAATAGGTGGCTCCCAACCAAACGCTTCGTAGACCATCATTTGTTTTGGCGTGTTCGCAATGTGGTCGTCTCCTCTTAACACATGAGAGATTTCCATATAGTGATCATCCACTGCAACCGCAAAGTTGTAAGTCGGCATACCGTCACGCTTACGAATCACCCAATCTCCTCCGATTGAATCTGATTCAAATGTGATGTCGCCTTTTACCATATCATCGAATGTGTATGTGCTTCCTTTAGGAACACGTAGACGGACGACAGGCACGATACCTTCATCTTCTTTGGCTTTTTGCTCACTTGGGGTAAGGTTTGCACATTTCCCACTATAATGAGGCATTTCCCCACGTGCACGTTGAGCTTCACGTTCTGCTTCCAGCTCTTCAGATGTACAATAACATTTGTAAGCATAATTGCTAGCAAGTAACTGTTCAATCAGCGGATCATAAATATCTTTACGCTCAGATTGACGGTATGGTGCATACGGTCCACCCACATCTGCACTTTCATCCCAGTCAATCCCTAGCCACTTCAGGTTATCTAGTTGGCTTTGTTCTCCGTTTGTTACGTTTCGTTTGGTATCTGTATCTTCAATTCTGATGATCATTTCTCCGCCATGGTGACGGGCAAATAAGTAATTAAATAATGCTGTACGCGCATTTCCTATATGCAAATGCCCTGTTGGACTCGGTGCATATCTTACACGAACTTTTTTATCCATATAGACTCTCCTTTTTAAAAGCTCTACTAGCTGTTCCTTCTTTAAAACTTAACATGATTAGATAAAAATTGCTACATACAGAAGCTAAATCCCAGTATCTTTTCATCATTCAGGCTTAATCTATCTTATTTTACTACAAATGCTTGAGTAATGCCTCTGCTATAATAAAATCAGTCGAAGTTGTAATTTTCAAATTATGATCTTTACCTTCTAGCGCCTTCACCGGGTGATTGATTCTCTCAACCAGTTCCCCTTCTTCATTCCCGAGGTATTCATCCTGCGCTGCTTGCTGGTAGGCACGAATCAACAATTCACTTTTATAAGCTTGAGGTGTTTGAACTTGCCAAATGACTGGACGATGGAGCGTTTGATGAACTTCTCCATTTCGAATAACTTTGATTGTATCTTTAGCAGGGACTGCCAGCAGAACGGCTTCATCCACTTTCACAGCCTCAAACAACTGATCTATCATGTCTGAATCGATAAATGGTCTGGCTGCATCATGCACAAAAACATATCCTTCTTCTGGAAAACGTAATGCTGCTAATCCTTTTTCTACACTATATTGTCGCTGGGAACCACCTTGTATAAACGAAAGCTTTTCAGGTAACTGTCCATATAGCTGTTTGATCTGGTTCTCCATTGCGACTTGTTCTTCAGCTTGTATCACAAATAAGACGTGTTCACATCGATGATCTTTCAAAAAAAGATTCAGCGAATAATCATAAATTGGACGCTGATTCAGTTCCACTACAATTTTATTTTCTGGACTTCCAAATCGTACGCCTGAACCAGCACCTAGTAAGATGACTTCATAGGTTTTTCTCACTTTGTTTCTTTCCAATCGTCGATCCCTTTTTGACTGTGTTCCATTTTCGCAAAAATCATTCGCCCGGCATTTGTCTGTAGGGCACTTGTAACCACAACAGTGACGGATTTATTCATATAATGTTGGCCTTCCTCTACCACGACCATCGTTCCGTCGTCCAGATAAGCAACACCTTGACTTCTTTCCGTACCATTCTTAACGACCATAACGCGCATCGTTTCACCAGGTATAACAACGGGTTTTACGGCATTGGCAAGTTCATTAATATTTAATACAGGCACTTTTTGAAATTCCGCTACTTTATTTAAATTGTAATCGTTGGTTACAACGACGCCATCCATCTTTTTAGCTAAGTGAACAAGCTTCATATCTACTTCATCTGATTCCGGTAAAGGACTATCATCCATTTGCACTTCAATCTTCTCTTCTTTTTGCAAAGCATTTAATATATCGAGCCCTCTTCTGCCTCGAACTCTTTTTAGGCTATCTGAAGAATCTGCAATATACTGTAACTCTTGCAAAACATGCTGTGAAACGACAAACGTGCCCTCTAAAAATCCAGCTTTTGTAACATCAAGAATTCGACCATCTATAATGGTGCTTGTATCTAGAACTTTGTATCTTCTGAATGAATCGCCTTCTTTACGTTCTAAAACACCATTCTCTTCTTGTTTTTGTGCTCTAGAAGTGAAAAGACGGCGGATTTCTTCTCGCCTAGATGTCGCAATTTGGAAACAGAAATAAGCTGAAAACACCGCCAAAATCAAGGGTAAAACATTACTTACAAAAATCATGTTCAGCGCAGCGAGGGGTATACTAACCAATATAGCAAGAATAAGTCCAATAATCGCACCCACACTACCAAAAATCAGATAAGCAACACTTAGTTGACTGAAAAAACTTTCCATTTTCTTGATTGACCGTTCAATTGGTTTGATTACTTGGAAAGATAGCAGGTAAAAAATAGCTGCACCAAGAATCAACCCTACAATAGGATTTGCGATCCACGCAGGTACCGAAGGAATAAAATCCATAAGCTCCGGGAAGAAATTATAACCTAGACTCCCTCCGACTAAAACAAGTGTTAATATAATCAAATTTGTAATCATCAAATCCTCCTCTCATCGTTAATTGAATGCTTTTTTAATGACTTCTGAAATGGTCGAGCATCCAATGAGTTCAATCCCTTTAGGGAAAGTCCATCCGTCCAAATTATTTTTAGGCACAAAAATTCGTTTAAAGCCAAGTTTTGCGGCTTCGTTAACACGTTGTTCAATCTTAGAAACTCTTCTAACCTCTCCAGTCAAGCCGATTTCACCGATAAAACAGTCTGTTGCTCGTGTTTCTTTTTCTTTATAACTAGAAGCGATACTTACTGCGATTGAAAGATCAATTGCTGGCTCGTCTAACTTCACACCACCGGCCGCTTTCAAATAAGCATCTTGATTTTGCAAAAGCAAACCCGCTCTTTTTTCTAAAACAGCCATAATTAAAGAGACTCTGGAGTAATCCAGTCCACTAGCTGTTCGCTTGGCATTACCGAATACTGTAGGCGAGATCAATGATTGAATCTCCACCAATATAGGTCTAGTTCCTTCCATTGCTGCTACGACCGATGACCCCGTCGCCCCTGCCAATCTTTCTTCCAAAAACAGTTGAGAAGGATTCAGTACTTCTTCAAGACCGCCATTTCTCATCTCAAATATACCAATCTCATTGGTAGATCCAAACCGGTTTTTCACAGCTCTCAAGATACGGAAAGTATGGTGACGTTCCCCTTCAAAGTACAAAACAGTGTCCACCATGTGCTCAAGCATTCTTGGCCCAGCGATGTTTCCTTCTTTTGTTACATGCCCTACGATAAAAATAGCAATATTATTCATTTTAGCAAGCTGCAGTAATGTTGCTGTTGACTCTCTAACTTGAGAGACACTTCCTGAAGCACTATCGATTTTAGGATGATGCATTGTTTGAATCGAGTCGATCACTACATAGTCAGGTTTAATATTCTCAATGGTTTCTTGGATCAAACTTAAATCCGTTTCTGCGTAAAGATAAAAGTCCGTCCCGCGAAGTTCCAGTCGCTCTGCACGCATCTTGATCTGACTAGCACTTTCTTCTCCAGATACATAGAGGACTGTTCCTCCACCGTTATTCAACTGCGCAGCAACTTGCAGTAGTAAGGTAGACTTTCCGATCCCCGGATCTCCACCGATTAAAACCAATGACCCTGGCACTACGCCACCACCAAGTACTCTGTTAAATTCAGCTAATTTCGTTTTTACTCGTTCTTCTTTTTCAATTGTAATGTCTGTAATAGCTTCTGCTTTAGATGATTTACCACTTAAAGAGACTCTACTTCTGCTATCCGTTTTATCTGGAATCGTTTCTTCTACCATTTGATTCCATGTTCCACAACTCGGGCATTTCCCTAAATATTTCGGTGATTCATACCCGCAATGCTGACATACAAACACTGTCGCTTTCTTTTTCGCCAATCAGTTTACCCCTTTACTTATAAATGATTCTGGATAAAAATTCAGTCTATTTTCTTTTAATAACTGATTTTATTATTATACCATATAGCTGTAATAAACGAGCTATCTTCACATTATATGCATAGAACGTTCTGATTTCTTTCTCATGATGAGTAATGTTTCTTTACTACTCTCCTGAAGAACCAAATCCACCGATTCTAGTTTGGAATTCACTTACCTCATTATCTATAACCTCATATGGCGTAAATATCCCTTGTGCTATACGGTCACCTTTTTTAACTTCAACGTCTTCGAAACCATAATTAATCAATTGTACGAATATTTCTCCTTCGTTACTTGAATTCCCATAATAATCAGCATCAATAATACCAATTCCATTTGGTAGTGCTAATTGTTTTTTCATCGGGTTACTTGACCGATTCGCTAATAATAAATACTCTTGCTCAGGCATATACGCTTTAACACCAGTAGGAACTAAAGTTGACGACAAAAAAGCTTTATTCTCATCTTTAATAGAGTTTCCTTCCATTAAGTTAGCAAGGCCTTGATTCTCTAATAAAGCTTTCCATATAGAAGGTACTACAATATCTACTGCTGCTTTTAAATCGTATCCTGCTGATCCTTTTGTAGCTCGATTAGGTAGCTCAATCGATTCTCCTTCATATTTTGTAACAACTTCAAAACCACGTACACGTTCGCTCATATTCGTTCTTCTCCTCTAAATTCATCTGTTCCTATTCTACATGAAAAGGTAGGGTCTTAAAACCTATATTTTCTTTCAGATACCCCTCGTTATTATACTATCCAAAGACCAATTAATTGATGATAAAAGGAAGCGCGAATAAATAAGAAGCAATTGAATGTTTATACATTTATACAGCCCTTAATCGCTCAATTTTTCACAAAAACTACAGAAATTTTTCCTTATACTTCTGTAAGTTTTATATCCAGAATTCAATAAAAAAGACCTTCTCCTGTAAGTTATTCAGGAGAAGATCTTTATCTTATCTATATGCTTAACGGATAACGTTTTGTGTTTCAGTATCAAAGAAGTGTGATTTACCCATAGCGAAAGCTAAATCTACATTTTCACCTGGTTTATGGTAGTCACGCGCATCTACTCTAGCGACAAATTCCACTCCACCTATCTCAGAGTACAACATTGTTTCAGCTCCAAGTAACTCAGAAACCGCAACTTTAGAAGTAATTACTGTGTTTGGAGAAGCATCTAGCGCTACTTGTTCACTGTGAATATCTTCTGGACGGATACCGAAGACAAGTTTAGCACCATCAGTATAGCCTTTTTCACGAAGCATTTTCAGTTTACCTTCTGGAACTTCAACTTCCATACCGTTACCATTTGATATTCTGTTTCCAGTAAGTGTTACATCAAAGAAGTTCATAGCAGGAGATCCAATAAATCCACCAACAAAAACATTTACAGGGAAATCATAAACTTCTTTAGGTGTTCCGATTTGTTGGATAAATCCGTCTTTAAGAATAACAATTCTATCTGCCATTGTCATCGCTTCTGTTTGATCATGTGTTACATAAATTGAAGTCGTATTCAAACGTTGGTGTAGTTTCGCAATCTCAGCACGCATCGCTACACGTAGCTTAGCATCTAAGTTTGATAATGGCTCATCCATAAGGAATACTTTTGCATCACGTACAATCGCACGTCCCAAGGCAACACGTTGACGTTGTCCACCTGATAATGCAGCTGGTTTACGATCAAGTAATGGAGTAAGACCTAAGATCTCAGCAGCATTATCTACACGTTTCTTGATTTCGTCTTTTTTATATTTACGTAATTTAAGACCAAAAGCCATGTTATCAAAAACAGTCATATGTGGATATAATGCGTAGTTTTGGAATACCATTGCGATATCACGGTCTTTAGGTGCCACATCATTCATCAATGTATCGCCAATCCATAATTCGCCTTCTGAGATTTCTTCAAGTCCAGCAATCATACGTAGTGTTGTAGATTTACCACAACCAGATGGTCCAACAAATACGATGAACTCGCGATCTTTAATTCTCATATCAAAGTCTGATACTGCATAATCTTCTGAATTATCATAACTCTTATAAATATTTTTCAATGCGATTTCTACCATTTTATTCACCATTCCTCTTTGAGTTTTATATTTTCTGCTATCCTTCTTTACATAGTTCATTCTAATGTAAACGGTTTTATAGTTCTACGTTAAAGTGCACAAATAAGAAAGAAGCTTTTGTGCACAGTGACCAAACTCTAAAAGAATGATAAAAAAGTTTATGAAGACTTATTCTCAATTTTTTTGATTATACGAGCCGGATTTCCAGCTATTACGACGTTGTCTCCAAAGGATTTTGTAACAACGGATCCTGCGCCAACAACGACATTATCGCCTAACGTGACACCCCCTATAATCGTTGCATCCGAACCAATCCAGCAATTATCTCCAATTGTAATCGGTCGCCCGAATTCAACACCTGAATTCCGTTCTACTGGATCTAGCGGATGTTCAGGTGTCACAAGGCTAACTCTTGGTCCAAACATGGCATTGTCGCCTACAGCAATAGGACAAGTATCCAGTAATACCAAGTCAAAGTTTGCATAGAATCTTTCTCCTACACTCACGTTAAATCCATAATCTATTCTTAACCCCGGTTCTACGTGTAACCTTTCACCGGTCCCTCCGAAAATCTCCTTAATCATTTCAGTTCTTTCCTGTTCCACTGGTAATTGATTGTATTCTTTAGACAACGTGTGCGCTCGTACTCTTGCTTTCACCAATTCTTCATCACCTGGGTTGTATAATTCTCCAGCTATCATTTTCGCTTTTTCAGTTTTCATATAAACTTCCTCTACTTTTTATTTTTTGCTCCTAATTGGTACGCTCTAAAGGCTGTTTCCCCTGCTTCAATCAGTAACGCCTCTACATCAATAATGGCTTCTTGTAAGGTCATCGGCCGATTAACCGTATCAATGACCAAATCAATCCCGCTATGATAGATTTTCGACAAGTCTTGTTCTCGTCCACCAACAATTGCGATGACGGGTAAGCCGTATTTCTTAGCTAAACGTGCAACGCCGACTGGGGCTTTCCCTTGCACAGACTGGCCGTCCATATTTCCTTCACCCGTTATCACAAGATCTGCTTTCTTTAAATCCTCTTCTAACTTGATCAGCTTCAGAACTTCTTCTATTCCACTCGTAAGTTTAGCATTACAAAATGCTTGTAAAGCAAAACCCAAGCCCCCAGCAGCACCTGATCCCGGAGCATTTTGATAACGATGATTGGTTTCTTTTTCTATTATATCTGCGTATTGCTTTAATAACTCATCAAACCGTTTGATGTCTGATTCCTGAACACCCTTTTGAGGACCAAATACAGCTGTAGCACCATTTTGACCTGTTAATGGATTGGTCACATCAGACAATACACTGAAACGAACTTTGGCAATTCTAGTATCTATCTGACTATAATCTACTCTATCTAAGCGCTCAAGTTCTTTCACACCATAGCCAATATCAACGCCAGCTTGGTCTAGTAATTTTATTCCAAGTGCTTGTGCCATTCCAGCACCACCATCAATCGTTGCACTACCACCCAATCCTATATATATGTGCTTCGCTCCTATATCCAAAGCTGCTCGTATCAATTCACCGGTGCCGTAAGTCGAAGATATCCCAGGATCGCTATCTGACTCTCGGTATTGCAATCCACTCGCTTCTGCTATTTCAATAATAGCTGTCTCCTTGTCAATCATACCAAACATGGCATTTACTTTCTCACCATATGGATTTCTGACTACTGCATAGTGATAGGCCCCGCCGATCATTCCTATAATAGCTTCAACCGTTCCTTCTCCGCCGTCAGCAATAACATATTCAGAAATAGATACATCTGTTGAAACACGCTTGATCCCCTTAGCGATTTGCTCAGCTACTTTTTTAGAATCAGCACTTCCTTTAAAAGAATCAGAAGCAATCACAATGTTCGTCATAGATTACTATCCTCCAATTTTCATTCTGAACTTATCTTACCAAAACCGTTTCTATCCTGTATAGTTTTTTACACATTGACTTCGGCTTGTATTACAATTAGAATGAAACTAGATTTACTTATTAAAAGTACGTAAAACAATTAATTGGAGGACTACATTATGACAATTGCCATTACTGGAGCGACCGGACACTTAGGAAACAAAGTTCTTGAAGAATTACTGAATCATAAAGTAAACGACACGCTTGTAGCAGTTGTTCGAAACGAAGACAAAGCTAAAAGCCAGCTTTCTACTGACATCGAAGTGCGTTATGGTGACTATAATGACTTACCGTCGCTAGTCAATGCTTTTCAAGGAATCGATAAGCTTCTATTTATTTCTAGCCCAAGTAACGATGACATGGAAAGAACCGTTCAACACGCTACGGTTGTAAGAGCTGCCCGAGATGCTGGGGTTTCTCATATTTACTATACTAGTATTTCAAATGCAGATCATTCAACAATATCTCTAGCTAAATTACATGTTGCAACAGAAGCAATAATTAAAGTTTCTGGACTTGATTATACCTTTATTAGAAACCCTTTATATACAGAAGTATTTATTAATCCTTCACTTAAAGAGTCCGTTAAATCAGGGAAGCTTGTTTCAAATACAGGTTCTGGAAGACTGAATACCTCTAGTAGAAATGATATAGCAAAAGCTACTGCTCAATTGCTCCTGAACGATAATTTTAAAAATCAGATAATTGATCTTGCAGCTTCATCAACTTGGTCTTTCCAAGAACTTGCAGATACCATGAGTAAAATCAGTGAAAAAGAAGTTCAATATAAAGCAGTTTCAAAAAATGAAGCAGTAGACTATTTTACCTCTATCGGCCTTAGCGAACCTGGAGCTCAGTTCACAGCTTCTCTATACGATGCTATAGAAAAAGGCGACATTGAACAAACCCATACCGACATTGAACGATTGATTGACAAAGAAACTACATTAGAAGAAGCAGTAGCGCAAGCACTATCTTCATAATAATTGGTTTACTCAGAATCGTCTAATTTAAGAGTAAAAAAGGAAGACAGCCGCCTCTTATTAGATTATGATAGGATATAGAGAGGAGTGGTGATATTAAATTAGAACTAACAGATAATGCCATTCAATGGTTTGAAGATGAATTTTCACTAGATAACGGAAGGGCTATACGCTTCTTCGGAAAAACTTATGGTAATACAGAAGTTCATGAAGGTTTTTCAGTAGGTTTAACCGTGGATGAACTTGAAGGTGAACCTTTAGCGAAACAAGAAGTCAATGGAATAACCTACTTTGCAGGTAAAGAAGATGATTGGTTCTTTAATGGCTATGATCTAGAAATCGACTTTGATTTTGAAAATGAAGACCTAATTTATCATTTTCATGAAACAGCTAAATAAATAATCCAATAAAAAAAGCAGTTGTCCAATTTTATGGACGACTGCTTTTTGCGTGGTCAATTTTAACCACCCTGTTTTTCCTATTTGAGGGTACAAAAAAACTCCGCAAGCAGGGCTCGAACCTGCGACAACGCG